>CANONE010000090.1 GCA_947567585.1 uncultured Clostridia bacterium | reverse complement strand
CTTTTAGCGATGCCATGTCCGTTACCTCCGGCAAAATGATTCTCTGGCCGGTGGACCTGACCTTAGAAAACTATAAAGAGGTCTTTAAAAACCAGAATATTATCTGGGGCTTCCGGAACTCCATTATCATCCTGTTTGCCGGTACGGCCGTGAACCTGGTGATGACGGTTTTAGCCGCGTTTCCTCTTTCCCGCCGGGATCTGTGGGGCAAGAGCGTGCTGATGAAGCTGATTACCTTCACCATGTTCTTCTCCGGCGGCCTGATTCCCACCTATCTGATGGTGGGCAAAACCCTGGGCCTGATGAACAACTGGCTGGCGCTGATCCTTCCGGGAGCCATCTCTGTGTACAATATGATTATCATGCGCACCTACTTTATGACGTCCATTCCCTACGAGCTCCAAGAGGCGGCGGAAATTGACGGCTGCTCGCCCCTGGGCACGCTGTTGCGGATTATCCTTCCGCTGTCGGGCCCTGTGCTGGCGGTTATCGCCCTATACTATGGCGTAGGCCATTGGAACAGCTACTTCAGCGCCCTTTTGTACATCAGCGACGACAAGCTGGCGCCCCTGCAGCTGTACCTGCGAAAGGTGCTTACTCTAAACAACGCCCAGTCACTGATGACCATGGGCTCTGACGAAATGGCCCGGCAGGCCATGCGGGCCGAGACCATCAAATATTCCGTCATTGTGGTGTCCAGCATTCCCATGCTGATTATCTATCCCTTTGTCCAGCGGTTCTTTGTAAAAGGCGTCATGATCGGCGCCGTAAAGGGCTGATTCTCCCGGCCACCGGCCGTCAGAATAAAAAAGCGGCGTCCGCCGGCCCAATCCCCCACCCCCACGCCCGAAAGCTAGACAAAACAGCGTACCTTCGGCCACGAGGCAGAAGCTACCGGCGCCAAGCCGGAAAAATTCGGGGAAAAGTTTCGTGACTTCGCGCAGCGAACGTCATCACCTTCTTTCAAAAGGTGGTAGGGGTGTGGGGACAAAGTCCCCACGACCGCAGGCGGCGGATTCCCGCAAACCAGGAGGTAAAATCATGAAAAAACGCATCATTGCCTTGTTGCTGGCAGCGGCCCTGATTCTGGGCTTGGCTGCTTGCGGCGGAGGCGGAAACGAGAGCTCCTCTAAGCAGGAGAGCTCCACTGCGGCGAAGGACGAGAGCTCCTCAAAGTCTGAAGCCAGCGACAGCGGCAAGGAAGACAGTGAGCCCGCCGAAGGCGGCGACGCCGTCTATGGCCCGGACAATCCCATTGAATTGACAGCGGCTGTAAGCCAGTCCGAAATTCAGGGCAACTTTGACGACATGGTTATCATTAAGAACTATGCCGAAGAGTCCGGCATCCACATTGAATTCCAGGAGATCCCCTCCTCCGACCGGGCCACCCAGCTGAGCCTGATGCTGGCCTCCGGCGAGGTTCCGGACATCCTCTTCAAGATGAGCGTGGGCAACGCCGACCAGGCCAAGTACGCCGCCGAAGAGCTGTTCGTGCCCCTTTCCGACCATCCCGAGTGGATGACCAACCTCCAGGGCTGGTTTGACCAGTATCCCACCGCCCAGGACGCGGTTACTCTGGAAGATGGCAAGGTTTACGGCGCTCCCTACATTCTGGCCGGCGACGCCATCCGGGCCGGTTCCAAGCTGTGGTACAATTCCGATGTGCTGGCCAAGGTGAACATGGAGGCCCCCAAAACCACGGAAGAATTCTACCAGTATCTGAAGGCTTGCAAGGACCTGGATTACAATGAGAACGGCCAGGCCGACGAGATCCCCCTGACCTGTTCGGACATGGGCGGTCTGGAAGGCATCTTCCTAGGCTCCTTTGGCCTTTCCAACCGCGGCTCTTCTCACTCCACTGTCTTTGTAGACGATGCCGGCGAGCTACAGTATGGCTACACCAGCGACCGCTATAAGGAATTGCTTACCTGGCTGCACCAGCTGTACAGCGAGGGCTTGATCGACCAGGACATCTTCACCATGGACTATGCCCAGGAGATAGCCAAATGTACCACCGGCCGGGCGCTGAACTACATCTTCGTCAACAACAGCCCTGTGTCTAACTCTCCTTACGAGGAACTTTCTGTTGGCTTCAAAGAGCCTCTGGAAGGTCCCAGCGGCTTTAAAGAGTATGCCTCTTACTCCCTGCCCGCCAGCGAGGCCGCGCAGTTTATGATTACCTACAAGTGCCAGGAAAAGGGCGAAAGCGCCATTCAGGCCGCTATGCAGTGGATGGACCACTGGTATTCCGAGGAAGGCATTATCAGCTACTTCATGGGCGTTAAGGACGAAACCTATGAAGAGGATCCCGACTCTCCCGGCGGACTGGCCCTGACCGACAAGGTTATGAAAGATCCCGACGGCCGTACCTTTGAGCAGGTTCTGGCCGAGTACGTGCCGTGGGCTGGCGGCGCCAACCCCTCTGTCGCCACCAACGAGTTCTTTAAGGGCGGCGAGACCTGGCCCTGCGCCCTGGAGGCTGTGGAAGGTCTGCGCAATTACTTCTCTAAAGAGGTTTGGGCTCCCTTCACCCGGTACTATACCACTGACGAGACCACTGAGCGCACCCAGATCAACACCGATATGGAAACCTACCGTGAAGAGTGGCGCGGCTACTTTGTCACTGGCCAGAAGGACGTGGAGGCTGACTGGGCCGAGTATGTGGCCGGCTTCGAAGGCATGAAGCTGCCCCGCTACATGGAGATTTACAGGAAGGGCTACGAGGCTTACAAGGCCGACCAGTAAATTTTCCCAGCCCGCAGACGCGCTTAAGAATCAGTATAGTATGTATTGGTTTTAAGCTGGTTTAAAATAATTTGAACCACGCGAATAATTCAGTGAAGCAAAAGCCGGACCTGGCTTGCCGTCAGGTCTGGCTTTTTGTTTGAAGGATTCCTGATATAACTTTTTTGAATAAAACAAACAAAATTTTGCTGTATATTCGGCCGAAAGTTTTAAAATAAATTTTTTATATTTCTCGTGAATAGACTTCACTCTAATCTTTGTGTGATATAATAACCTTGTCTCTTATGCGAGGGAAAATTATTGATTAAGGGGGCGGTGAAATATCCGCCTTTACGAGGGTGAACAAAATGAAAGCAATTAAAAATGGGAATAACTTTGAATCCGTATATGCCAGCTACCTGACATGGTTCCAGGACAAGGCGCGGCCTACAGAAGAGCCAAAAAGCCCGGATGAACTGCTGCGATGCCAGGTGCTGGACGACGATGTTTTTGAAAATGCCGGCTGCTTACTGAACCGCGCCTATTACTCCGTGTTTCTAGCTCCATCCCAAAGCCGGTCCGGGCAGATGGAATTATTCAGCTTCACTCTGCTGAACCTGATGGTGAAAGGCAGCGGGGAGGACGGCGACGTGGTGGAGATTATCCCTGCGGAATACATGTTGATGTAACCGCCGGCCCTGGCCCCTGTATCAGAACGGAAGATGCAAAAAGCATAGGCATCCTTGCGGAAATGCCTATGCTTTGCTGTCCCCATTTTTTGAAATCAGCGGTTCTGCTCCTTCACCGCTCGCTCAATGGCGCGCTTGGCGGCCCGCTCGGCCATATCCGCCCGCTTGTCATAGAGCTTCTTGCCCTTGCACAGGCCAATCTGCACCTTTACCCGGCTCCCTTTAAAATACAGGGATAAGGGAATCAGGGAATAGCCCTGCTGCTTCACAAGACCGTACAAGCGCATAATTTCCCGCTTATGCAGCAGCAGGCGCCGTACCCGCAGCGGGTCCTTGTTAAAGATGTTTCCAAAGTCGTATTGGCTGATGTGGCAGCCGTTGAGAAGCATCTCTCCGCCTACCACCGAGCACCAGGAGTCCTTTAGGTTCGCCCGGCCCTGGCGCAGGGACTTTACCTCTGTGCCCACCAGCTCAATGCCGGCTTCCAGGCTTTCTTCTACAAAATAGTCGTGATACGCTTTCTTATTCTGCGCAATGGTTTTGGCGTTCTCTTTTCCGGGCATGGCTGCATTCTCCTTTCAGGAGGACTTGGGGCGCTGAGTATCCGCTGCCGCGCCGGCCGGCTTGGAAAGGCCGCCGCTGGCGGTCCTGGCCCTCAAACCCTGCCGCTTTTGAAGAAGGTGATGACGTTCGCCGCGCGAAGCCGCGAAACTTTCATTCTGTTTTTTGATTCAGTACCGGCGGCTTGCGGGGCGGCGCGGAAATTTTACAGGGGGTTTGGCTGTCCGGCCGCCTTACAATTCCCGGCGGCCCTCCAGGGCGCGCTGGAGGGTGACCTCGTCGGCGTATTCCAGGTCGCCGCCTACGGGGATGCCGTAGGCTAGGCGGGTTACCACAACGCCCAAAGGCTTTAGCAGCCGGGAGATGTACATGGCGGTAGCCTCCCCTTCCACAGTGGGATTGGTGGCCATAATAACCTCCTTTACCTCCGGACCTACCCGAGCCAGCAGCTCCTTGATCCGAAGCTGGTCGGGGCCCACGCCGGACAAGGGAGAGATCGCGCCATGCAGGACATGATACATCCCATTATACTCTCCGGCCCGCTCTATGGCAAACACGTCTTTGGGGTCCTCCACCACGCAAATAAGCCCCCGGTCCCGGACGGCGCTGCGGCACACAGGGCACAGCTCGCCATCGGTAAGGTTGCAGCAGACAGGGCAGTAATGAATTTTCTCGTGGGCTTCTAAAACCGCCTGGGCAAAAGCCTGGGCCTCTGCCTCCCCCATGCCCAGCACATGATAAGCCAGACGCTGCGCGGTCTTGTGTCCAATCCCCGGAAGGCTCTCAAACTTTTCCACCAGGGCCTCCAGAGGAGCCACATGATACCGGTCCATCAAAACAGGCCGGGCACGCCCATGCCGCCGGATACAGCGGACAGCCGCTCGTCCTTTTCCTTCGCGGCGGCGCGAAGGGCCTCGTTGACAGCGGCAGTCACCAGATCGCCCAGCATTTCCGCGTCCTCCGGATCAATAACCTCCGGCTTCATCTCCACAGACTTTACCTCCAGCTTTCCGGTAACGGTAGCTTTCACGGCGTCTCCCCCCGCTGCCGCCGAATACTCCTTTTCCTCTAATTCCGCTGTAATAGCCTCCATCTGTTCCTGCATCTTTTGGGCCTGACGGGCCAGCTGCTGTAAATTAGCCGCCCCGGGCGTATTATATCCCTGCGGCAGTCTAGCTTTCATCATGAATTCCTCCTGTGCGTTTATTCTTTTTAGACCTTGGGGCAAGGGTCTCGTCTACCGGTCCGGCCGGCAGATAAGACGACAATTTTTTGGCGTTATCTCCATTCCGTGCCGGCAGCTTATTGGGCGGAGCGAAAGGTTCGCTGCTTTTGCGTTACTCTTCCTCAACAGGTACCCCGGCTGCTTTGGCACGCTGGGCAAGGGCCTCTAGGGGGTCCTCTTCTTGCGGCGCGGCGGGCCTGCGGTAGGGGCCTAATTTGTACACCCGGCCGGTTACCTGGCGTACGGCCTCCCGCAGGCGGTCCCTTTGTTCGTGCTTTTTCATAAGGTCAAAGGCGATCTCAGGTGCGTCAATCAGCAGGTAGTCGCCATTGACATAGGCTGCGCTGCCTTCAAAGGCCATGGCTACGCTTTTAGCCGCGCCCTTAATCACCTGCATAATCTCAGGCCAGTCCATAAACCGTTCCGCCCCTGCTGACAGCCCCGCGATATCCAGGGCCTGCTTAGCGGGCGGGGTAGGCTCCTTAGGGGGATCCGGAGGCGTTGGCCGGGGGGGCGGCGCGGGAGAAACCCGGGGCGGCTCTTTAGGCGGAGGCGGGTCGTCCAGGGCGTCCAGGCCGATGGTCCGGGAAGAGGGAACCGGGACCGCGGGCTGGATGCGTTCCACTTCACCGGCCTCCAAAGCGGCGGCCCCGCCCCGCTCTAATGCCTCCAACCGCCGCAGAATCGCCTGGGGGCCGGCGTCCAGTTCCGGAGAGCACAGGCGCACAAAAGCCATCTCCAGCTGGGTGCGCTGGTTTCCATAGCGCATTTTATTCAGCGTCTCTTCAAAGGTATCCAGCCCATGGAGCACGTCCGCTAAGCTCATAGCCTGGGCCTGCCGTTCCATGGTTTCCCGCTCCGAGGCGGAACTCTGCAAAAGGGGTCCAGGGTTTCGCATTGTTTTGCAGAGCATCAGGCCACGAAAGTACTCCGCCAGCTCCCCGCATAACCGGTTTAGATCCTTAGACTCCCTGTGCAGCCGCCCAATACCCTCAAGGGCTGGGCCTGGGTCCCGGTCCGCCACGGCCTGGGCCAGCTCCCCCAGATACTCCCTCGCCGTTACTCCCGCAGTCTCCTGTACGGTTTCCAGCGTCACATGTCGGCCCCGCCCCAAGCACTGGTCCAATAAAGAGAGGGCATCCCGCATGGCCCCATCCGCCAGACGGGCGATCAGCAGCCCCGCCTCCCTGTCGATTTCCGCCCCTTCCTGGCCGCAGACTTCCTCCAATCTGCCGGCAATCAGCTCCGGCTCGATTCTATGAAAGTCAAAGCGCTGGCAGCGGGAGAGGATCGTGGGCAAAAGCTTGTGGACCTCTGTGGTAGCTAAAATAAACACCACATGGGCAGGAGGTTCCTCCAGCGTCTTCAAAAGCGCGTTAAACGCCTGCACGCTGAGCATGTGTACCTCGTCGATAATATAAACCCGGTATCTGGCCGCGGCCGGCGTAAAGCTGGCCTCCTCGATCAGGGTGCGGATGCTCTCCACGCCGTTGTTGCTGGCCGCGTCGATCTCCACCACGTCCAGAACGGAGCCCTCCTCCAGCCCCCGGCAGATCTCGCATTGGCCGCAGGGGTCTCCGTCCACAGGAGAGAGGCAGTTTACAGCCCGGGAAAGGATTTTGGCGCAGGTAGTCTTGCCTGTCCCCCGGGAACCGGTAAACAGGTAAGCATGGGCCACCCGGCCCCGGGTGAGCTCGCTTTTCAAGGTAAGCGTCACCTGAGGCTGGCCCACCACGTCGGCAAAGAAACGGGGGCGGTATTTTCGGTAGAGAACTTTATACACGTCTTGCCACCTCCTCTTGCGCAAGAGGATAAAAATAGTGGGATATGTGAGCGGACAGGCAGCCTGCATCGCCCGGGAGCTTCCGCTTAATGCTGCTCGGTTCCCCGCCTGACATGGTTCACGGCCTTCCGCCGCGCAGACCTGTCCGCCCACATATCCCACCAACGTCCAGCGCCAGCGCTAGAGTCTGCTTTAAAACTCCGAAAAACCGTCTTTTCGTCCCAAATGGACGTCTTCTGTGTCAAAAATCCTCGAAAGGCGACAGCCTTTCCTGCGGTTTTTCCTTGAATCTGTTCCGTTTTCAACGAAAATTCTGGCATTTCTCCGGTTTTAAAACAGACTTTAGAACGCCTGCCAGTTTTGCCGTATAAACGCGCGAAAGGAAATACGAATTGTTACGGCATCTATTATACCATAACCCATTCAAGTTTTCAACCCGTATTTTTTCGCTAAAACGCAAAATTCCACTGCTCAGCTTACCTGCGTGAAAGCTTCAGAACTTTCCTTTTCCCCTGCCGCTTTTCCGCCTTAGGGGCTTGCCAGAGACGGCCTTTCCAGCGCGGTTTTGGGTTTATGCCCGCCTCTTAAAATCGCGCTTTTATAGTTAACACGGTTCAAAAGAGGTATGCCTCTTTTGAACCAGGCGGCGCACTTTTTTGCTATATTCACTTTGCGGATTTGTAAATTTTATTATTTGTTAGTATTATGACGAAAATGCGTTGACATTATATAAACCCAGCGCTATACTGTATATAGGGCGGTAGGAATGTCTGCGCTCTGTGGAGAACGCATGTGTCCCCACGCAGATCACGTGATGGGAGGTTAGAAATTATGAAAAAGGTTCTGGTTACTGTTTTCGCCGCTTTTGTGATGGGGCTATTCGCCCTCACAGCCTCAGCCGAGGACGACGTCCTTACCAGCTACGAGGCTATGAACCTAATGCTTGAATTTGACGAGGCGGTCAGCGACATCCCCGATTCCCTGCGGGGAGAAGCTCTGGAGGAAGCCTACGCCGAGGCTTTGGCGGAAATCGGCTGGAGCATGGTGGAGGCCCCTACGCCCCGTTCCTGGGACATCGACCCGGAGCTTCTGGAGCTGGCCTATTCGGATTTGGACAGCGCCACGCCGGAGATGAAAACAAAAATCCGGATGGCCCGGTATCAAGTAATGTATAATCCCAAGGTTTCCGGATGGACGGTGGGCTGTGAGACCATAACCGGCGTTCAGGACATAAACAATAAAGTTTTCTTTATAAGCCCCCGCTTTGAAGACCTGTTCCCTGGCTGGGAACTGCCCGGGGCGGACTTCGAGAAGAAGATCAAAGACGGCATGCCCGCCTTGGCGGCCTATGAGAAAGCGCAAAGCGCCCCAGCCGAGGGGGCGTCCCCTGTAGCGCCTGCTGTAGATGAAAAGGCAGCGGATGTAATTGCCTCTGTTCTGGACGCTATAGAAGCGGTAGGCAGAGCTGGGGATGAAGTGGTGATCTCTTGGTCAGGTACTATTAACTTATATCACCCGCACCCAACCATGATAACAGCGCCATTCTGCACTGTACCCGCCCTCGAAACGGGTAGATGTACTTTTAGGGTCTGGGCGAATCTGTTTGCAAACGCTACCAGCGTAAACTATGGATGTAGGAGTACTGGAGGTCGGGA
>CANONE010000089.1 GCA_947567585.1 uncultured Clostridia bacterium | reverse complement strand
GACGCTCTTCCGATCTCCCCACTAAATGGGCCACATCTTTGATCTTGATGGAGGGATCCTCCTCCATCAGGCGCTTGGCCTCTCCCATGCGGATGCCGGTGAGACACTCGGAAAAGCTCTGGTGGTCTGCTCCTTGAAAAACCGGCTGAAATAGGTGTAGCTCATGTTCATGGAGGCAGCCACATCCTTCATGCTGATATCCTAATTATAGTGCTACTCCATAAGCTGTATATCCTCCTTCATTGGAGTAGATAGGAGCCATAGTGAAGCTGTGGGTGCTGCGCAGCCCACCGTGATGGTTGCTGTCATAGTACATACCCATCGCGTCGGGGAAGTCGAACTTGATGCACATTCCCACTTCCGCACGTGGGGCAGATGAGCGCAGCGCTTGCCGGCACGGCAAAGACGCAAACCACCAGGACAACCGCGATGAGCAGGGCCAATAACCGTTTTGTTTTCATAGCAGAAAGTCTCCTTTCGTAAACATACAAACAAAGAGTTTGCTATAGGTTTCTATCCGGCGCACACAAGGTACCGGGACGGACAGGAGCCGAAACGCTCCCGCAGAGACGCGCCTCAAACTCCTTTGAAACATCAAGCCGGCCAACTCCCGCTGACGAGAACCGGTCTGCGGCACGGCTCTCATTCAACTGCCAAAAGTGTAACAAAAAGAAAATCATTTTTCAACCCCATTTTACCGAGTGGTCGAAAAACGGCCAATTTTGGTAAGTCGTTATTTCTGAATCCAGTTGAGCGCCACAATATATTGTGGTCTCCGTCCTGGCAAAAAGAGAGCCCGCCGAAGTCCATTCCGACCTTGGCAGGCTCTATGTAACTCAATCGATTATATCCTTATTCACAACCACCTTTGTATGAAACAGGCCGGTTCCGGCTTCATAGGACTGATTAAAAGTGCCCCCATATTTATCAACGGCAACGCGAACGCTCTTGCTCCCCATATAGTAAGGCAGAACCATACACAAATATCGAGTACAATATATATTGACCCAGATATAAGATTGCGGTATAATGAGAACAATAGAAGGGAGGGGGTCAAATGCCAGCGTCAAAAGCGCAGCAAAGAGCGGTAAGCAAATACATGAAAGAAAATTATGATGAAATAAGGATCCGTATGGAAAAGGGCCGCAAGGCTGTGATACAAGCTCACGGTCAGGCACAGGGCGAGAGAGTCAACGGCTTTGTAAACCAGGCCATTGAGCTTCGCATCCGCGAACTCGGCGAGACAATGGACCGCGATAGGCAGAACCAAGCTCTTCTCCTTTCCTACTACCCTTGAGAGAAAACCTAAAAACTTTTGCGAGTATATGGGAGCTTTCAATGCCGGGAAAGCCCGAAAATACGGGCTATGCCGGCATATAGGAACTTCTAAAGAGACCGTCAGAAGCCCTGTTGGATTTTAAAGAAAAAAGCGGGAGGAATGCCAGCATGACGCCATGGTTTTATGAGGAGGACGGGACCCGCCCGGTGTTCACGGCGGAGGAACATGTACAAAGCAAGCATGTGACTACAGAGGTTGCCCGGCTGCCGAAGCGGGCGGTGCTGTTCTGCTTAGGCCGGGGACTGCCGCTGCTGGAGGAGACAAGGGAAGTTAAGGTTCTGATGGAGCGGCTGCCGGGGTTTATCACCCATACGCCGGTATTGCAGGCGGCAGGCCATGAAAACGTATGCTTCCTGGACGGGGGCCGGGGCGCGCCCCAAGCCGCCTGCGTTGTTGAGACGCTCCATGCCCTGGGGACAGAGGAGGTGCTGCTGCTGGGGCTGTGCGGAGCCTTTGGCGAGGAAATTCAAGTAGGCGACGTGCTGCTTCCCGGCAGGGTGCTGTGCGAGGAAGGCGCTTCCTGGCACTATTTTCCTCAGCCGGTGACAGCGGAGATGGAGAAGCGGCCATGGGGCCGGGAATTGCTGGCAAAGACCTTTTCCCAGGCGGGACTAACGGTCCGGCTGGCGGACACGGTAACTACAGACGCGGTGTACCGGCAGACCTTTTATAAAGAGGCCCGGTGGCGGGACCTGGGATACGCGGGCGTGGACATGGAGGCTTCGGCGGTGGCGAACGTGTGCCGGTTTTATAATATGCGCTGCGAGGCCGCCTTAATGGCCTCGGACAAGCACCCCCTATCTCCGGAACAACCTGCCTGGGCCTGGGGCGCGGGAGACTTTAAGGAGCAGCGGGACAGGTTCTTAAAGGCCGCCATAGGCTTGGCCTTGCAAGAAGCCCAGTAAAAATAGAAAGAGCGCTGGCCGCAATGAAAGCGGCCGGCGCTTAAATAATATGGGCTGTGCAGAACAGGCGGAAAAATGCAAAATCAAACCCCGCAGGCAGAGCATGAAGCGCTTACAAACGGAGAAAATCCTTCCGGTACTTCACGCCAAAGGACTCCGCCAGCTCCCGCAGCTCACTGTCTTTGATGGTGTTGACCCGGGGCAGGTGTGCGGTCAGCATATAAATCTGCGCAGCCTTTTCCACAGTCTCAATGAGCCCAAAGGTCTCGTCCATGGTCTTACCCGCCCCGTAGATGCCGTGCATGCCCCAGACCACCAGGCGGAATTCCTTCATCTTTTCCGCCGTGGCCTGGCCGATCTCATTGGTGCCGCAGAGCATCCAGGGCAGCACGCCTACGCCGTCCGGGAATACCACGATGCACTCCGTACACATCTCCCAAAGGCTGTGGGTAAACTTTTTCTCCTCCAGCTCATGGACATAGTTCATGGCCAGGGTGTATGTTGGGTGGCAGTGCATAACAACCCGGTTTTCCGGGTCCACAGCCAGCCTTGCCATGTGGCTCATCAGGTGGGCGGGCAGCTCGCTGGTAAACTTTCCTCCATCCTTGTAGCCCCACAAAAGCTGGGCGGTCCGGCCGTCGGGGGCGATGCGGATGATCCCCAGGTTTGTCTCGGGATCGCTATCCACGTTCTTAAAATATTTTCCGGTTCCTGTGACAATAAATATCTTTCCCACGAGAGGCTTTGCTTCAAAGCCAATGGGGATCTCTCTTACGATCTGATTGGCGTCCAGGTATTCGCCTACGTCATACCCGTCCAGCAGACAGCTGATGTTGCCGCCGTTGCGCTCATCCCAGCCCAGCCGGTACATGTTGGCGGTGGTTTTGCGCATTTCGGTGATAAAGGGGGCCTCCAAAATATTTTTCATTGCTCTTACCCTCTCTTACTAAGAACTTCCCGCTCATACTTCTCCGCCAGCGGGAACCAGGCCCCGTCCAGGGGCTTGCCGCAGCGCCGGCAGTATTCATCCCAAATTTCTCCAAAGGGCATGGTTTTCAGCTCTTCCTGGGCCACCATCAGCCGGGTGAAATCGCCCTGGTCCTGTAAGCTTTTCAGATGGCCGGCCGGCTGTAAAAGAGCGAACAGCAGCGCCTTTTGGAAGTTTCGGAAGCCGGTAGCCCAGGCGGAAATCCGGTTGATGGAAGCGTCAAAATAGTCAAGGGCCAGAAACACCCGGTCAATACCGCAGCGCGCCACCTCTTTGGCAATCTCCCGGGTCTCGTCGTCAAACAGCACCACATGGTCGCTGTCCCAGCGCACGCCCCGGGTGACGTGCAGGGCCATCTTCTCGTCATAGGCGAGAATGGAGGAGATCTTGTCGCTGACCAGCTCCGTGGGGTGATAGTGGCCGTTATCCAGCAGGCAGATGCAATCGTCCCGCCCAGAGGCGTATTTCAGGCACCACTCGGCGCTGCCCACCGTATAGCTCTCCACGCCAATGCCGAAGACCTTGCTTTCCGCGCAGGGATACACCTTGGTCTTGTCAAAAGGCTCAGATAGAATCTCGTCAAAGCTCTGCTTATAGCGGAGCCTGGGCCCTATGCGGTCCGCGGGCACGTCCTTGTATCCGTCTCCGGTCCAGATATTCATAACGCAGGGCTGGTCCAGCTCCTCCGCCAGATATTGGCTGATCCGGATGCAGGCCCTCCCGTGCTTCACCCAAAACCTGCGGGTCTCCTCATGGGGAGAGCTGAGAGTCAAGGGGTCGCACATGGGATGGGAGAAGAAGGTGGGGTTAAAGTCACAGCCCAGGCCCCGCTCCTTACAGAAGTCTACCCATTTCTGGAAGTGCTTGGGCTCCAGCCGGTCCCGGTCCACCCACTGGCCCTGGTCAAAAATGGCGTAGCTGGCGTGTAGGTTCAACTTGACCTGGCCGGGTACCAGGGAGATTACCATATCGATGTCGCTCATTAATTCCTGGGGGTTTCTGGCCCGCCCGGGGTAATTTCCAGTAGTCTGGATGCCGCCGGTCAGGGGCTTTTCCGGGTCGGTGTCAAAGCCCCGCACATCGTCCCCCTGCCAGCAGTGCAGAGAGACCGGAACGGTTTTCAGCTTCTCTAGGGCCCCGTCCACATCTATTCCCAGGGCCCCGTATTTCTTCTTGGCGTCTTCAAAGCTCATAGCGGTTGGCTCCTTCATTTTCTGTTTCAGGCTGCGGGAGGCCGGCCCCGTGGAGCTGGCAGGCCAGACCCGGCCGGATTTTCTCATTCCATACCAGCGGACTGTGGGCGCGGCAGCTGGCTTTTCAGATTTCCCAGGGCGGTGGCTTCTATGGGGAGGGCCTCAATTTTAAGGCCGGTCTCCTCCTCTGTCAGCTGGTTTAGGTACTGGTTCTTTGCGCCGCCGCCTACAATATAGAGCGTGCGATAGGTCCTGCCGGTAAGCCGTTCCAGTTCCCACACGGTTTCGCCATAGCGTTTCGCCAGGGAACGGTAGGCGCAGCAAAAGTAGTCCCCCGGCAGCTGGGGCGGGGCAAAGCCCCCCTGGTCCAAGGCCCCCCTTATGGCTTCGCTCATAGACTTGGGAGCCATAAAGCGCGGGTCGGTTACGTCCACTAAGCCGGGATAAGAGCTTTGCTTTGCGCCCTCTATAATAGACGCGAAGTCTTCCCCTGGGCAGAGCTCGTCCCGCAGATTGTTCACCATCCACATGCCCATGATGTTTTTAAGATACCGGACGTACCCCACGCCCCCCTCGTTGGAAAAATTGGCTTCCCGGCTTTCCGGCGTGGTAACGGCCCTCTGGATCTTCGCCCCCAGCAGGCTCCAGGTACCCGAGGACAGAAACAACGCATCCCCCTCCATGGGGATGCCCTCCACCGCGCTGGCGGTGTCGTGGGTAGGGCAGAGGACTACCCGGATCCCCTTATACTCCCCCAGCGCCTTTCCCGGCTGGCTCAGGGGGGTAAAGAGCCTCTCCGGCAGGCCCAGCTTGCCGGTGATCTCCCGGTCGATCTCTCCCGCCGCCGGGTTTACCAGACCCATGGTGGTGGCCTCGGTATACTCGTGGGCCATGACGCCGCAGAGCCGCCACATGAGGTACTCGGGCATCATGAGATACCCTGTGGAGCGGTCCAGCCGCCCGGATACTTTATCCGCGTATAGCTGGTAGATGGTATTAAAGGGCTGGAACTGAATTCCTGTGCGGGCATACAGCTCCTCAAAGGGAATCAGGCTGTGGACTTCCGGGATGACGGCCTCCGTACGCCCATCCCGGTAGGCATAGCAGGGGAAAAGGGGCTCATCTCCTTTGAGCAGCACATAGTCCACCCCCCAGGTGTCGATGGACAGGCTTTCGATTTTCGGAAACAGCGCCAGGGCCGCGTCAATGCCTGCCCGAACCTCTCTCTCCAACCGCTCCACGTCCCAGGTGAGATGCCCCTCCCGCTCTGTCACGCCGTTGGGGAAACGGTAGACCTCTCTTGTTTGCAGCGCGCCGCCCTCTTCCCAGCCTACAATATGCCGGCCTGAGGACGCGCCTATGTCTATGGCTAGGTAGTGTTTCATATCGGCTCCTTTAAGGCCGCGGGGCGCTTCTCGTCTGCCGGTCCGGCCGGCGCTAGGGGTCAGCATCCCGCGGCCTGCCCTTTTGAAAAAGTGGACAAAACTTTATTATGCCGGATTTTGCCGGTTCCGTACTGTAAGCTGGGCAGGCGCGGCAAGCGGAGGGACGTTTTCCTGCGCCTCTTTTGCTTCTTACACGCCGGCGGAGCGGAGGTTTTTTAGGCTGGTTTCCAGGCAGTCGAAGGGGCTGCCTTGGCAGACGTCCTGCTCTACCAGCAGGTGCTTGACGCCGCAGGGGCCCGCCGCTTCCAGAATCTTCTTAAAGTTCATGTTTCCCGCCATAACAGGGGCCATGATAGGCTGGCAGCTTTCGCTTACCGCCATATCCTTTAAATGAATGCAGGGAATCCGCCCTTTTAGCTTTTCCATCCACTGGCACACGTCTCCGCCGCCCATCTGCACCCAATAGGTGTCCAGGGTAAAGCCCAGCTCCTCCGGGGCAAAATCCTCCATCAGGGTTTCCATTACCAGCTTGCCGTTAAATACCTGAAACTCCAGGTTGTGGTTGTGGTACATCAACAGCTTCCCGGCCGCCGCGATTTTTTTGGCGGGCTCTTTGAAGTCGTCGGCAAAGTGCCACAGCCAGTGGGGGGAGCGGTACTTCTGGGGCATCATGCCAATGCCTATGTACGGGCAGCCCATAAGGTCATGCTCCCGAATGACCGCCTCTGTGTCGTTGAGAATCCGGTTGGGGTCCGTGTGGGTCAGTACAATGGACAGCCCGTGCTTGTCGCAGAGCTCCCGCACCCGCTGGGGGGCGATAGGGCCGATGGCGGAAATCTGCACCGTCTCATATCCCATTTTTGCCACCTGCCCCAGAGAGCAGTCCAAGTCCTTTTCCGTCTGCGTATATTCTCGCAGAGTATACAGCTGTGCGCCTAAAGTCATAAGTATTCCCTCCAAACGTATTTTTATGGATAATCCATCCGAATGTGCGCTTTGCGTACATTGTAGCACATCCCCGGGCAGCTTGCAAGGCGTCCTGGAAAATTGGGGGCATTGCCCGCCATTCACAGGCCGGCCGGTTAGACGTTGAAGCGGAACAGGACGATATCCCCGTCCTGCATGACGTATTCCTTGCCCTCAGAGCGTACTAGGCCCTTTTCCTTTGCAGCCGTCATGGAGCCGCAGGCCATCAGGTCGTCAAAGTTCACCACCTCCGCCCGGATAAAGCCCCGCTCAAAATCCGTGTGAATCTTTCCCGCCGCCTGGGGAGCGCGGGTTCCCTTGCGAATGGTCCAGGCCCGGACCTCGTCCTTTCCGGCGGTGAGGAAGGACATCAGCCCCAAAAGGGAGTAGCTGGCGGTGATAAGCCGGTCCAGACCAGACTCGGCAAGGCCCAGGTCCGCTAAAAACAGCTCTTTCTCTTCCAGCTCTAAACCGGCGATTTCCGCTTCGGTCTGGGCGCAGATGGGCAGCACGGCGGCGTGCTCCTTGTCCGCCGCGGCCTGCACGGCCCGCAGGCAGGGGTTCTGGTCCAAGCCGGACTGGAAATCCGCCTCGCTTAAATTGGCGGCAAACAGGATGGGCTTGTTGGTCAAAAGGGAGACCGAGGCCAACAGCTCCGCTTCCTCCGGGGAGCATTCCAGGCTGCGGGCGGAGTTCCCCGCTTCCAAAGCTTCCCGAACCCGCTGAAAGAAATCCAGCTCGGTCTGATACTTCTTATCCGCCTTTATCAGCTTTTTTGTTTTATCAATGCGCCGGTCCAGCACTTCGATGTCCGAAAGAATCAGCTCCAGATCAATGGTTTCAATGTCCCGCTGGGGGTCGATGCTGCCCTCCACATGGATGATGTCGCCGTCCTCAAAGCACCGGACCACATGGACCACCGCGTCCACCTCCCGGATGTTGGAGAGAAATTTATTTCCCAATCCCTCTCCTTTGGAGGCGCCCCGTACCAGCCCCGCAATATCCACAAACTCAATGGTGGCCGGGGTGAACTTATTGGGCTCGTACATCTCCCGCAGTTTGTCCAGGCGCTTGTCCGGCACCATCACCATGCCCACATTGGGCTCAATGGTGCAAAAGGGATAATTGGCGGACTGGGCGCCCGCATTGGTAATGGCGTTAAAAAGTGTGCTCTTACCCACATTGGGCAGGCCGACGATTCCCAATTTCATGTATCTTCACTTCTCCTTTGTTTTCTAAGGATTTTATTACTTCTTTTTCTTTTCGCACCATTTTGTTATGGAGATATGGCACGAGACAACCCAAACTGGCGGACAGCGTCTGCCGTAGAGTCATCTGTGGCATGAACATGCCGAACTTATTGCGAACGAGTTTAAAGTGACAATTCATTATAGCATAAATCCGATTGGAGATTATCCCGGATTTTGCGGAGCAAAACGAGCGCTGCGCGCGAAGGGGAAAATCTCCGAATGTACGCCTTGCGTACATTATAGCACATCCTTCCATTATATAAAAGCCTTTTTTGGTCAGGCCCAAAGATCAGAAGAGAACCCTCTGCATTTGGGCCCTCATTTTTTGGCGATTATTTCAGGCTTGGAAACAGACAGCTTGATCAAGGAGGGCAGTTTATGGATTATGAGAAAGTATATCAGATGGATTTCGCGAAAATCTATCATCTGCTGGTCAGCAAGGCAGAAAAAAAGGGACGAACGAGACAGGAAGTGGACGAGGTGATCCGGTGGCTGACCGGTTACGGTCAGGCAGAGCTGGAAGAAATGCTGGCAAAGCAGCTCACATACGGAGACTTTTTCCGGAATGCGCCCAATCCGAATGAAAACCGAAAGCTGATTAAAAGATCGGAAGAGCACAC
>CANONE010000088.1 GCA_947567585.1 uncultured Clostridia bacterium | reverse complement strand
TTATTTCCGGCCTGGACCGGGAGGTAGGGAAGTACAGTGAAAACGGAATGACCTATATCCAAACGGACGCAGCCATCAATCCTGGCAACTCTGGCGGACCGCTGGTGAATATGTACGGCCAGGTGGTGGGTATCAATTCATCCAAAATCGTCACCGAGGGCTATGAGGGCATGGGCTTTGCTATCCCTGTGAGCCGCGCCCAGCCCATTATCAATGAATTGCTTTCCGGCGGCTATATCAAGGGACGCACCCGGTTGGGGATTATGTGCAAAGAGGTAAACAGCGTCATGTCTGAGATGTACAATGTTCCCAGAGGGCTGCTGATCACCGAGTTTAACGAGGGCAGTTCCTTTGCATCTACCCAGGCCATGGCGGGAGACATCATCACCGCTATTGAGGGCAACCGGGTAGAGAGTCTCCGGGATGTGTCCAATCTGTTGCTGAGCTATGCTCCTGGCGATGAGGTAAAGATTACCCTCTATCGCCCCGGAAACAACATGATGGTAGAAGGCCAAGAACTGGAAGTAACCATTACCCTGCTGGAGGACCGGGGCGAAACCCAAGACTAAGATGCCCCTTTCCCGCTCACCCAGTTCAAAGCGGCGCAGCGCGTCTTGGCATCGTCTCGCTGCCTTAATCCCCCCTCTAAGGAGCATCTCATGAAAAAATACTTTCTCTTTGACCTTGACGGCACCCTTACAGACACCGGCCCCGGCATTATGGGCAGCGTACAGCATGCTCTGAACCAGCTGGGCTGGCCGGAACAGGAGGAGGACTTCCTGCGGCAGTTTGTGGGGCCGCCTCTATTGGATTCCTTCCAGAACTATGGCAAAATGAGCTTGGAAGAAGCGGAACAGGCTATTACTCTGTACCGGGCCCGTTACCACGCCTGGGGGATGTTTAAGAGCCCGCTGTACCCCGGTGTGGATGGGCTGCTGGAGCGCCTTTCCCGGCGGGCCGTATTGGCGGTAGCCACCTCCAAACGAGAGGAAGGGGCAAGAGCGATCATGGATATGCGGGGCATCACCCCGTATTTCCAGGCGGTGGTAGGCGACGACGGCTCCCGGCCCAGCAAGGCGGCGGTTATTGCGGAAGCCTTACGCCTGCTGGGTAATCCATCGCCGGAAGAGGTGGTTATGGTTGGAGACCGAAGCTACGATGTGGCGGGAGCGTTGTCTTGCCGGGTAGACTGCATTGGCGCGGGCTATGGATATGGGGTTCCCGGCGAGCTGGAAGAGGCCGGGGCCCGCTGGGTCGTGGAGAGTGTGAAGCAGCTGGAAGAATTATGCCATAAACTTTTAAAGCCATAGGAGCGGGGCTCGGGGCTAAAGCTTATTGGGAGAAATGAGAAGGACCGAGGGTTTTATGCCTCGGTCCTTCTTTATGCCGTTTGTTAATCTTCGCCGCTCTCCGCCTTGGAAACCTCAATTACCTTTTGCGCCACATTGGCCGGCGCTTCTTCATAGCGCTCAAACTCAAAGGTAAAGCTGCCGCGCCCTTGGGTGCTCTGGCGCATGAAGGTGCTGAAATCGTGCATCTCCGCCATAGGGACTTCCGCGTCCACAGTCTGGCGTCCGGCGCCCGCGGGTTCCATGCCCAGCACCCGGCCGCGCCGCTTATTGACTTCTCCCATTATGTCGCCCATGTTGGCGTCCGGCACGGTTGCTTTCAGGTGGCCGATGGGCTCCAAAAGCACTGGGCCGGCCTTGGGCATACCGGCCTTGTAAGCCAAGCTGGCGGCGGTTTTAAAGGCCATTTCAGAGGAATCCACCGGATGGTAGGAGCCGTCATACAGCACAGCGGACAGCCCCACCACAGGGTAACCGGCCAAAGGCCCCTTTAGAATGCATTCCCGCAAGCCCTTCTCCACGGCGGGGAAGAAGCCCTTGGGCACGGAGCCGCCTACGACCCGCTCACCAAACTCCAACCCGTCGCTGTCGCAGGGAGAGAACTCGATCCACACGTCGCCAAACTGCCCGTGGCCGCCGGTCTGCTTCTTATGCCGGCCCTGGACCTGCACGGACTTACGGATGGTCTCCCGGTAAGGAACCTTGGGATCCTTCAGAGTGACCTCCACGCCGAACTTGGTCTTCAGCTTGGTGACAGCCACGTCCAGATGCTGCTCGCCCAGACCGCTGATGATAAGCTCGTGGGTCTCGGTGTTATTGGAGAAGCGCAGGGTGGGGTCCTCTTCCGAGAGCCGCATAAAGCCCTGGGCAACCTTGTCTTCCTCGCCCTTCTTTTTCGGAACAATGGCCATAGAAAGAGTGGCGTTGGGGTATTCGATGCCGTCCAGCGTCACCATGCGGGTGGGGGCGCAAAGGGTGTCGCCGGTGTTGGTGGTAGAGAGCTTCGGCACCGCGCCGATATCCCCAGCTCCAATAAATTTCACATCCTCCTGTTTTTTGCCGGTAAGCATCACGGTCTTGCCAACCCGCTCAGTGGCGCCGGTGCGCATGTTCACCAGCTGGGATTCCGTGGAAATCTTGCCGCTGACCACCTTTATGTAAGAGAGCTTGCCAATGAAGGGGTCGGCTACGGTTTTGAAGACAATGGCGGCCGCGGCCCCGTCGCTGCTGACAGAGAGCTCTACCGGATTGCCGTCCTGGTCCATGCCGATTTCCCCAGCGTGGTCGGCGGCGGAGGGAGCCAGCCAGGTAAGGCCGTCCATAAACTGTTCCATGCCCCGCATCAGCATGGCGTCGCCGCAAAAGACAGGGGTAATGGTGCCGCTCTTCACGCCCTTGCTGACGCCCACAATGACTTCTTCGGGGGTGAATTCTTCGCCCGCGAAGTACTTTTCAAAAAGCTCGTCGTCGGTTTCGGCAACCGCTTCATAAATAGCGGTGCGCAGGCCCTCCAGCCGGTCGCCCATATCGGGGATATTCACCTGGACGGGCTTGCCGCCAGAGTAATCATAGGCCCGGTACTCCAAGAGATTGACGTAAATATTCGCTTGATCCCCCTCGATAAAGGGCACCACCACCGGACACACAGAGGGGCCGAACTGAGCCTTTAAGTCCTCAAAAACCCGATAGAAACGGGCGCTTTCATCACAGAGGCCGTTGACAAAGAAAATTTTTGCCAGACCCCGCTTTTCGGCGGCGGCCACAGCCTTTTCCGTGCCCACGGAGGGGCCGTCCTTGCCGGAAATTACCACTAGAGCAGTGTCGGCGGCGCGCATGGCCTCGCACATGCCGCCCTCGAAATCAAAGAGGCCGGGGGCGTCCAGCAGATTGATTTTCTTGCCCTTCCATTCCAGCGGCGCCACAGCGGCCGCAATGGAAGCCTTGCGCCGGATCTCTTCCGGGTCGTAATCACAGACAGTATTGCCGTCTCCTACCTTGCCACGACGGTCGGAGGCGCCCGCCAGGTACAGCATGGCCTCACTGAGAGTGGTTTTTCCCGCACCGCCGTGGCCAGCTACAGCCAGGTTGATGATGTTTTTTTCCTGGTATTGATTCATTTTGATTGCCCCTTCCGTAAGCTTTTGGGCGGAATGAATAACCGCCGCAAGCCGGTATCATAAAATTTGCACAAGTTTCGTTACAAGGCATAATATAATTATAACCGATTTGCCAGAGGATTTCAATATCTTTTTTTCATCTCACCCAGCAATTTAGGAAAATTCTTTCCACTCCCGCCGCACAGGACAAAAAGGGTCCAGGGCCGCGCGCCCTGGACCACATTTGCTTTTTATCTTCGCAGCTTTGGCAGCAGCAGGAGGATTCCCACCCAAAACAGCTGGAACAGGAAAAGGATAAACGCGCTGAGCTGGTTCATCGCGCCGAAACAGGCCAGAGCCGCTACAAAGACGAACCCTAAGATTACAGCGGCGGTCTGGATTGCCACCAAAACGCCGGTTGTCCGCTTTAGGTCCACGCATGCCGAAATCAAGCTCATCATGGATTCCATCCGGCCCTTTGTTGCCGCCGTTGCGTCCGCCCTAGGCTGGGTTTCTTCCAAGAGCCGGGAAGCCGTGTCTCCCAACTGCGCGTCCAGAATGCCCACGCTGCTGGGATCGATTCCGAAGAGCCGGGCCACTAGAGCCGTGTTGACGTTGGGGTCGGTGGTGCGGACCAAAATGCTGATGCCGCTGTCCTCCAGCCGCTGCAGCTCATTTTTCTTCCGGCGGTCGGCGGTATAGCTGAGAACCAGCATAGCCGCGACATCCGCGTCCGACGCAATATAGATAATGTTCCGGTTGCCAGAGGCATACTGGGTTTCCTCTTCCCGGGTGGGCACCTCCAGCCGGTGGTTGATTAAAAGCCCGCGCAGGCCGATGTAAATGGTGCGTCCGTCTACCCGGCCCACTATGCCGCCTCCGCTTTCATAGGAAAACTTTTCAACCTGAGGCAGCGCTTCTTCATTTTCACTGATAACCTGGTCAAAAACCCCGGAAAGAGGTCCGCCGATTTCCTTCACTAAAGCGGAAGCCGCCATAATGGCGTCCTCGGCCGCGGACTTGGCCCCAAAGGTCTTGATGCCGGAGAGCACGACCGTGCCGGTGGGGAAGAGCTCCCCCGCGTCGGCAATTACCGCGTTCACGTCGCCGAAACGCTCCGCCGCCTCGTAACCTACAGCCATACCGCCTGCCCGGCGGGCCCTTTTACACATGCGGCTGACCGGGAGATTCACAGAAAGCATATTGGCCGCCGCCACACAGGCACAGCAGGAGGCCGCGAAAGCGCTGATCGCCGTGGGCACGCTGCTGGTAATCAGCAGGCAGGCCACGCACAGGGCCAAAGAACAGATAAGCCCTAAAGGCGCCAGGGTCTGAGAGGAAGTCTCCGAGGGGTCGGGGGTATGGGAAAGCTCTAGGAAACGCTTTAGGAAGCCCGCCCTGCACTGGTAGGCGACCAGAGGCTTCTCCGCCACGCAGTCTTTTACCATTTTTAACGAGGTATTGTAGTCGTCATAGGTCCGCACGGCAAATTTTTCTTCACGGGACGTGACAAACCGGAAATTGCTGTGAATCCGCCGGATCATGGTAAGCTTTCCGGCCGTGTTCAAAAAGAGGATCCCAGAGGCCACTACCGCGTACAAATGCAGGCCCCCGGTAACCAGATCTTCCTGGAAAAACACAGAGGTGACGGCCTGGATAATAGCGGCCAAAGCAGCCACGGCAGCGGCGCTGTCGGAATTGGCTTTGGCGGCGAACAACGCCCCCAGCCCCCCGCCGATGGTCTTATAACACATGCCCGCCGATACCACTATAAATACCAAAGTCAAAACAACATAGGCCAATGGCCAGCTGCCTGAACCCGTCTCCAGGGAGAAACGGCTTTGGCAGATAAGCCCCACCAGGGCCAACAGGACTGTGCAGATACCGGTGATCATCAGCCGCAGGGAGAGGCCCTGCATATCGCCCCGCAGATCATTGGAAATAGACCGTGCGTCCTCGGGGCCTGTATAGTCGTCAATGGATTCTCCCACATTTTCAGGCGGGGGCGGCGCTTCCGCCTCTTCTTCCTCCACAGGGGCGGTCTTCGGTTTGATCCAGCGGGGATGCTTGGCCTCCTCCGCCTGCCGCACCAACTGTAAAGGCTCGGCTTCAGAGAGCAGCGCGCTTTGCAGCACATCCGCATGGATGATGTGGGTGGGAATGTTCCGGGAACGGTATTGGAAGATGCTGTCCACATAGGGAATTTGCTGGGTGGGACGCGGAGGCGGCTCCACAGCGGCGGGGGGCTGTGGGGTAGGCGGGGCAGGGGCGGGCTGAGCCTCCCCTCCAGGCGCTACGGTAGGCATAACCACGGTTTTCGCCTGACCGGCGGTTTCCTGCCGGGGCTCGTCCTGCGGGTAATTCTCAAACTCCGCTGCCGGCTGTGTTTGTCCAGCCGCCTGCTGAACCAGGTTGGGCTGCTCCACGTATTCCGGATGGCCGGGTTCCTCCGCCGTCTCTGGGGAAGGCTCCTCCTGATAAACCGCAGCGCTTTGTGCAGGCGGCGGGGCAATTCCTTGGGGCTCGGGAGGAACCTCCTGGTAGACGGGCTGGCTCTCCTCCGGCTGAGGGGGGACCTCTTCATAGGCAGGATATGCCTGCTCCGGCGGCTGGGGAGGCGCGGCGGCCAAAATCCGGTCCACTGTCTCGTCGCTGACTATCTGGCCCTCCCGGACTCTTTGCAGCTCGATGGTGCTATTGAGTACGTTGAGCTTGATTTCCATGGTCTCGCTGGATGTTTCCAGCATGGCTTTTTGCAGCTGAGAGAGGCTGGGGTCCTGCCGGCCCTCTACTTCCAGACCATGCTGGCGGGCGTAAGGGTCGGCGGCAAAAGAGGTCACCGGCATAGGCGCCGCTACGCCGAACTCATCCGCCACCTTCTCTTCGTCCAATCCCGCGCTTTTAACCGCTTCGGCCACCCGGCGGCGGCGTTCTTTCTGGAGGCGCTGGAAATTTTCCTCTACCTCGTCGTCAATGGACTGGGAGTCGTCAAAAAGGGCTTTGTAGCCCTCTTCTCCCAGGGGAGGAGCGTCGCCGTCCAGCCGGTACTCGTCAATGGGCTTGAGCTGGATACCATAGTACATATCCTCCTCATTTTCATCGAAGTCCGGAACCTTCTTCCGTCTGCCAAAAGGCCACCAGCTTTTCTTTTTCTTCTTGGAAGATTTGCTGGGGGGCTCATCCTCTGGCTGGGGGTATTCCGGCTGCGGCGGAGCAGATTGCGTAGGCTGCAAAGGTTGCGTAGTCTGCAAAGGCTGCGCAGTCTGCAAAGACTGCATAGGCCGGGGCGCGGCCTCCTGGTAAACAGGCTCCTGGGGAGCGGGTTCAGGGGGGGCGGGCTCTTCAGTATATTCATATTCTGCCGAAGGGCCATCTGAAGGCGGCCCTGGAGGCGCATCCTGACTGCCTGCGGGCTCCGGCGGCGCTCCCGCCTGCTCTCGGGCAATACGCTGCTCTTCCAAAATATCTTCCAGCGTGAAATCCTGATTCATAGCTTTCCTCTCCAAATTCTGCTTCATCTGCGGAGGCCACGGGGCTTTGCCCCGCACCCCACAGCCTTTAAAAAGGCTGGCGAAACTTTTTCTGCCGGTTTTCGGGGGTTGATAACCTTCGGTTTGGTGGGCGGGCAGATAGCTTATATGGTAATGTAGCGGCAGGTTTAGGCGGTAACGGGAAGACCGAGGCGTAATAATAACGACAACACTTCGCGTCCTACGGCTTTAGCGGGGCGGTACGCTGCCGGAGGGATTCGTAAAGGAGGATGGAGGCGCTGACGGAGGCGTTCAGGGAGGTAATGCGGCCTTTAAGGGGAAGGGAAACAGTGAAGTCGGATCTTTCCTTTACCAGGCGGCTGACGCCGCGGCCTTCCGAGCCAATCACCAGCGCCATGGGGCCGGTGAGATCGGTTTGGCACCAGGGCTTGCCGTCCATATCGGCGGCAAAAATCCATACTCCCTTGGCCTGTAAGTCCGTGACAAGGGCGGCCAGATTTTTGGCCCGGGCTACCGGCAGGTATTCCACTGCCCCGGCGGCGGCCTTGTCTACCGCGTAGGTCAGCCCCACTCCCCGGCGTTCCGGAATAATCACCCCGTGGGCCCCGGCGCACTCGGCGGAGCGGATGATGGCGCCCAGGTTGTGGGGGTCCTCCACCCCATCGCAGATAACAAGCAGAGGCGGTTCTCCCCGTTTCTCAGCCAGAGCCAGCATGTCCTCTACACTGGCGTAACTCTTGGCCGCGGCCATAGCCACAATGCCCTGGTGATTGGCCCCATTGCACAGATGGGAGAGCTTGCGGGGGTCCGCCTCTTTGACGGGCACGCCCAGCTCCCGGGCCCGCGAGAGAATTCCGGGCAGCTGGCCGGAGCGGGGGCCCTTCGCCACGAAGATGCGGTCGATGGGGCGGCCCGCCCGTAAGGCTTCGGCCACAGGGTTCCTGCCGGCGATTACCTCCTGCCCATAGACAGCGGCTTCTTTGTTATCCAAAAACAGCTCCCCCTTAATAAGGTGAATTTTTAGAAACGATAGCATAATTTCACTTCATTATACCACTTTCTCAGAAAAACCGCAAGAAAATAGTTAGGGGAAGCGGGGAAAAGAGGGAGGAAAAGTCAGGAAAAAGGAGCCGCCCAAGAGCGGAAGCTCCTGGGCGGCGGGGATGGCTAAGTGGTTAGGCGTAGACGTCGAAGGTGTAGGGACTGGGGGGCAGCATTCTTTCCAGCTCGCCCAGAGCCAGCTCTTCGGTGGCGTCCATCATCTTTTTGGTCAGGGCCAAAGAATAATCGGTGGCAAGCTGAGCCTGGTTCATGCTGATACTGGTAGCGGCGATTCCGCTGAGCATATCCATTAGGGGACCTCCTTTCGGGTGGGATAAACTTTGGCATTTACGCTCCGGCATTATAGTCCCATGCGGGAGTGATTGCCGCTGTCACGAAGCCGTCCTCGTCAATATTGAACTGAACGCGTCCGGCCTGGGGCTGGAAGTGATAGTCCGAGTCCGACATAAGAGCCGAGCAGTTAAAGGACATGCGTGGGCTGCCATTCGTGACTTTAAAAGTGAAAGTACGCGTTAGCGGTGTGCTGCCAGGGGTAATGGCGCCAGTAAGCTGATTTTCCAGCTCGATTTGGCCGGGCAATGTTAAGCAGGATAGGATGCTCATGTATTTTGCATCCGTCGGTATGCCAAGGATAGGACAGGGATATAGCGGAATGAGGGTACCAGGCCGGGGATTCTGCTTATAATAGTACGGATCA
>CANONE010000087.1 GCA_947567585.1 uncultured Clostridia bacterium | reverse complement strand
CTTATAGGTGTTGTAGATATACTCGGCGGCATAGTGGTTTTTGATGACCTTGTCCTCCACAATACCCATGCCGGTCTCCTCCACAGCCAGCTTGGCCAGGGGGATACGCTGTAGGTTTGCGGCCATAGCCGCGGCGCGGAAAATCTTGTCTACCTGCTGCTGGGTAAAGGCGGCGTACTGCTTCTGCGCTTCGCGCACCCGGGCCAGCATTTTTTCAAAGGTTTCCACGTTTTCCACGATTTCAAAATTTGTCTCCATGAAATTGCCCATCCTTTGCTGTTTATTTGGGGAAGCGGCGGCTTCCGGCAGGCCCAGGGCCCGCAGGAAAACCTATTTTCCGTTTCCCTTGGTGCTGAATTGTTCTCTTAGGTGGTTAGAAAGCAGCGCCAGGGACACCGCCATGTTTTCATTCTGGACCAAGATCCCCTGGGGCACATGAAGATGCGCGTTGGCAAAATTCCACACGGCCAGTACGCCGCTGCCTGTCAGCTGGTCGCACACCTCCTGGGCATAGGCTCCCGGCACCGTGATAATGCCAATATGCACCCCAACCCTGCGGCACAGGTCCGGAAGCTTATCCATGGGCAGGATCTTTTTGCCCGCCACCTCCTTGCCGGCAAGGGCAGGGTCGCAGTCAAACCCGGCTAGGATGTTTAGCCCATACTGAGGAAAGCCGCCGTAGGAGAGCAGGGCCTGGCCCAGCTTTCCGGCGCCCACCAGCACCGCGTCCTGGGTATTGTCATAGCCCAGAAACCGCTCCAGCGCCCGAATCAGCTCCACGCGCACATAGCCCACTTTGGGCCGCCCCAAATTGCTGACGCAGGCCAAGTCCTTACGGACTACCACGTCGTTAAACCCTAGGGCCTCGGCAATATTGGTAGCCGACACATACTTTCCCACAGCCTGCGGGCTGCGCAGGTAATTGAGATAGGCGGGCAGCCGCTGCAGGGTCTGCTTTGAAACACACCGGTCCGGCATTTCATCACCTCTTTTCTCCATGTAGGCTGTACATTCCTCTTACTGCTATTAATATACCACAGTTTTCCCGAAAATGGAAGCACCAATTTTTCTATCGATAAAAAAATATCGAAAACACCATCCGCAATATTTGTGCAGATTTTCGCTTTTACGGCTCCACCGGCTCCGCACGCGGGACCTCTCCAATGCAACTTCGCTTCTCAAAGACGCCCAACAAGTTTTCATTGGGCTTCTTTTCGGATCCCTCTTGCTAAATAGGAGCCTATGCGGTATACTAGCTTTTAGGTGATGATGATGTTTAGAAAGAAGAAAACGCCGCTTTTTGGCAGCGAGATCCAGCCCGACTGCGCCTACTGCTATTACAATGCCGCGCCGGAGGGCACGCCGGTTTGCGCGCTTCACCGGCAAATGGAAGAGGGACGGTGCAAGGCGTATCTTTATAATCCTCTTTTTCGAAAGCCCCGCCCGGCCCCTGCCCTTAAAACCGGGAACTTCGATCCTGAGGATTTTAAGCTGTAATCTTCCTGAATCTGTTCTGTATCCAGCGGTACGCAGGTTCTAAAGCAGAAAAGGCCGGCCAGGGATACTGGCCAGCCCTTTTTGTTTTATTTTTTAAAGCTGTTTTTCAAATCTCGCCGGTGCCGGAGGTGGATTCCAATATGCCCCACTCCCAGCGCCAGCGCCGCCAAAACCATCCAGACTACTTTTCCGTAAACGCCCAGCAGCAGAAACGCTGCCACAGGCAGGGTAGCGCCCGCTACGGGAATCCCCATCAGACTGCTGTAAAAGTCTTCCAGGCGCCTTTCACTGTGGAAATACCGGATCCACCACAGCTCATAGAGCAGCATCAGCAAAAGGGATCCCGCCAGCCAAAGGCTCCAAAGGGACCAGCCCTGGGGGTTAAAGTCCTGAAAAAGCAGGGCGCAGCCGGAGCAGGCGGTTTCGCCGGTCCGCTCAAAGAGCCGCAAAACCTTGCTTTCCCCTTGAGGGCTGTAGCCCTGGGGTTGAGCTTTGGTCCACAGCAGGTTGGGCAGAAACAGAAGGATAAGAAAAACCAGCCCCATCCAGGAAAAGCCCAAATGACCCATTACCAGAAATAGAGTACGCTGTTCAGGCCCCGGTCCGTGGGGCCATAGAGCCAGTTGCCGTCCACGTAGAGATTCGTGGAGCCCCCACCGTCCAGGTTCACAGCGCTTTCGCAGTCCATGCCCACCATGATATGGGAAAGCTCCGGCAGGCTGGTATAGGCCGTGAGGATCACCAGCTTGCCCTCATAGGTAATGCCAATGCAGACCCGGCGGTCGTCGCCCATGGTGTTCAGCAGTTCGAATCCCTCGGCGGCGTAGGTGTAATAGTCGCCATAGGGCTGCCCGTCCTGTACGATTTTTGGCCCGGAGCCCAGGGAAAGCTGAATATCCTGGGTGCTGGCGCCTACATATTCCCGCTGCCAGATGATCTGGTCGCCTACTTGGACCTCGGGCAAGAAGTTATCCCATTTCCGTTCTCCCCGCTGGGCCAGCAGATAGCCGTCCTGGGGAATAGGCGCGTCCTGGTCCCGGTATACGGCGGTAACGATGCCGCTGGAGTCCACGGCCGCAGCGTGCTTGGCGGAAAAGCCCAGGCTGCTTCCCCAGTCCCGGGTAAACATAATCCGGGTGCCGTCCTGGGCGCTGGAGGGCAGCCGGTTCACGCCCAGAGAGCCGGCGGAAGCCTCCGTGCCGTTTTGCTTATACAGGCTGGCGGACACCTCGGTGCGGAAGTTCTCCACAGTAAAGTGACCGGTAGAATCCATGGTGATGGCGGATTTAGCGGGGGAGAAGTTGTTATAGACGGTAACCAGCCGCCCGTTGTCAATGATGGTGCCATAGGGGATGTAGGTGTCAAAATCAAAGAAAGCGCCGTTTACGGCAATTTCAGCCCCAAGCCGGTTAAAGAGGGAGCGGGAGGTTTCTCCCCCCCGAACCCGGTCTTCGCCCATGGCGACGCCGGTATTGTAGAGATTGGGGTCAAACTCCACAGCGGCCAGCGACACGCCGTTCATCCGCTTGCGGATGATTTTATAGGGGGCCTGAACGCTGCGGTTGAGAAAGCGGGAGTAAATGGAAGCCGCTTCGCACCGGGTGGCGTTTCCTTTGGGACGGAAGGTAAGGTCGTCATAGCCGTTGATAATCCCCGCCCGCTGGCACTGGCTGACGCTGTCGGAAGCATAGCCGGAAATAGAGCCTTGGTCCAGGAACATAAGGGGCCCATCCGTAATAGGGAGCTCAAGCCCCGTGGCCTTGGCGAAATTGACTACCATTACGGCCATATCCTGCCGGGTAACCTTCCTGCCGGGGCTAAAGGAGCCGCCGCCTGTGCCGCTGGCTACTCCGGCCTCGCTGGCCCAGTTGATGTACTTATTGGCCCAATGGCCGGAGGAGACGTCGTTGAAATCCCCCCGGTAGTCATACTCCCCAAGCTCCCACTCGTCCAGGGCGGACCTGGCCAGCATGGCTACAAATTCCGCGCGGCTGATGGTACCGAAGGGAGAAAAGGTAGCGGGCCCGGTGCCGTTCATGATACCCCGGTAAGATAGATCCTCCACGGCCTCCGCATACCAGGCGTTATAGGGCACGTCCGAAAACCAGGCCGCTTGGGTTTTCGCCGGCATACTGCCGCAGACGACCCCGGCGGCCAAGAGGGCGGTCAAGGGCCTGCGAAGCTTCCCCAGCCATTTTTTGCACATTTTCAAGTTATCATTCTCCTTTCTCTGGTAAAATAATGCGAAATGCATATAGGAACGATTTACTCATTATACCACCTTATGCTAAAAAAGTCTACACTTGGAAAAAATTGGGGAATTTTCCGCACACTTTTTCCGGTGGAGAGACTCGTTCCCACTTGAATACGAAATATCACGCTTAGGGCTTACAGCGTTCCGGCGTCTACAATCTCTCTAAAGGCCGCGAAAGCGCTGGGCACGGCGTATGTTCTCTCCAGGTCGTCCTTGGAGGCCCACACCCAGCCGGGGGGCAGAGCGGGGGTGGAGGCGGCGACGGAGTAGGCGGTCATGCGCCATTCTATATGGGTAAAAATGTGTTTCCCGGCCGCGCGAAAGCATACCTCCCCGGGAACGGGGCAGGGCCAAGGCGCGGGTTCGTTGGGATATTCCCAGAGCCCGGCCAGCAGCCCCTTGGAGGGACGGCGGCGCAGAGCGGTTTTCCCTTCCCGGAAGATAAGATACACCACTCTTTCCTGTACCTGCCGGGCCTTTTTGGCGGGCGTCACAGGCAGCTCTCCGGCGATTCCCTGCTGGAAACCGGCGCAAAAGCCCGCGGCGGGGCATTTACCGCAGGCTGGCCCTCCCGGCAGGCAGACCATGGCGCCCAGATCCATCAAAGCCTGATTGAAATCCCCCGGCCGGTCTTGGGGGATCACAGCTTTCAGCGCGCTGGCAACCTCCCGCTTGACTTGGAGCTTCCCCATTTCCCGGCGGTCGGCGGTAAGGCGGCTTACCACCCGGAGCACGTTGCCGTCCACAGCGGGAACCGGCTGCCCAAAGGCAATAGAGGCGATGGCTCCAGCCGTGTACGCGCCGATTCCCGGCAGGGCCAGGATATCGCTAAGCTCCCTGGGAAACTCTCCGCCGTACCGGTCCGCTACAATGCGCGCGGTTTTTTGCAGGTTCCGGGCCCTGCTGTAGTAGCCCAACCCCTGCCATAGCTTCATGAGTTGTTCCTCCGGGCAAGCCGCCAGGGCGGCTATGTCCGGCAAGGCTTCCATAAAGCGCAGATAATAGCCCAGCGCCGCCGCCACCCGGGTTTGCTGAAGCATGATTTCCGACACCCAGACATGGTAGGGCGTGGGGTCGCCGCGCCAAGGCAAGACCCGGGCGTTTGTTCCGTACCATGCCAGAAGGGGCTCTGGCAGCTGGTTCAATTGACGCAAAACAATCACCTCTTGCAACATTATAACCAGGTTCTGGGGAGATGGCAAGCCCCAGGAGACGGCATGATTACAATGAAGCCGCTTTTTTACCAATCTCTGCTAACAGAGGGAGAAGGGTTCTGGCGGGATAGACAATTTGCCGGCTGGGGGTTGACCTCGGGTTTTTTAATCGGTATAATTAGAACGAAATTGAATACGGCTTAGGCGGCGCGGTACCGTCAGTAGAAAAAAGGGACGACCCTTCGGGCAGGCGTACGCGCCGGACGCCCGGCCGGAAAACCTCCGGCGGCGATCGCTTCATCCAACGCGGCTGCCCCGCCTAGGCAACATAGAGAATATAGATGACATAAATGGTTGGTAGAGATTTTGCCGGAGGGACGAAAGCCCCGCGGACCGGCGGTTTCGTCCCTCCCCTTTACAAAAGGAGAGGATCTTCATTGGATAAAAAAACGCAGGCTCCCGCCCAAAAAAGCTGGTGGGCGGCTGTCAAGTCCTATCTGCGCCTATACTTTGTAGACGCCATGAGCGCCATGGCCCAGGGGCTTTTTGCCTCGCTGCTGGTGGGAACCATCATTTCCACGCTGGGCTCCCAGCTGGGAATCCCCGTGCTGGTAGAGGTGGGGACTTTTGCCAAGTCTATGTCCGGCCCTGCCATGGCGATTGCCATTGGCTATGCCTTAAAAGCCCCGGCCTTGGTGCTGTTTTCCTTAACCGCCGTTGGCTCCGCCGCCAATACCCTGGGGGGAGACGGCGGCCCCCTGGCCGTACTGCTGATGGCCATTGCCGCCGCTGAACTGGGAAAGCTGGTAAGCAAAAAGACCCCGGTGGACATTCTGGTCACGCCCCTGATCACCATTGGTTCCGGCGCGGCCTTGGCCTATCTCTTTGCCCCGGCGGTGGGATCGGTGGCCCATTCTTTTGGCCAGCTGATTAAGGATGCCACTGTTTTGCAGCCCTTCTGGATGGGTATTGTGGTTTCCGTTTTGGTGGGTATCGCGCTGACCTTACCCATTTCCTCCGCCGCCTTGTGCGCGGCCTTTGGCCTTACCGGCTTGGCGGGAGGCGCGGCTGTGGCCGGCTGCTGCGCCCAGATGATCGGGTTTGCCGTTATCAGCTTCCGGGAGAACCGTTGGGGCGGCCTGGTGGCCCAAGGGCTGGGGACCTCTATGTTACAGGTGCCTAATATCGTAAAAAACCCGCGAATCTGGATTGCCCCCACATTGGCGGCGGCTGTTACCGGCCCCATTGCCACTTGCCTGTTTCATTTGGAAATGAACGACCCGTCCGGCGGCGTGGCCTCCGGCATGGGCACCTGCGGGCTGGTGGGGCAGATCGGCGTGTATTCCGGCTGGGTGAACGATGTGGCCAGCGGGATAAAGCCCGCCGTCACCGCCATGGACTGGCTTGGCCTTGCGCTGATCTGTTTTATTCTGCCAGGCGTATTGGCTTGGGCGTTTGATCTCTGTATGCGGAAGCTGGGCTGGGTTAAGCCGGGCGACATGAAGTTGGACGTATAGCCCAACATTTACACCGCGTTGGCCGTCCTTCTCTAAAAGGGAAGGGCGGCTTTCCTCATGCAAGCATAGAAAGCGGCGCCGCGCGGCTTGACATCCCGAACGCCCCCATGCTATAATGGCCCGGGATTTGATCTTGCCCCAAAAATTCGTTTTGAGAAAGGAATGGTAACATTATGAAAGTCTATTCGCGTGAAACCACCGCCAATTATTTTGGGAGGATTTTAAGCGCGTAAGCCTGGTCCTCCCGTGAGACGCAAGGAGGAACTCAGTTTTGAGTAAAAAGCATTTTAAGCAATTGATTTCGTTTTATAAGCCTTATCGCGGCCTATTTGCCGCCGACATGCTCTGCGCCCTAGTGAAAGCGGCGGTTTCGCTGGTCATTCCCCTGGGGGTGCGGTACATAGCCGGCCAGTTTCTTGCCTCTGGCAATGGGCGGATAGCTCCGGTTTTGTGGACGGGGCTGGGACTGTTGGTTCTGGTGGCCGTCAAGGTTTTCTGCGACTACTTTTACGACTATCAGGGCCATTATCTGGGGGCCAAAATTGAGCGGGATATGCGGGAAAGCCTGTTCCGCCACTGCCAGCGCCTTTCTTTTAGCTACTACGACGCCCATACGGTGGGAGACCTGATGTCCCGCATCGCCAACGACACTCTGTCTTTAGCGGAATTTTTCCACCATGTGCCCGAGGACCTGCTGGTGAACGGCTGTCTGTTCCTTGGGGCCCTGGTGATTTTATGGGGCATCCACTGGCAGACTACTTTGGTGATTTTAGCCTTTCTGCCTTTTATGATAGCTTATACCCTTCATTATAACAAAAAGATGGGGGCCGCCCTGGCCGCCTCCAGGGAGAGCATGGCGGAGATCAACGCCCAGGTGGAGGATTCCCTATCTGGCATCCGGGTGGTGCAGTCCTTTACCGGGGAGGATGTGGAAGAGGAGAAGTTTCTCCGGCGCAACTCCCAATTTTTGGAGGACCGCCGGGCGGGATACCGCAGCGAGGCGCGGCTTTACACGGGCATAGACGCGTTTTCGTCGCTGATCCTCCTGGCCGTGGCGGTGTTCGGCGGGCTGGCCAGCTTAAACGGGAGCATGAATATTTCAGACCTTTTGTTATTCCTGCTCTATATCAGCTATTTTACCGGGCCGGTCCAGGGTTTGATCAACACCAGCCGCCTGCTGCAGGAGGGCCGCACTGGCTTTCGGAGGTATCGGGAGCTGATGGAAACCCAGCCCGAGATACAGGACCGGCCCCACAGTCAAGAACTGGAGAAGGCCGGCGGACGGCTGGAGTTTCGCCAGGTGGACTTTCGCTATGGCCAAGGGGAAGAGGTCTTTCGAAATTTAAGCCTTACGATTGAGGCCGGAGAGTACGTGGCTTTGGTGGGGGCTTCCGGCGTGGGAAAGACCACGCTCTGCGCGTTGATCGCCCGGTTCTACCAGCCCCAGCGGGGGGAGATCCTTTTAGACGGAGTCCCGGTGGAGAAAATTGCTTTAAGGGCTTTAAGGCGGAACGTGGGCGTGGTGCAGCAGGACGTGTACCTCTTTACCGGCACGGTAGCGGAGAACATTGCCTATGGAAAGCCCGGGGCCAGCCGGGCGGAAATTATAGCGGCGGCAAAGCGGGCCGGAGCCCATGAATTCATTGAAAGGCTTCCCGGCGGCTACGACGCGGGCATCGGCCCCCATGGGGTCCGGCTCTCCGGGGGGCAGCAGCAGAGGCTTTCTATTGCCCGGGTATTTCTGAAGGACCCGCCCATTTTGATTTTTGACGAGGCCACCAGCGCTCTGGATTCCCACAGCGAAAAGCTGGTGCAGGACTCTCTGGAAACACTGGCCCGGCGCCGGACCACGCTGGTGATTGCCCACCGGCTCTCTACTGTGCGGGGCGCGGGGCGGATTTTAGTCCTGGATGAAAACGGTATCTGCGAACAGGGTTCCCACCAGGAACTTATGGCCCTGGGGGGCGTGTACGCCGGACTGTATCAGGCGTCCTCCGCCTTTTGAGGCCGCGGAATCAATATGTTGAAAGGGCCCTCGGAAGCTCCGGCTTTTTGGGGGCCTTATTGCAAAAAATAATGAAATGTTTATACCATCCTAAAAACATTATGTACGGAAACTCCGCCCGAAATAAAATGTGGGAGGATGCGTAAAAAAAGCTTTTATTTACCGGCGGCATGTGGTAAAATAAAATGGCCCCACAGGCGGCGGGGCACGCTTGTGATACATAGGTAAAAAACAGTATAGCTAAAGAAAGGGATGACGGCTGTGGATGCTGTGATGGATTCCATTGCCCGGGCTGGACAGAGTATATTGAACCTGATGC
>CANONE010000086.1 GCA_947567585.1 uncultured Clostridia bacterium | reverse complement strand
ACAGGTCGCTTTCCAGGAAAATCTGGCCGTCGGTGATAGAGATGATGTTGGTGGGAATATAGGCGGACACGTCCCCCGCCTGGGTCTCCACAATAGGCAGGGCCGTCATGCTGCCGCCCCCCAGCTCATCGGAAAGATGGGCCGCCCGCTCCAAAAGCCGGGAATGCAGGTAGAAAACGTCGCCAGGGTATGCCTCGCGGCCCGGAGAGCGCTCCAAAAGCAGGCTCAAGGCCCGATAGGCAATGGCGTGCTTAGAAAGGTCGTCATAGATAATCAGCACGTCCCGGCCCTGGTACATAAAGTACTCGCCCAGGGCGCAGCCGGCATAGGGCGCGATATACTGCAAGGCGGCGGAAGCCCCCGCCGGGGCGCTGACCACGGTGGTATACTCCATAGCGCCCCTGCGGGTCAAGTTCTCCACCATGTGGGCCACGCTGCTGGTCTTCTGACCGATGGCCACATAGATGCACACCACGTCCTTACCCTTTTGGTTCAAAATGGTATCCAGGGCAATGGCGGTTTTGCCAGTCTGGCGGTCGCCGATGATCAGCTCCCGCTGGCCCCGGCCAATGGGAAACATGGAGTCAATGGATAGCAGTCCCGTCTCCATGGGGGTGTCTACCGGCTGACGGTCCAGAATGCCGGGGGCCGGGGCCTCGATAGGCCGGTGGGTCTCCACCTCTACCGGGCCCTTGCCGTCAATAGGTATCCCCAGGGCGTCCACCACCCGGCCCAAAAAGCTTTCGCCTACCCGCATACCGGCGGTCTTCATGGTCCGACGGACCATGCTCCCGGCCTTGATCTCCTCGCTGTCCCCGAACAAAATGCAGCTCAGGTCGTCCCGGCGCAGATCCTGCACCATACCCTTCACACCGGAAGAAAACAGCAGAATCTCTCCGTATTGGGCATGGTCCAGTCCCCGGACCGTGGCGATTTCGCTGTCCACGGTGACCACCTCGCCGATTTCCTCGGGGATTAGGTTCAGCTCCCAGTCGTCCACCGCCTGGCGCATCAGGGGGAGGACGTCGTCCTGACCCGGCTGCAGCTGCCGCAGAAAGTCGGAGAACTGCCTAAAGCGCCCATGGGGGGTCCAGTCGTACACATCGGAACCCACCTGCAGCCGGAATCCGGTTTGCAGGGCTTCGTCCTTTTCCCAGGTTAAGGGGACGGTCCTCTGGTAGCGCTGGGCCAGAAACCTCTGGAAGCGCTCTATTTGTTCCCCAGTAGGCTCCTTGGCGCTGCGCAGGACCGCGTTCAGCCGCCCTCTATCGGACCTTGTCATGCGCGCCGCCTCCCTCCGCCAGGTTCAGGAACTGGTCGAAGGGATCCTGGTCCGCGTGGAAGGCAATCTTTTCCGCCGCCTCCGTGGCCAGCTTCTTCAGCTCCCGCTGAGACTCCTTGAGCATCCGCTCCTTATTGTGCTCCGCCTGAGCCCTGGCCTGCTCGATAATCTGCTTGGCCTGAGCCTGCGCCTGGTCCAGCTGTTCCTGGGTAGACTTCTGCACGGCCTGCTGGGCCTTGATTCTGGCCTCCCGCAGCTCCGCCTCCGCGCTGTCGATTTTAGCCTGATAAGTAGCCTTGATCTGCGAGGCTTCCTCCAGCTTCCCGGCGGCCTGCTCCTCCATCTCCTTATAGTGGGCCTCCCGCTTCTCCATAAACTGCTTCACCGGTTTATAAAGCAGGAAGTACAGGCCCCCAATTAAAATAGCCAGGTTCAGCCAATGCAGCAGAATCTGCTGCCAGTCAATATTTAGTGGAATGTTCATGATACGGCCCTCTCCTTTCCCGCGCTGTTTGGCTTTGCGCCTTACAGCACAAAGATGATCAGAATGACCACCAGCAGCGCGTAGATAATGGCCGTCTCAATAAAGACCAGGCCCAGCATCAGGGTGGTGCGGACCTTGCCCTCTGCTTCCGGCTGGCGGGAAATGCTCTCGGCGGCCTTCGCGGTGGCTAAGCCCATGGCAACCGCGCCGCCGGCGGCGGCAATGCCTACGGCAACGCCGGCCGCAATGGCTTTCATTCCCAGGGTGTTGTCCTGCTGGGCTGCCTCCGGGGCCGCCGTCTCGCCGGAAGCGGCCAGGGCGGGGGCCGCCAGAGCCAAAAGGGCAATAACGGCTAAAGCAAGGGCGAACATCATTCTCATTCTGCGAGTTCTTTTCATGATATATTACCTCCGAAATTCGTTTCTTTCATTTTCCAGAAGCCGCCGCAGCCTCTTCTGTTTTTGGGGATTTATGAGAGGTTTCAGAAACCTCTCCGTAATATAGAGCCGTCAGCATGGTAAGTACATACGTCTGAATAATCGCGTGCAAAAGGGTGAACAGCACTCCCACCACCACCGGCACCACATAGCTCAGCGTGACAAAATAGTATACCAGCTCTGTCACCAGCAGGCCGCTGAGCAGCGCGCCAAAGAGACGGAAGCTCATGGAAATAGGCAGAGAGAATTCCTTCAGGGTCTTCCCCACGCCCCCTAAGCCGTTCCCGGCAATTCCGCCGGAGAGGATCACCAGGTAAGACAGCACCCCCATGGCGATGGCGGCGTTTACATCCGAAAGCGGGGCGGGCAGGGTAATAGGCTCTCCGTGAACTGTAACCGCCTGCAGGCCCAGAAGCTCAAAAAGAGTTCCTACGAAGATGTAAGCTCCGGCGGCAAAAATATAGGCCCCTAAAAAACCATTTCGATGGGGGCTGTTAGACTTGGCCATGCCGTCGAAAAGGCCGACCAGTTCCTCCAGCGCCAGCTGGAGCTTCCCCGGCGCCAGCTTAAACCGGGGGATGACCAAAACCCGGATCAGAACGGCGGCTAACAGCAAAATAGCCGTTACGGTAAAAGCGGAAATCAAACCCGGATTCACCACCTTCACGCCGAAGAGATCAATCTGATTGACATTGTGCAGCACCGCGTCCCGCATAGCTTCCTGCACGCTTTCCGCCCGGCCTTTATAGCCGGCCAGCAGCGCCCCTGCCAACAGGACAAGAACGGCCGCTATCCACAACGCCAATCCCTTCTTGTGTTGCTTCATCGCGCACTTCCTTTCCGTTTTGATAAATTCTTGCGTGGACACAAATTGTTCATATTAAATTATAACGCCCTCACACCCCCCTGTCAAGGTAAGGGAATGCTTGACATTCTCTCGCATTTTTATCGATTTCAACCATCCAGAGGCGTGTTCGCATCAGCATGTACCCTTTTCGATTGCCATATTGATTGCAGCCACAGCGGCGCCGGATAATGCCATGGCCAGTGATTCCTTCTGGAACTCCGCAAATTTAAAAACCGGCAAGGCATTTCGCCCCGCCGGCTTTCATCGCGGTTGCTTTACTTACATAAAAGGTACGGACGCCTTCGTTTTCAGCCAATCAGCTGCTTTTGGACTTCCTCAAAGCCCAAACGCTGAATGGTGTCGGCAAAGCGCTCGCCCTGCTGGCCCTGGTCTCTAAAGAGCGCGATGGCCTTTTCCACCACCTCCAGCACTTCCTCCTGGCTGGTAAAAAGCTTGTTGAGGAAACGCCCCTGGGCCACTTTTTTACCCCAACGCCCGCCGATATACACCTTGTAGCCTGGGATGTACTCTTCAAAAGCCTTGAAGGGACACTTACTCAGGCATCTGCCGCAGTGGTTGCACTGGGCGTCGTCTACGGCAATCTTTCCATTGTCCAGCTTCGCCACATGCATGGGACAGTTTTTCTCAATCTGGCAGACCTTGCATCCCCGGCACTTTTCCAGATCGATGACAGGCGCCCGCTGGCCGACAATACCCAGATCATTGAGATCGGGCTTTACACAGTTGTTGGGGCAGCCGCCCACGGCGATTTTGAACTTATGGGGCAGCTTCACGTCGTGCCAGCCCTCATAAAAGCGCTTGTGGATCTCCTCTGACAGCGCGAAGGTATCAATGAGCCCATATTGGCAGGTAGTGCCCTTACAGGAAACCACAGGGCGCACCTTGGCGCCGGTACCGCCGGTTTCTAGGCCATGTTCCTTTAAGAAAGCCCGCAGAGGTTCGATGTTTTCAAAGGGTACGCCCTGGATCTCGGCGGTCAGCCGGACGGTCAGCGTAACCACCCCGCTGCCGAACTTCTCCGCTGCCTCGGCCACGGTGGCCATCTCCTGGGCGGACATCTTTCCGTTGCGGGTGATGACCCGGCCGTTGAAGCGGTCCGGCGTGTTCTTATCCCACAAAAAACCCAAACCCTTTACCCGGGCGATCTCCTCGGCGGGAATAGCGGGCTTCTTCGTCTCATTCAGCATATGCTCATCTCCTCGATTTTTTATAACTTCTTTTAATTAACAGGTTCCGGCAGCCGGGATGTCCGCGCCGCTTGATAGCCCGTCCTAGACCTCTACCTTCACGCCGCCGCAGCCCCGCACGGTAAGCGCATAGCAGCTGCCCTGGCCAAAGACTTTCTCTATGCCCTGCCGGTAGCCGTCCAACAGGTCCAGGGGCACATACGCCTGAATGGTTCCCGCAAAACCGCCGCCATGGACCCGGCAGGCCCCCCGGCCTTGTAAAAGGCGTTGGGAAACGGCAAGAGCCAGACTGATGCCCTGCTCCCGGGGAGCGGAGCAGGCAAAGACATTTTGCAGCCGCTGGTACGAGGAACGCCCGGATTCATTGACCATCTTAAGGAAGTCCTCAAAGCTTCCGTTTTCCAGCGCCCGCGCTTCTTCCCGCGCCAAACGGTCGTCGTCAAAAAAGTGCATGGCCCGCAGCACGGCCCGGTCGCCTAAAGCGGCCCGCAAGGACTTCAAACTGCCGTAAAACTCCTTTTCATCCACTTCCCGCAGGCAGCTCTTCCCAAATTGAGCCGCCACCGCTTTCATCTCCTGGGGAATGGCCGCGTATTCATGGGTCAGGTCCGCGTGGTTGCCGCCGGTGTCTACCACGCACAGGGCGTGCTTGTAAGCGTTCAGGTCAAATTCCACTTTACGGATGACAGGCTTCTCCGGATCCCCGAAATCCATGGCGGTGACGCTGCCCACAGAAGCTGCCATCTGATCCAAAAGGCCCGAGGGCTTGCCAAAATATACATTCTCCGCATACTGGGCGATTTTTGCCGCCTCCACAGGATCGATTATCCCATCGTTAAAGAGATGGCTGATCACCGTGACCACCAGAATTTCAAAGGCCGCTGAACTGGAAAGCCCGGAGCCTTTCAATACCCTGGTCTGGGTATAACACTGAAAGCCCCCGATCCGATAGCCCAGCTCCTTGCAGCGGGCGCAGACGCCCCGAATCACCGCCTGAGAGCCGCTGTTTTCCCGGCGGGGGTCCAGCTGGGAGAGCTCCACTTGGTCCATCCGGGGGTATTCCAAGGACCGCAGCCAGGCTGTGTTTCCCTCCGCCTTCCGGGCCATGCCAACAATATCCAGGTCAATGGCCGCGGCCAGCACATGGCCATGGTTGTGGTCGGTGTGGTTGCCGCCGATCTCCGTGCGCCCCGGCGCGCTGAAAAACACCGCGCCCTCCGCGTCCCCGAAGGTCTCCGCAAAGCCCTCTCGAATCTTCTCGTAACGTTCCGCCTGCTCCTGCCAAGCGCCGCCATATAGGTCTTTTATATTTGTGACCAAAATGAACACTCCCTATTCTCTGTGTTTATCACCGTTTTACGCTTCCGTATGGATCAAGGCCAGCAATCCTTCCTCGTCCAGCACCGCCACCCCCAGGGAATTGGCCTTGTCCAGCTTGCTGCCAGGGTCCTCGCCGGCTAAAAGATAGCCGGTCTTTTTGCTGACGGAGGAAGTCACCTTGCCCCCGTGCATCTCAATCAGCTCCGTGGCCGCCTTGCGGCTCATGGTGGGCAGCGTGCCGGTAAGCACAAAGGTCTTCCCCGCGAGGGCCCGCCCCTGTGCCTTCTTCTGCCGGGCCAGCATATTGACGCCCAGCTCCTCCAGCCGGGCCACCAGATCCCGGGCTCCCTGGTTTTCGAAAAAGGTTCCGATGGAAAGCGCCATATCTGCCCCAAATCCTTCCACCTGGGCAATGCGCGTACCCGCCAGCAGCTTTCTCCGTTCTTTTTCTTCATACCCGCTATGGGCCAGCTTTGAAACCTCGCCAGCGGCCTCCATCACCGCCGCCATGCTGGGAAAAGCGCCGCACAGCACCTGGGCGGCCTTGGCCCCGATATGGGGAACGCCCAAAGCGAACACCAGCCGGTACAGGTCGTTCTCCTTGGATTTTTCCAGCGCCGCCAGTAAATTGGCAGCGCTCTTTTTCCCCATCCGCTCCAGTTCCGCCAGCTGGTCTTCCGTCAGCGCGTAGAGGTCCGCTGGGGAACGGACCAGTTCCTCTTTTACCAGCTGTTCCAAAAGGGCGGGCCCCAGGCCGTCGATGTCCATGGCGTCCCGGCTGGCAAAATGGATCAAGTGCCGCAAAAGCTGGGCCGGACACTGGGGATTGGTGCAGCGGGCGGCCGCCTCCTCCTCCGGCTGGTAGAGCACCGGTCCCCCGCAGGAGGGACAGATATCCGGCAGGCGGTAGTACTCCCCTTCCTTCGGGGCGGAGAGTACGTCCGCCACCTCGGGGATGATCTCCCCTGCCTTGCGCAGCACCACCCGGGATCCTACCTGGATCCCTTTGCTCTTAATGAATTCCTGATTATGCAGGGTGGCCCGGCTTACGGTAGTCCCCGCCAAGAGCACCGGCTCAAAGACGCCGGTGGGGGTAAGCACCCCGGTGCGTCCCACGTTCACCTCAATATCCAGCAGCGTGGTTTCCTTTTCCTCCGGGGGATATTTAAAGGCTTCGGCCCAGCGGGGAAACTTGGCGGTGCTGCCCAGCTCCTCCCGCTGAGAGAAGCGGTTTACCTTAACCACCGCGCCGTCAATGGGAAAATCAAACTCACCCCGCCGGCCGCCAATCTCCCGGATAAACTGAATAACTTCCTCCATGCCCCCGGCTACCGTATACATGGGCGGCACGGGGAAGCCCAGCTCAGCCAGCCATTTTAACGACTGGCTATGGCTCTCCAGCTCCGCGCCCTGAACCCGCTGTACGTTAAAGACGAAAATGTCCAGCTCCCGTCCAGCGGTAATTCTGGGGTCCTTCTGCCGCAGCGACCCGGCGGCGGCGTTCCGGGGATTCTTAAAAGGCTTTTCCTCCAAAAGCTCCTGGCGCTGGCACAGCCGGACAAACCCGGAGTCGGACAGGTAGACCTCCCCCCGGACCTCCAAAAAGGGAACGGCCCTTGTAAGGCTTTTGGGCACGGAACGGATGGTTCGGATATTCTCCGTCACATCCTCCCCAGTAAAGCCGTCCCCCCGGGTAGATCCCCGGGTGAATATGCCGTCCACATATTCCAACGCCACGGAAAGCCCGTCAAATTTGGGCTCTACCACATATTCCGGCTCTCCCGCCGCTTCCCGGACCCGGCGGTCAAAATCCCGCAGCTCGTCCTCGGAAAAGGAGTCGTGCAGGCTTTGCAGCGGCACGGGATGCTCCACCTCTTCGAAGGTGTTGTATACCAGCCCTCCCACCTTCTGGGTGGGGGAGTCAGGCGAACGCAGCGCCGGATACCGGGCCTCCAATTCTTCTAAGCGCCTGTACAGCCTGTCAAATTCAAAGTCGCTGATTTCAGGCGCGTCTTCCACATAATATTTTTGGCTGTGGTACTCAATCTGTTCCCGCAGCTCCCGTATTTCTTGTTCTGGCGGCTTGTTTTCCATAGGCACCTCTTAAGGCCGTGGGACGCCGTCCCACACCCTGCAACCTTTAAAAAGGTTGACGAAACTTTTTTCCGAATTTTCTCTGATTATGCGCCGGCAGCTGCCGCCCCGTCCACGAAAGATTCAGGGAGCGGCGGCCTTCGGGCCGAGAGATTTAGTCCAGGCAGACGCCTAGCTCTTGGCATTTTGCGATTGCCAGTTTATGGCCTTGCCGGGCGGCCTTTTGGTACCAGCGCTTTGCTTTGTCTAAGTCGGCGGCAACGCCTTCTCCGGCTTCATAAAAGCAGCCGGTATTGTATTGGCCGTCCCGATCTCCATGCAGGGCGGCCCGGTGGGACCAATAAAAGGCTTTTTCCGCGTCCTTAGGGGCCCCAAGTCCCTGGGAGTAAAAATAACCGGCCTGGCACTCGGCCAGCGGGTATCCCTGCTCCGCCAAAGAAAGGTAGCCCAGAAAGCACTTTTCATACTCCCCCGCTTTAAAATATGTCTCGATTAGCTGGTTGCACCGGTCCAGCTCCGGGCAAGGCTGGTAATACCCCGCCAAATCAACCGCCCCCTATGTGTTCTGATACTGCTCGATGATTCTTTGGGCCAGCCTGGCGTCCACGGTAGTGAAGTCCTCGGGGTCCGTGTAGTCCAAAGTCCGCAGCACTTCCTGGGACTGGTTATAAACCTCCATCCGGGTGGAGTGGTACACGGGCTCCAAATTTCGGGGGACGAAAATGGCGAATTCCATTTTTCCGGCTTCCACCCGGCTGAAGTAGGCATGAAGCCGGGAATCGTTGTAGCGCTTTTTGATAATGGTGCATAAAGCGTTTTTTACCAGCTCCACCGCCACGTCATGACAGCCCCGGTCAAAGATCATAATTTTTTCCTTCATCTCCGCCAGATTCTTTACCCGGCGCTTTACATACCCCCCAAAGGGCTCCGGGGACTCCAAAGCCCTGCCGGAGCCCCCGGGGGCCAGACAGACGATATACCCCGCCCGGTTGTCCACATAAATAAAGGGGTAGGCCATAGCCGCAAAGTAATTGCACCGCTGGCAGCGCCAGTCAAACAGCGTTTCGTCCAGAATGCTCTGCTTGAGCTCCGGGTTCTCTTCGGCGTTTATACCGGTATAAAGCCGGTATTTCTGCGATTCACCGAAATGGGGGCATACGATGTCCTTGACAATTTCCGTTGACATTCCCATTCCCTCCCGGCTGTTTACTCAAAAG
>CANONE010000085.1 GCA_947567585.1 uncultured Clostridia bacterium | reverse complement strand
AGGCCGGCAGCAACAATGTGGACCTGATGGAAGAGCCCATGGCCGCGGCGGTAGGGGCGGGCCTGCCTGTCTCCGACGCTACCGGCAGCATGGTGGTGGACATTGGCGGCGGCACCAGCGAGGTGGCGGTGATCTCTTTGGGGGACATTGTTACCGCCGTGTCGGTGCGTATGGCTGGGGACAAGTTCGACGAGGCCATTGTCACATATGTAAAGAAGAAGTATAACCTGCTGATTGGCGAACGGACGGCCGAGGAAATCAAGATGCGCATTGGTTCCGCTTTTCCGACGGAAGAGACCATCAACGCATTTGTAGAGATTAAAGGCCGGAACCTGGTGGACGGCCTGCCGAAGAACGTGACCATTCACGCGGACGAAGTGCGGGAAGCCCTGGCGGACAGTGTGATGGTGGTAGTCGACGCCATCAAGGAGACCCTGGAGCAGACACCCCCAGAGCTGGCGGCGGACATTATAGACCGCGGCATTATGCTCACCGGCGGCGGCGCCCTGCTAAAGGGCCTGGACCGCCTGGTAAGCCAAGAAACCGGCATTCCGGTCCACGTAGCCGAGCGCCCCCTGGACTGCGTAGTAGAAGGCACCGGCAAAAGCCTAGAAATCGAACTCCCCAAATCCTACTACCGCAACACCCGCCGCAAATAGGGAGCGTGACGCTCCACCCAATGCCGCGGGGGCGCGCAAGGCGTCGCGCTGCCTTGGTGGGGAACTTACTGGCTTTGTGGACGCGGTCCGTTAGCGGCTGCCGGGGCTGCCTGTTAGATGGCGGTTGGTGTGGGCTGACCTCTCAAAAAGCTAACGGCTGCGCCCACCTAGCCAGCGGTACAGAATTAAGATAAATTCGGATGAAAAGTTTCGTCCACCTTTACAAAGGTGGCAGGGTGCGGGGTGAGCGTCGTGCCGGGTACTTGGCATAGCCAAGTACAGCACACAAGCTGCGAACCGACCGAGTCGGCAGACGAGACCAGCGTCCTGCGGCCTTAAAACGTCCCGCGACTTTTTGTCAGGTGAATGGGAGTACGTTCCGTACTCCCAGAGGGCTACTTTTTCTTAGAAAAAGGGCTCTGCCCGTAAGCCAGCGGCGCCACCCCGCCTCCTAAGCCCATCTACCCAGCCGCACAAAGGGGTACCGCCCCCAATCAGCAAAAATAGGAGAAAATATCTGTGAATGATTTTTTAAAGGGAAGCTCCTTCAAGGTCCTTGTCATCGCCGTAGTGGTCCTTTTGGGGCTGATCATTTACACGGCCTCCGCGGGAGGCTCCCTGGTGGCGTCCCTGCTGGGCTTCGTTTCCACGCCTATGCAGAGCATTGCCACAGAGCTTACCGGCAATGTCACCGAATTTCTGGACCTGGACGGCCTGACCAAGAGCGAGCTGAAGGATCTGGTGGTCTCCCTTCAGGAGGAAAACAACGTCCTCCAGGACAGGCTGGTAGACTATGCCGAGATGCAAAAGCAGAACCAGCAGCTAAAACAGCAGTTGAAAATCAGCGAGAGCGAGCCGGAAATTGAAATGCGCTCCGCCTCTGTCATCGGCAGGGATCCCAACGACCCCTTCTACGGCTTTTCCATTGATGTAGGCAGCCTTTCAGGCGTCCACAAAGGAGACCCGGTGATTACCAACCGGGGCCTGGTGGGGATCGTCAGCGAGGCATACGCCACCACCAGCAAGGTGGACTGCCTGCTTTCCGAGAACGTGCAGGTAGCCGCCGTCTCCATTGACAAGCAGGAAAGCGGCACCATCAGCTGCGATCTGATGATGGCAAGCTCCGGCCTCTTGCGCCTGGGCTTTCTCTCCGCCGACACCAAGCTGGAGGAAGGGGATATCATCACCACCTCCGGTATTGGAGGCAGCTACCCGGCAAAGCTGAAAATCGGCCAGGTGCAGAGCATTGAGAAGTCCGAAACGGACGTTTCCCGCTATGCGGTTATCCGCCCCTTTGAGGACCTTACCAGCGTAAAAGAAGTACAGGTGGTCACCGGCTTCCCCGGTAAGGGCGAGGACGAGGCCGTGCCTATACAGCCGGACGAGCATACCGGGGAGGAGGACGCGGAATGAGGGATCTGAACCGTGTCATCCGTTACTTGGCCTACACCCTGGAGCTCTTGGTTCTTTTTATGATTCAGGAAACCCCTGGCCTGCTGCCCGCCATCGCCGGCGTGCGGCCAGTGCTGGTGCTGCCTGCGGCCGCTATTATGGCGATGTTTGAGGAGGAAGTCCCCGCTATGGCTTTTGGCATTGCGGCGGGGCTTTTCTGCGATTTTGGGTATTCCGGCACCTTAGGGGTTCACGCCCTGCTGCTGGGGGCGGTCTGCTTTTTTGTCAGTCTGATGGTGCAGGCGTACATGCAGGTGAACCTGGTTACCGCTCTGCTTACTGGAACCTGGACCATGGCGCTGCTTTTTGGCGGCCAATGGCTGGCGTTTTACTACTTTCATTACTCCATGCCGGGGTATGCGTTCACCCATCATTATTTACCAAAATACTTATATACCCTACTCTTTGTTCCCGTACTGTATCTATTAAACCAGGGCCTTTCCGACGCCCTGGACCCCATAGAGAAGTAGGCAAGAGGAATTCCTTATGAACTTACCGCATTTCAGCTTCAAATCCGGACGCTCCACCGCCTGCATACTGGTGGTGGTGGTGTTCTTTATCTTGTATGAGCTGCAGCTTTTTAACTGGCAGATTATCAACGGGGACACCTTCCAGCAGGAAGCCCTGGCCCACCGGACAGACGCGGTGGAAATCAGCGCCGCCCGGGGAGAGATCTGGGACCAGGAAGGAAATGTGCTGGTCGGCAACCACGTCGTGTATGAGGTGGTTTATAACGCCCTGTACATGGACGACTCCCAGCGCAACCCCACCATCCTGGAGGTCATCGACCTTTTGGAGGAGCGGGGGGAAAAATGGCGGGACATTCTGCCGATTGAGCTGGACGAAAACGGGAACTACCGCTTTAAGGAAGGACAGGAGGACGAGATTGAAGACCTAAAGGGCCGGGATATGCTGAATTTGGCCAACTACGCCACCGCCGACGACTGTATGCGGGAGCTCGCCAAGCGCTACCACTACGAGGGCTTTTCCAAAGAGGATACCCGCACGGTGGTTTCGGTGCGCTATTCCATGACCAAGGACGCGTTTTCCATCAACGATCCCTATGTTATCGCCAGCGGCGTCTCGTCGGAAACGGTAGGCGTTTTCGGAGAGTACGCCAGCCGGTGGAAGGGGATCGAGACCCGGGTGGGGGTGCAGCGCTATTACGGGGACCAGGGCGCTTTGGCTCCCCACCTGGTGGGCTTCACTTCCGGCGTTACCGCGGAGATCAAGGAAGGGCTGGAGGAAAGCCAGCTCTACGACAGCGAGAATAACATTGCCGGGTATAAGGCCAACGACGTCATCGGCATGGCCGGGGCGGAAAGCGCTTTTGAAGACGAGCTCCGGGGCAAGCGGGGCATGATGTCTGTGTTTACCGACGAAAATGGAGAGGTGACCACCACCGCCACCGCCATTCAGCCCCAGGAGGGCCATACTGTGCGGCTGACGCTGGACTCCGATTTGCAGAGAGTGGCCAACCGTTCTCTGGAAAAGAATATTCAGGCCAATAAGAATACCGGCGGCAAAGACGACAGGCGGGCCCACGACTGCAAAGCCGGGGCCGCTGTGGCCATTGACATCTCTAATTTTGGCGTACTGGCCGCCTCTACCTATCCCACCTACGATATCCAGCGCTACTATTCCGACTTTGACTACCGGGATGAGATGAATAACGACAATGAGAACGCCCCCTTGGTCAACCGGGCCCTGGAGGGTATCTATACCCCGGGCTCAGTGTTCAAGCCCCTGGTAGCCATTGCCGGCCTGCAGGAAGGGGAAACCACCGCTGGGGCGGGGCTCTATAACTGCGAGGGTCCCAACGGCTTTGGCGTGTACAAGCTGGCGGACCTGGAGCTGGCCTGCACAGGGTACCACGGCTATGCCAATCTGTATACCGCCATTGCCGAATCCTGCAACTGCTACTTCTGCGAGCTGGGAACCCGCCTGACCATCCGCCGGCTGGGGCCGTATGCCGAGCACTTTGGCCTGGGGCAGAAAACCGGGGTGGAGCTTTTTGAGAGCCGGGGGATTATGTCCAGCCCCCAGGAGTACCGGGAGACCCACACCGAGCTGGGCGAGGACTGGACCGACGGCGTCACCGCCCAGACCGCCATTGGCCAGGCGGACAATATGTTTACCCCGATTCAGCTGGCCACCTACTGCGCCACCATTGCCACCGGCGGGCGGCGCTACCGCACCCATTTTCTCAGCGAGGTGCTGGACTATACCGGGCAGAATTTGATCCGCCGCTACCAGCCGGAGCTGCTCTATGACGCGGAGATCCGGGACGATGTGCTGGGCGTGGTCCGGGACGCTATGGTACAGACCGCTGTTTCCGGTACGGCCAGCAGCGTCTTCTCCGACTATCCTGTGGCTGTGGCCTGCAAAACCGGTACCGCAGAAACTTCCGCCGCCAGTTGGGACCAGGGCGGCACAGAGGAAAATATCAGCTTTATTTGCTACGCCCCTGCCGACAATCCCAAAATTGCCGTGGCGGTGATGCTGGAACACGGCCGCTCCGGCGCCTATGCCATGAATGTGGCCAAGGATATCCTGGACCAGTACTTTGGGTTCTACACCTGGGATGAGGACGGCAACCGTTATAATCAGGACGGGGACTTGGTGGACGATGAAGGCGAGGTGCTCAAGACCAAAAAGGAGCTGGACCAGGAGAGGGCCGCCGCCGCGGCTACCCCTGCTCCCTCTCCAGACCCCGGGGCCAGCCCGGATCCGGAGGGAAGCGGTCCGGAAGACGAGCCGGAGCCCTCTGAACCTACTCCCACGCCCTTCCCCCCCAGAGGCAGCGATATTCCGGACCATATCTTTACCGGGGAGCCCTCCGCCTCTTCCCCGGACCCAGACGGAAATAATGAAAGCGGCCCATCCCCGGACGCCACCCCGGAGCCCACTTCCACACCGCCGCCAGGCGGGGACTCCCCCTTCTACCATGGAACGGCCTCCGGCTCTCCCGAACCCCCCCAAACGCCGCCGGAAGAGCCAGAGGAATAGCTATCTAGAATCTGAACCCGTACTGAAACAGGCTGTGGGACGCATCTCCCACAGCCTGTTTATATTGAGTATTCAACACTTTCAACAAGGTTTTCCACAGGTTTTCACCTATTCCACACCCCGCCGGAAAAGCCCCCGGGTGATCCCTTGGGACAGGCCGTTCCCAGCAAAAAAGCGTTCCAGCACTTCTCCACATTGGCCGGCGTTTTCCACCGTGAACCGCAGCGCGCCGAAATCCGCCCACGCCAACTCCTCTTGCAGGTCGCCCAGCCAGAGAGGGACGGAATTCAGCATTTCCACGCCGCCCCGGCCATACATCCGGCACTGCACGGGGAATTTCACACCCATGCGGTCGGTGAGGAAACCCAGCGTCCGGCAGCGCAGGCAGCCCTTCGGGGAGTTCGCCAGGGGGCAATTCCGGGTGAGCATCAGCGCCTGCCGCCCATAGACCATAAATCCGGTCGGGAGCGCGCCTTTGGCGGCCAGGGAAGCCTCCTTGGCGGACAGCTCAAAGCTCAGTTCAGCGCTTTGCAGGCCCAGGGCAGCAAAAGCGCCCAAGGCGGCGGAATTGGCGATATTGAGGGAAAAGGAACCATGAGCCCGCGCCCCCAGCTCCCGGCACAGGGCCAGCGCCCCCAGATTTCCACAGACAAAATCTTCAAATCCCGCTGCCAGACGGTCCCTCAGCAGGGCCCGCAGTTCTTCCTCCCAGCCAAAAACAGCCCGGGGGATCTCCAAAAAAATGGGCGGCCATCCCTCTTCCCGCAGCCGCCGCAAGACCGGCAGGTCCGTCTCAACCGGCAGAACAATCTCCCGGCAGGCCCTGGCCTGAGGACAGAGCTGCCCGGTGCGCTGAAAGAAAGCCCGGGCCGGAAGCGGGCCCCCCCGTTTGTCCTGGGAGACTGGGGCCGGCAGAGGGATATCCCGAAAGGGGATGGGCTCCCGGCTGGACCGGAGGGCCGCCAGCTTTTCCAGCGCTTCCCGGCGCATGGCGTTAAGAGCGGGCAGGGCCAAAGGCAGCCCTTCCTCCGGCAGAGAGACAGAGGCTGGGAAAAAAGGGGTTCCCCCGGTCTTTTTCAGCTGTTGTAAGCAGCGCTCCTTGGTGAGAAAACTCTCCCCCGCCGCTTGCCGGGTTTGGGCCAAACGGCCCTCCTCATCCTGGACAGCGAGGCAGACGTCCTTCCCCCTTATACCCGCCTTTAGGCGGACGGAGATCCCCTGCCGCTCTCCCCGGTAGAGGCCCCGCAGCCGCGCGTAAACCTTTTCCGTGGCCGCCGCCACATCCTCCTTACGGCGGGTTCCGAACATGCGCCGCCCCCGTTTTCCCGTCAGATAGCCATCTGTAAATCCGGACCGGGAAAAAGCCGCCTCCAGGCTTTGGGAGAGCCAGGGCGGCACAGGCTCTCCCCCGGCGGCGAGGCGGCAGGCGGCGGTGGCGGCGGCAACATATTCCGGGCGCTTCATCCGGCCCTCGATTTTAACGGATTGGACGCCAGCCCGGACCAGGGAATCGATGTGGGAGATAAAAGTAAGGTCTTTCAGAGAGAGGTCATGCCCGGTGCCCTCCCTGGCCGCGAATGCCAGGCGGCAGGGCTGGGCGCATTGCCCCCGGTTTCCGCTGCGCCCGCCTAAAAGCGCGCTGAGGTAGCACTGCCCCGAGACGCTCATGCACAGGGCCCCATGAACAAAGGCTTCCAGCTCCACCGGCGTCCTTTGGGAGACCGCCTTTATCTCCCCCAGGCTCATTTCCCGAGCCAGCACTACCCGGACGGCTCCCAGCTCGCGCAGGAGGGCCGCGCCCGCCGGAGTGTGCAGGCTCATCTGGGTAGACGCGTGTATGGGCAGCTCCGGCGCCCGCTCCCGCAGCAGAGAGAAAAGCCCCATGTCCTGTACCAGCACCGCGTCCACCGGCAGCGCGCAGAGGGCTTTTACAAAGGCCAGGGCCTCCGGCAGTTCATTTTCTTTTAACAGCGTATTCACCGTCACATGGACCCGCACGCCCCGGACATGGCAGTATTCCACCGCCGCCGCCAGTTCATCCGGAGAAAAGTTTTTAGCCTTGGCCCTAGCGCCAAAAGCCTGTCCTCCCAGATATACCGCGTCCGCGCCGGCCCGCACCGCCGCCTCCAGGGAATCCCGGCTTCCGGCGGGGGAAAGTACTTCCAGCTTTGGCTCACTCGCCCTTTTCAAAGTAGCTCACCAGGCCCTCCTGCTGTAATTCCTCCTCGAACCGCAGCGGGTTCCTGCGCCGGCCGCCTCGGGCGCCCTTTGATTTTGGAGGCTGCTGGGGCTCCGCCGGCCTTTGGGGGATGGGCGGCGCCGGGGTGGACGCCGGTTCTGCGGCCCGGCTCTCCAGCTTGGCCTGGGCTTCCCGCAGGGCCTCCCGGCTCTGCTTGGCATCCTCCGTAAGCTGCTCAATCATCCGCTGCATGGACTGCTTTTCCGCCAGCTGCTCTTCAGCGGTGCGCAGGGCTTCCTGCAGCCGGCTTACATCCTCCTGCGCAGAGCGGGTTTTCACCAGTTCGTCTTCCGCCGCCCGCAGCGCCTCCTGGGTCTTTCGGGCGTCCTCCTCCAGGCGGTCCAGCTTTTCCCGCATGCCCCGCTTTTCCTCCCGCAGTACTTCAATGGCCTGAGAGTCCGCCTGATTTTTGCTGGCCTGGGCGGCCTGCTCCTCCAGCTCCTTTAGGCGCGCCTCTTTCCTGGCCAGCTCGTCCTCCGCCGATTGTAAAGCCGTCCGGCCCATCCGGGCCTCTTCCTCCAGCTGCTCCATCTTCTCCAGCTGGGCCTTTTTCCCTGCCAGCTCGTCCTCCGCCGACTGCAAAGCCGCCCGGCCCATCCGGGCTTCCTCCGCCAATTGGTTCAGCTTTTCTTCCAGCCCCTGCTTTTCAGCCAGTTCCCCTTCCAGGGACTTTACGGCGTCCCGGCTCTGGCGCGCATACTCTGTCAGCTGCTGCAAGCGCTTCTTCATTTCATCGTTTTCCAGGGCCAGCCGTTCCCTCTCTTGAGGATCCCCGGCGCTGCGGGCGGCCTCCCGCAGGGCGGCGTTCTCATCCTCCAGGGACTGTACCCGCTGCTCCACGCCCTTGAGGCGCTGGGCCGCCTCCTCCAGCACGGTGTTTTCCGCTTCCAACCGGGCGGCCTTTTCCGCCAGCTGGGCGTCCTTTTGCACATCCATGGCAGACTTGAGAAGCTCCACCTTTTCCTCCTGCCAGAGCTCGGCCCCTACCTCCAGCTCTTCCACCCGGTCTTGCAGCCGGGCGGCCTGGTCCGCGTTTTTGTGGGCGTCGTCGCATAAGCTCAAAGCCGCGGTCAGGGCCGCCGCCTCCCGGGTAATCAGGGGAGACGCCGCCATTACCTGACTCATCAGCCCGCCCACCTCGTCGGCCAGGGCCTGCATGTATTCTCCGCTCTCGCCCGTAATGACGCCGCATACCACGCCGTTTATTGTCAGCCGCACTCTTCTTTTCTTTTCCACCTTAGCCGTCCTTTCTGCGGGAGCCTTTCTAAAGGCATGGGTATCGTCCCACGCCCAGCCAAAGGCCAGACTGCCTGCCCTCTGGTCCGCGCAATCACTGATCTTTCAAAAATCTCTTGCATTCCTTCTGCCGTACGGTCTTCCGGATTCGCTTTCTTCTATTATATGACAAATCTCGCCTGGAGGAAAGCCCTTTTTGGGGAATTTTTTTATCTCTCGTTAGAATTCACCAAATTGATGGAAGAAAAACCCGTTATCCATAAGCGCGTTTGTTGTTCACTGCCAAAAGTTTTATTCTCTCAAAGCAAAATGTACGCGATTTCTTTCCTTTGATTGTAAGATTTGTATGGTATT
>CANONE010000084.1 GCA_947567585.1 uncultured Clostridia bacterium | reverse complement strand
TTTTTTATTTTTGCAGGACTTTTTTTGGTGCTTGAGGCTCAGAGCAGGATGAATGTGCGAGGAATTGATTTCCGCGGCCTGAATTGTATTGACAAAAGATTTGGCGGCCAGTATTATATATAGTAGAAGGTTACGTTCTTTTGCCCAGAATAATGTGGATGGAGGAAAGAAGACGATGAAGAAGCTGAGATTTTTAGCATGGCCTTTGGTATGCGCGATACTTTTTCAGGTTTTAACGCCCGCATTTTCCCTTCCAGCCGCTGCCGCTGCTGACGCAGGTTCCGAGCTGGCGTTTAACGGCGGCTACCCCTATGGAAAGGAAATGACCAAGGATTCCGTTACCCTGGTGGCCCCCATAGAGGGCAGCGGGGCCGTACAATGGTACCAATCTACGGCCCGGGATGGCGATTACACGCCTATCTCCGGCGCGACAGGCAAGGAATACAAGCCGAACTTTAACGACAAGAGCTGCTACCCTGATGGCCCGGATATTCAAGGATATGAAGCGACACTGCTGTTTCGGGCCTATGAAAATGGTACGCTGGACCCATCGCGGTGCCCCAAAAACTGGTACCGGTGTACAGTGAACGGCACATGGTCCAAACCAGTGCAAGTGGTGCAGGCGGTTCAGGTGACATGCAGAAATGAACATTGTATTGGTGGCAGCATCCCTGGCGCCTACAGCATACTCCATACGCATGGCGTGGGTGGGGCGCTTAAACATCTATACCAAATCGCCGCAATTGAAGTGAAAAATACATATGATATAGACGCTAAAGGGACAAATAACACTTGGTGGTATATCAGCAATGGCTGCGCGCCTATACGGTTTTCCCTAAACAGGAAAACCCTTCCCGCGATGGCCTTTACCGAGCCTTTGACGTGATCGGCCGCTACAAGCACCGCACTGCCTCGCAGAATTACGACTATTATTGGCTGGGGGAGTCCTCCGATGCCGATATGTGCTTTGACACCAACAACTATAACCAGCTGCGGATGCGCTTTGATGATAGCGACGATTACAATAAAAGGGTTTTGGTAGACGTTGATCTGCCCGAGAGCCAGGACCAGCTTGCCATGATAATAACACCCCGCCTAGGATCGTGGAAAATGTACAGCAATTACAATATGCACCACTCCGGGCTTATCAGCGCGGTATGTAAAAATATGTCGTTCTGGCCTTCCAACCCAACCGCTCAGGATCTCAGTGGCATCCAGATGATCGGCAGCAAATCATCTGGATCAGGCATTTTCCTGGACACCCCCTCCTGGAACATTACGTTTCCGGAGGGGAGCAAGCCCTCCTCCTTCTGGCTGGGCAATAAAGAGTCCCAGATGTATACAGACAGCGGAAGCTATAACCAGGGCTCTATAGACTACGACCCAGCCAAGTACGCGTACAGCTTCAATACCATACCATATAAAGGCACTGACGTAACGGAGACGACCGGACGGATCAACGGCGTTACAGCGGTGACATCCGTTCAGTGCCACTATACCATTGACCCGGAGGGCGACTTTGGCGCGCCGGATGAATATCCCCATGCCGCGATTGCCTGGACTGGGATGGCCGGAAAAACAATGACCATCGCCATAGCCGCCGGCACCGTGGTAGACACCCAGGCTGTTTGTGTCAAGCCTAAGAAGTGCCCCATCGATATCGGTGGTAATCCGGTCATATGGATGAACGATTATAAGGATGACGCCAGCACCGGGCAAGGCTACCGCTATGATGGAAAGCCTATTGAGCTGCTGAGAGATAAAACTACGGTAGCTACCAAAAATGAATTGGTGTTTACAACAGCGGAGGTCAAAAAGCTGCTGGATGTACAAGGCGACCTGGATTACACCTTCTACGAGGCGGAGGGCAACTGGGGGCCAAAGCCCAATGACCTGCATAAGGGCGACAAATTGGATGGCATCCCTATTGACAGCCGGGATTACTACCTTACCGTATCTGTGCCAAAAGAGAACCCGTACTTTGAAGGAAGCGTGGACTTTTACCTTACTGTTTTCGCAAAGCCCATCCCCGTGTACGGCGTAACCGCCAAAGAAAAGTATTATGATGGAAAGACAACGGTGGAATGGATTACGAAGGACGCCGTATGGGGAGACAGCAGCAAAGAGGAGACGAAAGTCTATGAACGGGACCACAGTGAAAATTGGGCTATTATATCGATAGCGGCGGAATTTGAGGACGCCCAGGTGGGCCAGGGCAAAAAGATCGTGGGCCGCATGGGCGAAGACGGCAAAAGGCAGGATATCGATATCTGTTTCACTAGCGGCGATGCCTATCCCAACCAATGGCGCAACTATGTCCCCTACCTGGCGCCGCCTCCCACAGGCAAAATTATAAAAGCACCGGCTGGCGCGGCAAACGCCCTGGCCCCGCCGGAGGCGGAGACCATCGCGGCAACAAGCGTCACGCTGAGAACATTTCCATCCGATGGTACGGCAGAGTACGCCGTCAAACCGGCCACCCCCGGTCTGACGGAGGCGGAGGCCGAGGCTGAGCGTGCCGCCGCCCCAGCCGACGGCTGGCAGACGTCCCCGATATTGACCGGGCTGACGAAAAACACGAAATACTATTTTTATCTCCGGCTCACCGGCGACAGCCATTTTGAGGACCCTGTCGTGACCAGCAAGGGCGCTGCCATAACCACCAGCGCGGAACCTGCGCGGGTGGAATTTACATCCGTGGTCAGTAATAAAAGATATGACGGCCTGCCGGTACAGCCCAAATTAGTATTTAAGGCTGGCAGCCCCACCTGCCCGGAAAATGTGATAGACTATAAATGGTTTATAAGCACATCTCCCATGGAAGCTCCGCCCAAAAATGCAGGCAGCTACCGTGTGGAGATATCCATCAAGCCGGACTATGCGGATGACTATACCATCACGGGAAAAAACGTTTTTACATTTTCCATCACCAAGGGATTCATTTCCGGAATTCCATCTACCCTTTTCACTGCGGAGGATCGTGCCTATGACGGTACCAGTCATGTTACCGTGAGCTACAATGAAAACGACCTGCGAGCTGCCATTGAGAAGAAGATGGTGAACGGGGAAACCACCGCTGGGATGACAATAGCCGCAACTGGCCAGTTCAGCTCTACGGGAAGTATACAGGCCGAACAGGCGTATGAGAACAAGCCCTTTACCATCGACGTCTTTATGGCGGGGCCTGGAGCAGAGAACTACAACAGCATATGGATCACCAGTTCCCTGTACGCCACAGTTACGAAAGCCACCCGCACCCTACCCGCCCCTACCGTAACCCAGGTAAACGAGGGCGCAGTCGCTCTTAGCCCGCCCTCCGCCGTAGGCGTGGACGATACCGCCGGGACGGACGGGACGATCACCTATGCCATGACTGAGACCAATGCCGCCCCTGACGCGGCCTCCCCGTTGTGGCAGGGCTCGCCTGACTTTTCCGGGCTGGTTTCCGGGCTGGAGTACTACTTCTTTGCCCGCATCACCGGCGGCAAAAACTATACGGACGCTGTCAGCCTAGGGACTAAGTACGCTTTTGGCGAGCCTCATGCTCACAATTGGGACAGCGCCAACTGGACAACCGACGGCACGGCCCACTGGCACGAGTGCCTAACCGCAGGCTGCCCCGTGCAGGACCATACTGGTAAGGACGGCTACGGCGTCCATAGTTTCTCGCAGTGGACGGAGGACCCGGATGCCGGTCTTAAGTCCCGGACCTGCACAGTCTGCGGCTATGTTGAATCCGCCCCGCTGTCCCATGCCCACGATTGGGACAGCGCCAACTGGACAAACGACGGCGCGGCCCACTGGCATGAATGCCTAACCGCAGGCTGCCCCGTGCAGGACCATACCGGCAAGGACGGCTACGGCGTCCACAGTTTTTCGCAGTGGACGGAGGACCCGGATGCCGGTCTCAAGTCCCGGACCTGTACGGTCTGCGGCTATCAAGAATTCGTCTACCCGCCCATGAGCCGTATATCCATGGGCGTATGGACATGGACGAAAACGTATCATAATCAGACTGATCCCCTTCTTTTCAACATGCAGGAACCTCAAATTCAAATTTCCGCCATGGACCGCAACCAGGACCTGGTCTCTTTGGCTTACGTGTGTACGGACACGCCGTCAGAACCAGATCAGTTGGGGGAGGATAAGTGGACGAATCTTCCTATGGATGGCGCGCAGGCCGGCACAGTAAGCAAAGTCGTTCCGATTCCTACGGAGCGGCTCTCCGGCGTGTACGTCTACGCCATGGCCAAGGACGCCGCCGGAAATGTACACTATGCCTCCACACCCCGGCTGGTATTTGACATCGATCCGCCGGAAATAGCGATTGACGGCGCCGCTGTCACCTCCGGCCGCACCTATTGTTCCCCCCAGACCGCAGCTGTTTCAGACGGCATAGGGCTGAAAAGCGTCGCTCTGGACGGCGAGGACGTTACCGCCTCCTCGGGAGCCATACATCTGGCGGCGGGAGAGCATACCATCGTGGCCGTTGACAAGGCGGGGAATCGCGCCGCTGTAACCGTACGGGTCAACAACGGGCACATTAACAGGGAATGGAGTATACCCGCCTCCTGCGAGGGGATTGGAATAACGATAACCACATGCACGGTATGCGGACAGACAGCCACTACCCCAGAGGCGGCCACGGGCCATACTTGGGACGCCGAGTATACCGTCGATTTGGAGGCCACCTGCACGGAGCCGGGCATCCGGTCCCTGCACTGCGCGAAGTGCGGAGCTATAAAGGATTTCCAGCCGATTCCCGCTACAGGGCACACTCCGGAAGCAGAGTGGCGCAAGGGGGCAAGCCATCATTGGATGGTGTGCTCCACCTGCGGGGAACGGTTTAACGAAATGAGCCACCAGGGCAGCGGCGGCTGGATTTCCGGCAGGGGACGGTCAGCGGGGGATGTGACCGAGTATATGGAATGCGCCGTCTGCAATGCTGTGATGGCTCAGCGTTACCGGCATTCCGACGACCCCCGGTATGGCAGTGTGGAGAAGCAGACCGAAGTAAAGCCCGGCGCCCCTGAGGCCCAGTGGGAAAGCCCCCTTGAACAGGTGCTAAAGGCCGTTCATCTGTCCGAGGAAGATTTGACCGACGCAAGCACCCATAGCGCTGTCAGCCACAAGCTGGTGCTGTCCATTTCCCCGTTGGAGGGGGAGCGGGCGCCCGGAAAAATAGAGATTGAACGGGCGGCGGAAGCTCTGCCCAACGGCGGGGACGCGGAATTCCTCTACATGGATGTGAGCTTGACACAGTACACCTATGAGGAGAACGGCGGCAGCGGCATACGCGAGACAATCACGCCCATTACAACCACGGCGGAGCCCATTGAAGTTATGCTGGAGATCCCGGAGGAACTCCAGACGCCTCCAGAGGGCATGAAAAGGACGTTCTATCTCCTCTACGCCCATGAAATGGTTGACGGCGCCATAGAATCCTCGGTGCTGACGGCGGAAAATGCAGGAAACGGCAAGCTGCGCTTCTCCGCCCGCCTCTTCTCTACCTATGCCATCGCCTACGTGGATACGCCCGCAGAGGAGGAGAAGCCCCCTGTGGTGATAACCCCAACACCCATTCCGGCCCGCCCCTCTACCCCGGTCGGGCCCTGGATTCCGGCTCCAACGCCAACCCCGACTTCGAGCCCCATTCCCACCGCAACCCCAGCCCCGGCCTCTACTCCGGCCCCCACTCTGCCTCCGGAGCCTGTAGACCACATGGATTATGTCCATGGGCACAAGGGGCTGTTCCGGCCGGACGACGATATGTCCCGCGCAGAGGCGGCCCAGGTGCTTTACAGGCTTTTGACGGATGAGCCCCAGGTAAGTCTGGACTTTGACGACGTGCCCGCAGCCGCCTGGTACAGAGAGCCGGTATCGTTCCTTGCCGGCTTGGGGATTGTGAAAGGGACTGGAAATAATCTGTTCGCCCCCCAAAAGCCCGTAACGCGTGGGGAGTTTGCCGTTATGGTTGCCCGGTTTATGGATTTGCCCCTTTCCGACGAGCCCTCCTCTTTCCCGGATATACCGGATGGTACATGGTATAGCCGTTCTGTTGCCGCTTGCGAATCAGCGGGATGGATTGAAGGATATCCCGACGGGTTGTTCCATCCAAAGGACCATATCTCCCGCGCCCAGGTCTTAACCATTGTTAACCGCATGCTGAAACGAACCGCAGATAAGCAGGCTTTGGCAGAGCGTGTTATGCCCTTCTCTGACGTGCCCAGAACACACTGGGCCTATGCCGGTATCCTAGAGGCGGCTCTTGCCCATAAAGCCATGGTTCAACCGGACGGCAGTGAAATTTGGGAATAGAACGCGCTGGGCGGCTTGTGCAAAGATGCCGTGGGGCAGCGCGGAAGCGCGAGGGCCTCTGTGCGGACTGTGCCTGTCCCTGTGCCGTGCATAGTCAAGACGCCGCTGAATAAAAGATATTTTAGGAGGGCTGGGAATTTCTTCCCAGCCCTCTTCTTAATTATATGGAGGGGGCGTGAAAAAGCCCCCAAAGGCGCGGCTTAATAGTTTGTCTGACTTTTTAGATATTCCACGTACTCCTCTAGACACATGTCTAGGCGCTCCATTTCCTGGGCATGTTCTCTGCCTACATAACGGTAGTGCCAGCTTTCGGTGTCTATACCGGTTTTTTCCACCTTGTCGGAACGGTAGCGCTGCACAAACCCATATTCCGCGGCGTGCTGGCTAAGCCACTTGTATTCCGTGGTGCTTTCAAAATTGTCGCTGACATCGTTGATGTCTACCGCCAAGCCGGTATGGTGCTCGCTATAGCCGGGGCGGGCGATGGTCCGCAGGGATAGCTCTCGAGCCTGGTCCTCGGTCATGCCTTCAGACATATGCAGGCTAATCTCTTGGGAAAGCACCTCCTCCTGCTCCGCTACGCTGCGGTAGCCGGAAGCCACCCAGAGCCAGACATTTTCCTCTCCCGCCGCCTGGAACATGGCGTCCAGGTCCGCGTAAGCCCGCTGGTCCACCGTCTCATCCCCGATCATGGCCGGGGTAACCTGCCAATTGTCCGGCAGGGGCGTAACATCATTGACCAGCACCAGCAGAGGGTCATCCAGCTGGCCGCCGTCTCCTAAGCCGACAGGCGTTCCCCGGCCCTCCTGGGCAGCACGGGGAATAGTTTTGATTACTTCCACAGACTGCGGGGAAGACGCCTTTCCCGCGTTCAGCATGGCAAACACAACGATGGCTGCGCTGGCAAGAGCCATGATGATAATAACCAAGGCCGCTACTGTCCCCGCCTGCGCTTTCTCTCTGCGGCGGACAGGGGCTGGACTCTCAGGGCCGGGAGACTGCCTGCGTTGAGAGGGGGAAGCGGCAGCGAGTCTTCTTTCGGTTCGGTTTTTGCGCATATTATACACCCTTTCTGTTGGTTTCACATATAAATGAAAGAGAGGCAGGGCGCGGCCGGTGGGAATTCCGCCCTTCTTATCCCCTACGAACATAAGGAAGTCCGCTTGACAGGAAATGGTTGCAGGGGTACAATGGTTGAGACGGCTTCGCGATTCTAAGCCATTATATCTCTCCGCTGTGGGGCAGTCAACCAAATAATGGTGAATTTTCTGTAACAAGCCCTCCGTTTCCAGAGCTTTAGAGTCTGTTTTAAGCCCCAGGGCTGCGGAAGTCAGATAAACATTTGTAAAGGGGTGCGAAATTTATGAAAAATATTTTTATATATGGCGATCGGTCAAAACGGCAAAACTACATAGAAGCTTTAGAGGCTTGCGGGGCCCGTGTTACCGTCTCTTTGGACCCGGCCCAGGGCGGCGGCTGCCACGCCCTCCTTGTCCCCGGCGGCGGGGATATAGACCCCAGCCTGTATGGCGCGGAAAACCGAGGCAGCCAGGGCGTCGACCGCCAGCTGGATCTGACGGAGCTGGACCTGGTCCGGAGCTTTGCGGATGCCCACAAACCCATTTTGGGGATCTGCCGGGGCCTGCAAGTGATCAACGTGGCCTTTGGCGGCGCTTTGGTCCAGCACCTGCCTACCGCGGCCGCTCACTGCTGGGAGGAGTCCACTGGCGACAAGCAGCATTTCGTGCGGATAGAGCCCAACAGCTTTTTGAGCGAAATATATCGGCCGGAGAATGGAGTAATTTCCGTTAACAGCGCCCATCACCAAGGCGCGGACGGAACAGCGCCGGGATTCCGGACTGCCGCCCAAGCCCTGGACGGCGTTATGGAGGCTTTGGAAGCCCCGGCACAGCGGATTTATGCTGTCCAGTGGCATCCGGAGCGGATGACCCTGCGGCATGCCCGTCCGGATACAGTGGATGGAATCGAAGTGTTTCGCTTTTTCCTCAGTCGCATCGGATAAGGCGTCCTCCCGGGAGCATTTTGTGATTATGCTTCACCATATTCGACAATTTTTGACAAAATACTAGCTTTTTTTTACGCGGTGCATTATAATCAACATGTTATCTTTATAAAGGACGGCTGAAAGCCTCTCCCTGCGGCGGCTGGCCCAGGTACCTGTCACAGCCGGGAAAAGGATTTCCCCGAATGAAAAAGAGCGATTATTTTGTAAATGCCCCGGAAGCCACCCTGCCGGAACGGCTGCGTGGATTTCGGCTGCGGGCTGGTTTCTCTCAACAAAATGTGGCGGATATTCTCAATGTGAGCCGGTCTACATACACCTATTATGAGACGGGAAAAACTACGCCGGACCCTACGACCTTGAACCGCATCGCCAAGATTTTTGCGGTGCCCCTGGAAGAATTCTTTTTGGAAGAAGGCGGCGCGTCTGTTCTTTTAGGGGATTCCGGTAACCGCCGTTCTCCAAAAAAGGTCCGCCCAGATCCACAAAAGATAGGGGAGCTTTCTTCCGGGGAAAAAACGCTGGTTGCTTTTCTTCGAGATAACAACTTGCCGCCGGAAACGGCTGTGGAGCATCTGAAAAAGCTGTGTAGCCACATGAATGATGAGAGAAAGGTGTTTTAAACGTCCTAAACAGCCTTAATATTTCTATCGTCCTCCATATTTCGACAAATTTTG
>CANONE010000083.1 GCA_947567585.1 uncultured Clostridia bacterium | reverse complement strand
TGGAGCGGGTGATGGGAATCGAACCCACACGACCAGCTTGGAAGGCTGGAGTTCTACCACTGAACTACACCCGCGCTTTTTCTATCGCTGGAGTGTATTATATCACATCAGCCCAGCTTCGTCAAGTGGATTTTCGACGGAAAATCAGAATCTCCGGCCTCCACGCTTTTTTTAACTATCCCCTAGACATTTGACAAGTTTTGCGCTATAATAGGTGGGCATGTATGCAAGCGTTTTATTTTATTTAATATGAAAGGCATGAGAAACATGAAAAACATTTTAAAGAGGGCGGCGGCCGGCATACTGGCAATGGCCATGTGCGCGGGGCTTTCCGGCTGCTACAGCGAAGACAAAACATGGGCTGCCAAGGTGGGAGAAGAGACTATGCCCATTGGAGGATATATCTACTACCTTTCCAGCGCCTATTCGCAAGGCGCAGCCCTGGTGGACAGCGAGGCGGACGTGCTGGGCGGCTCCATTGAGGGAACCGGCGCCTCTCAGTGGATTGAAGACAAGGCTATGGAGCATCTGCGCTCTTATTACTTTGTCAGCCAGAAGTTCGACGGTCTGGGGCTTACCCTGGACGAGGAGGATCAGACCGCTGTAAAGGACGCCACCGGTTCCGTTTGGGGCTATTACAAGACCGCCTTTGAAAAGATGGGCATTTCCCAGGACTCCTTTGAGCAAGCCTATTCCTTATATAATGTGCGCCTGCAGAAATTGATGGCGGCCCTGTATGGAGAGGGCGGGGAAAAAGAGCTGCCGGAAAGCGAGATGCGCGATTACTACCTGGATAATTATGTATATTACAACTATTTCTTTGTGGCGTATACGGATAAGGATGAGGAGACCGGCGTTACCAGCCCCAAAAGCGACGAGGATAAGGCCGCGATCAAAGAAGATCTGGAAGAGCACATTGAGCGCATCAACAGCGGGGAGGAAACCCTGAGCCTGGCCGCCACCAACTATGCCAACGCCACCCAGACAGAGCCGAACATTGGCGAAGAGCCCGTGGCCATGCGCAAGGAAGCTATGAGCGACCTGTTTATGAACGCTATAAAGGACCTGAAAAATGGCGAGGCTGGTTTGGCCGAGTCAGACAGCGGGGCCTATGTCATTATGAAAATGGATCTGGAAGAGGACTTTGAAGCCCTGGCGGCCGACGAGAACCGGAAGCTTTCCCTGATCGGGGAAATGAAGGGCGAAGAGTTTACCAGCTATGTGGAAGAGGAAAGCGCCAATGTGAATGTGGAGCTGAACCAGAAAGCCATTGGCAGCGTGAAGCTTTCCGCTGTGGCGGATACTCTTGGCAAGAAGGGGACCTCTTCCGCAGAGAGCTCCGCCAGCGAAGATGAGAGCTCCGGCGAAAGCTCCTCCTCGGAGGAAAGCTCCGAAGAGAGCAGCGAGGCCGAAAGCGAAAGCCCAACGGAATAAAGCCCGGAATAGACCGCCGGACAGACCGGCCGAGCCGGCCCGCCATCCCAATCTGGCCGGAGGGCTCCGCAATTATAAAGTCTTCTACGCCGCTTGCAGGAACCGATGCCTGTAAGCGGCGTTTTTTTACATTTAGGTTTTGACTTTTACAGATACAGGGGGTATAATAGTCTTGCCTGGAAGACTGTGCCGGGGAGGCTCCGTTCCCCCCGAATCACAGGACTTGTCAAAGGGCGGGGGATGGGTCCCTGCCTTTGCCCGGAAACCGAAGGGCCTTTTGTTCTTTATAAAGAGGTCCGCCGGCCGCCCAAGGCAGCTTCTACCCAACTATTTTCCCGCTACGCCTTGCGGCACGCCAGGCGGAACACGGGTATGCAGGAGGTGAAAGAGATTGGCAAAAGAGACCATGCAGGCCATCAGCGACGCTGAGCTGAAAGCCCGTGACGCCGTGGCGCAGGCCAAGGAAGAGAGCCAGCGTTTGCTGGCGGAGGCCGCCGCCCAGGGCAAGCAAACAGTGGGGGCCGCCGTGAAGGAGGCCCGGAAAAAGGCTGAGGTTCTGTTGGGGGTAGCCCGGGCCGACGCGGAAAAGTTCAGCGCCGGATATAAAAAGGAAACCCAGCAGGAACAGGACCGCCTGCGCCAAAGCGCCCAAGAGGGCCGCGGCAAGGTCGTGGAAGAGATTCGGAAGATCGTTTTGGGTAAGACCTGAGCGCTATTTGAAAACAGAGCTTTCAAACAGGCTCAACACAAGGAGGTTTGATGCAGATGGCGGTAGTGGAAATGCGGCGCATTCATGTGTACGCGCTGAAAAACAACCGCAAAAAGATTTTGGAAATGCTGCAGCGCAAAGCCGCCGTGGAGGTCAACAGCCCGGAGAAGCCCATGGACGAAATGGGCCCCTTCGCCAAAACGGATACCGCTTCCGCACGGCAGACATTTGAAAAGAACGCCCAGCTTATTGTAAACGCGGTGGAAATTCTGGACCGCTATGCCGTCCCGGATAAGCCTATGCTGGCTATGCTGGAAGGGCGCACGGGTATTACCGCCCAGCAGTATGATGAAACCGCCGCGGCCGCCCCGGAGCTGAACAAGGCCGCCTCCCGGCTGGTGGCCCTGGGCAAGCGCATTGCCGACCAGCAGGCGGAAATCGCCCGGTTTGAAACCCAGCTGGAGGCCCTAAAGCCTTGGATGGCCTTAGACATCTCCATGCGCACAGTGGGCACCGGCTCTACCAGCGTGTTTATCGGCTCCTTTCCAGAGGAGCTTACCGCCGCTCAGGTGAAAACCCAGCTGGCCAAGGAGGCGCCGGACGCTTCCGGAGTAGAGGTAGAGGTTGTCAGCAGCCAGCCCCAGCAGACCTGCGTGTTTGTAGTGTGCCTTGGAAAATACGGGATGAAGGTGGAAGCCGCCCTGCGGGGCATGGGCTTTACTTACCCCGCCGCTCCCTCCAAGACGCCCCCCGCCCAGCGGGCGGAGACCCTTCGAGAGCGGATCAAGGCCGCCGAAGCGGATATCCAGTCTGCGCAGGAAGAGATTAAGTCCTTCGCGGGCCGCCGGCAGGACCTGCTGTTCACGTCTGATTACTACGCCATGCGGGCTAATAAGTATCAGGTTTTGGGCGACCTGTGGCAGAGCCCCCATACCTTCTACCTCACGGGATATGTGGAGGCCACAACCGCCAAGGAGCTCCAGGAGGCGCTGGAAGACCGCTATGGCGCCTTTGTAGAGCTGGAGACCCCGGCCGATAAAGAGGGCTTGCCGGTGAAGCTTAGAAACGGCTTCTTCTCCGCGCCGGTGGAGGGCGTCATCGAAGGCTATAGCCTGCCCGGTAAGGGCGAGGTAGACCCTTCCAAGGTTATGTGCGTATTCTACTATGTGCTTTTTGGCATGATGCTCTCCGACGCCGCATATGGATTCTTGATTTCCCTATGCACGGGCATTGTGCTGCTGAAGTTTAAAAACATTGAAGAGAGCCTTCGTAAAACCATGCGGATGTTCTTCTTCTGCGGGCTTTCCACCATGTTCTGGGGCGTGCTGTTCGGCAGCTATTTCGGCGACGCCATTACGGTGATCTCCCGCACCTTCTTTGGCAATGAGATTATTGTACAGCCCCTATGGTTCGCCCCCCTGGAGCAGCCCATGCGGCTGATGCTCTTCTCGTTCCTTCTGGGCATCATCCACCTGTTCGCCGGGCTTGCCATGCAGATTTACCAGCTGTGCAAGCGGGGCAAGTATCTGGACGCCCTTTATGATTCCGGCTTCTGGTATATGCTGGTAGGGGGCCTGATCATCGCCCTGGTGTCCCTTGACATGTTCCAGGAGATGATGGGCCTGTCCATTGCCATCCCCTCCATTGTCACCACCATCGCTTTGGTGTTCGCGGCCATTGGCGCGGTGGGGATTGTGGCTACCTCCGGCCGGGAGAGCCGGGGCGTAAAGCGCTTTTTGAAGGGCCTTTACGGCCTTTACGGCGTATCCAGCTGGCTTTCGGACATTCTGTCCTATTCCCGCCTGCTGGCTCTGGGCCTTGCCACGGGCGTTATCGCCCAGGTGTTCAATATGCTGGGCACCATGGCGGGCGGGGGCGTAGTCGGCGTGATTTTGTTCATTTTTGTATTTATTGTCGGCCATGTTCTCAATCTGCTCATAAACTTGCTGGGCGCCTACGTACATACCAACCGTTTGCAGTACGTGGAGTTCTTCGGTAAGTTTTATGAAGGCGGCGGGCGCAAATTCCAGCCCTTTGCTGCCAATACAAAATATTTCAAATTTACGGAGGAATAAAAAATGGATATTTCTGCTTTGGTATTCGATTGGGGCCAGTTAGGCATCGTGTTCGCGCTGCTGGGCGCTGTGCTGGCAGCTTTGATGGGCGGCATTGGTTCCGCCATCGGCGTTGGCATGACCGGCCAGGCCGCCGCCGGGGTTGTCACCGAGGACCCCAGCCAGTTCGGTAAGGTTCTGATTCTCCAGCTGCTCCCCGGCACCCAGGGCATTTACGGCCTCCTGATCGGCTTCGTTACCCTGACCCAGATCGGCATTCTGGGCGGCAGCTCCGATATCTCTCTGGCCAAGGGGCTTTTGTACCTGGCCGCCTGCCTGCCCATGGCCATTGTAGGCATGGTTTCCGCCAAGTGGCAGGCCAAGGCCGCCGTGTCCTCCATCTCTCTCGTCGCTAAGCGCCCTGACCAGTTCGGTAAGTCCATGATCTTCCCCGCCATGGTGGAAACCTACGCTGTTCTGGCTCTGCTGATCTCCATTCTGGCCATCACCAGCATCGGCACCATCCCGGTATGAGCCTGACGCCGGATATTCGCAGAGAGGAGGGAAATCCATGACGGGACTGGAATCTATATTGAGCCAGATCGCCGGCGACGGCCAGCAGGAAGCAGAGGCTCTGCTTTCCGAGGCCCGGGCCAAGGCCGGTGAGATCTCCCAGAAAGCCCAGGAGGAGGCTAAGGAAAAGGCCGCCGCCGTGATTAAGGAAGGGGAGCGCCGGGCACAGGATATCCGCAACCGGGCACAGTCCGCGGCGGAGCTGGAAAAGCGCAACCAGATACTGGTCTTTAAGCAGGAGCTCATCCGGGAGGCGGTGGCCGCGGCCCGGGAATCCTTGGAAAACGCTCCGGACGGGGAATACTTCGAGACGCTTTTAAGCCTATACGTCCGCTTTGCCCAGGAGGGCCGGGGGGAGATGCGGCTCTGTAAGCGGGACCTTGCCCGCCTGCCCGACGACTTTTTGGCCCGGATGCGCAAGGCCGTGCCAAAGGCGGAGGTCACCATTTCCCCGCAGCCCTATGAGATAGGCAGCGGCTTCCTGCTGGTTTACGGCGGCGTGGATATCAACTGTACCTTCGACGCCATTTTCGAGGACGCCTACGACGCTCTGCGGGACGCGGCCGGCCGGCTGCTGTTCCCCGCGGCATAGCGCGAAAGCCCCGAAGAAAGGAAGCCATCTATGAAAGAGGAATACATCTACGCGGTGGCGCGGGTGCGCGCCCGGGAGCTGGGGCTTTTAAGCCGCCAGGACGTGGACCAGCTCATGGCCTGCAGAAGCTATGACGAGTGCCTGCGCACCCTCTCGGACAAGGGCTGGGAGGCCGGCTCCTCCGCCGAGGCTGTCTTAGCCGCCGAGGAGGAGAAAACCTGGGCCTTTATCCATGAGCTTACCAAGGACCTTACGCCCTTTAAGGTGCTTCTGTTCCCCACCGACTATAATAATCTAAAGGCCGCTATTAAGGCGGTGGTCACCGGCGTGGAGCCCCATGAGGTGTTTCTCCCCGGCGGGGCCATCGATCCCCAGCTCATGCTGCGCTGCGTTCGGGAGGGGGATTTCTCCCCCCTGCCGGAGAAAATGGCAACGGCCGCCGGGGAAGCCTATCACGCGCTTTTACAAAAGGAAGACGGCCAGCTGTGCGATATTATTCTGGACCGGGCCTGCCTTGTGGACGTTTTGGACTGCGGCAAAGAGAGCAAGACCCCCATTCTGATGGATTACGCGGAGCTGCTGTGCGCTACCTCCAACATCAAGGTGGCGGTGCGGGCCTGCAAAACCGGGAAAAGCCGGGCCTTTTTGGATATGGCCCTGGCCCCCTGCGGCACGCTGGACATCGGGAGCCTGGCGGCTGCGGCCTGTAAGGGCCTGGACGATCTTTTCGCCTATCTTTCCGTCACCCCCTATGGGGAGGCCGGGGACCGGCTGAAAGAGTCCTACTCCGCTTTTGAGAAGTGGTGCGACGACCGGGTGATGGACCTTGTGAAGGAGCAAAAGCGCAATCCCTTTACAGTGGGCCCCTTGTTCGCCTTTGTCATCGCCCGGCGCAATGAGATCAGCACCGTGCGGATCATTCTCTCCGGCAAGCTCAACGAGCTGGACGACGGTATGATCCGGGAAAGACTGAGGGAAATGTATGTATAGGATAGCAGTTTTGGGCGACCGCGACAGCATCTACGGCTTCGCGGCCCTGGGGCTGGAGGTGTTCCCGGTCTCAAACAGTGAAGAGGGCGCTAAAACCCTGCGGCGCCTTTCGGAACAGGACTATGCCGTGATCTATATCACCGAGGCCCTGGCTGAGGGTCTAGCCCCCGAGCTGGACCGCTGCCGGGAAAGCCTGCTGCCCGCCGTGATCCCCATTCCCGGCGTACACGGCAACACGGGCCTGGGGCTCAATATGGTCAAGCATTCCGTGGAGCAGGCTGTTGGCTCCGATATCATTTTCAACGGCAACTAATAAAGAAACGGGTGATCGGTAAACATGAGCAATGGCACCATCAAAAAAATAGCCGGACCTCTGGTTATCGCGAAAGGCATGCGGGACGCCAACATGTTCGACGTGGTGCGCGTCAGCGAACGCCGCCTGATTGGCGAGATAATCGAGATTCACGGCGACGAAGCCTCCATCCAGGTATACGAGGAGACTTCGGGTCTTGCTCCCGGCGAACCGGTGGAGTCTACCGGCGAGCCTATGAGCGTGGAGCTGGGCCCAGGACTTATTACCAGTATCTATGACGGCATTCAGCGCCCGCTGGACGATATTATGAAGATTTCCGGCAACAACCTGGAGCGCGGCGTGGAGGTTCCCTCTCTGAAGCGGGACCTGGAGTGGGACTTCGTGCCCAGCGTAAAGGTCGGAGACCAGGTTACCGGCGGCGACATCATCGGCACTGTGCAGGAGACCGTGGTGGTCTCTCACAAGATCATGGTCCCTCCCGGCGTGGAGGGGAAGATCACGGACATCAAGGCCGGCAAGTTCAAAGTAGCCGACACAGTGGCCACCGTTGAGACTAAAAACGGCCCCCATCCCCTGGGGCTCATGCAGAAATGGCCTGTCCGCCGGGGTCGGCCCTATAAGGAGAAGCTCTCTCCCGATATGCCCCTGATCACGGGCCAGCGGGTGGTGGACTGCATGTTCCCCATCGCCAAGGGCGGCGTGGCAGCTGTTCCCGGCCCCTTCGGCTCTGGCAAAACCGTGGTGCAGCACCAGCTGGCCAAGTGGGCTGAGGCGGACATCGTGGTTTACATTGGCTGCGGCGAGCGCGGCAACGAGATGACCGACGTTCTGAACGAGTTCCCCGAGCTGGTGGACCCCAAAACCGGCCAGTCCTTGATGCAGCGGACGGTGCTGATCGCCAACACCTCCGACATGCCCGTGGCGGCCCGAGAGGCTTCCATCTACACCGGCATCACCATTGCCGAGTATTTCAGAGACATGGGCTACTCCGTGGCTTTGATGGCCGACTCCACCTCCCGCTGGGCCGAGGCCCTCCGCGAGATGTCCGGTCGTCTGGAAGAGATGCCCGGCGAGGAGGGCTACCCGGCTTACCTGGGCAGCCGCCTGGCCCAGTTCTACGAGCGGGCCGGCAGCGTGCGGACCCTGTGCTCTGGAGAGCGGGAAGGCGCCCTGTCCGTTATCGGCGCGGTTTCCCCTCCTGGCGGCGACATTTCCGAGCCTGTATCCCAGGCTACCCTGCGCATCGTAAAGGTCTTCTGGGGCCTGGATTCCTCCCTGGCCCAGCAGCGCCACTTCCCGGCCATCAACTGGCTGACCAGCTACTCCCTGTATCTGGACAACATGGAGAGCTGGTTTAACACCCATGTGGCCGAGGACTGGACCGCCCTGCGCACCCAGCTGATGGGCCTTTTGCAGGATGAGGCGGAGCTCCAGGAAATTGTGCAGCTGGTTGGCATGGACGCCCTTTCCGCCCCGGACCGGCTAAAGCTGGAGGTAGCTAGGTCCATCCGCGAAGACTTTTTGCATCAGAACGCCTTTGACGAGGTGGACACCTACACCTCTTTGGAAAAGCAGCACCACATGATGCAGCTGATTACCGGCTACTATGAGAAAGCCCGAGAGGCCCTTACCAATGGCGTGGATATTCAGAAGCTTATCGACCTGCCCGTGCGCGAGCAGATCGGCCGCTTTAAGTACACCGCGCCTGACAAGGTGAAGGAAACCTTCGGCCAGGTCATGGCCCAGCTGGACAAAGAACTGCATGAAGCCGCAGAGACAAAGGAGGACTTCTGATGCCAAAGGAATATAGAACCATCCAAGAAGTGGCGGGCCCTCTGATGCTGGTCAGGGATGTAGAGAATGTAGCCTATGACGAGCTGGCGGAAATCGAGCTGGCCAATGGCGAGCGCCGCCGCTGCAAGGTCTTGGAGATCAACGAGGGCAACGCCCTGGTGCAGCTGTTTGAAAACTCCACCGGTATTAACCTCAGTAACTCTAAGGTTCGTTTCTTGGGCCACAGCATGGAGCTGGGCGTCAGCGAGGACATGCTGGGCCGGGTTTTCGACGGCCTGGGCCGCCCCATTGACAACGGCCCGGAGATTCTGCCGGACCGCCGGGTGGACGTAAACGGCCTGCCTATGAACCCCGCCGCCCGGAACTATCCCCAGGAGTTTATCCAGACCGGCGTGTCCGCTATCGACGGCCTGAACACCCTGGTCCGGGGCCAGAAGCTGCCCATCTTCTCCGCCTCCGGCCTGCCCCACGCCCAGCTGGCGGCCCAGATCGCCCGCCAGGCCAAGGTGCTGGGGGACTCGGCCTCCAACTTCGCCGTGGTCTTCGCCGCCATCGGCATCACCTTCGAGGAGTCGGAGTTCTTCGTCCAGGAGTTCCGCCGCACCGGCGCCATCGACCGCACCGTGCTGT
>CANONE010000082.1 GCA_947567585.1 uncultured Clostridia bacterium | reverse complement strand
TTAGGTAGATAGTTCCAGGGCCTACTTAAAAGTGGAGGAAATGACGGGCCTTTCGGTTTTATTGCCGGAGAGACCCCGACGTTTCCCTGCTTTTAAAGGACCGGCGGCCTGGGGACTGTTCTATAAAACCATTTAGAAAGGATGAGATGCCTGCCGGTACCCCCGCAGCGCAATGGCGCGGCGCAGAAAGGGGGAAGGAAGCGCCATAGGCAAACCATAGGAAACTGTGGGACAGCAAAGCCATGGGGACTAAGATGCAAAAGAAGACATCGGCCGCTTATAAAAACCGTTTTTCGAATCATCGGATGTAACGGATTTAGATTTCCCTTTCTAGAAAGGGAAAGGCTTGTGGGACATGTCCCACAAGCAAATCAGCCGCTGAATCATCTTCTGTAAGCGTTATGTCAGCCCAGCTGCCGGAACCGGAGAGCCTGACGGCTTTCCGGGGTATGTAAACCGCTTGAAAGGGCGGGACACAAAGCTATGGGGCCTAAGGCGGGAATACCGCGATGGCAGCCCGGCCGCCGGATACTTTGCGTCCGAAAATAAGCAAAGAGAGGTTCAGTATGAAAAAGATCACAAACAATTTTCGCAGTCGTGTGGTGGCGTTGAGCGTTGCCGTGGCCATGTGCCTAAGCATGTTTTCCGCCACAGCGTCCGCGGCCACTCAGGTGGAAGCCAAGCTGACCTGCACCCTGCAAGCGCACACACATGGGGAAAAATGCTATTCCGTGGTTCCCGGTGAGTTGATTTGCGGCGTGGAGGAAGTGACCCCCCATACCCATGGGGAAGACTGCTACACTTACGAGACCACCCTGACCTGTGGTCAGGAAGCCAGTGAGGGCCATACCCATGGGGATGGCTGCTACACCACCGTGGAGAACACCTCCACCGAGCTGGTTTGCACCAGCACGGAAGAAGGCCATGAGCACAGCGAGAGCTGCTATGCCACCACAACCACCACCGAGACCCAGCTGACCTGCACTCTTCCTGAGAGCACGGGGCATCAGCATACTCCCCAGTGCAACGCCACCGTAAAGACCCTGGTCTGCACAATGGCCGAGACGCCGGGGCATGTTCATACGGAAGTATGCTATGGGCCGGAGACTAAGAAACTGACCTGCACCGCCTCAGAGCATGTGCATGATGCCAGCTGCTATACCAGCGAGGGTCTGAGCGACAGGCTGAACAGCGCGCTGAGTGGGCAAGGGCACGAGGATAACAAGAAAGTCGATGGCGATGAGAACCTTGTTATCTTGGTTCTCAATGGCGTTACCATCATCGGCACTGCTACCGGCACCACCACGGATACAGAAAGCTTTATCACTGTAACTAACGGTAAAGTCCTGCATATCCAAGAGGGTTCTGTCAGCGGCGGCAAGATTATGGTGGAAGATGATAGTGGCGAGATTCGTCCCATCCTGATTGCGGGCGGCGGAAAAGTTATTATTGACGACAACGTCACCATCACGGGCGGCAATGCCGACAATGGCGGCGGTGTCTTGGTGGGCGGCAACTCCACCTTGATCATGAACGACGGTACCATCACAGGGAATACTGCCCAGAATGGCGGCGGCGTAATGGTGAATCCGAATGGCACGTTTGAAATGAACGGAGGAACCATCTCCAGCAATACTGCCATTACCGGCGGCGGTGTCACCGTTAAAGGTGATGCCACCATGAACGGCGGCGTGATCGCCGGTAACACGGCTGTCGGGACAGACGGCACGTATTCCGACAAGAACGCGGGCGGCGGTGTTTATGTCACCGGAAACGGCGGCAAGTTCACCCTGAACGGCGCTGGCATCATCGGCAAAAACGAGGCCGGTGAAGGCGGCGGCATTTTCGTGGAGAACAAATGGACCGACGGCAAGAATGACAAGGACCAGTTTGAGATGAACGGCGGCCTGGTCATTGAGAATAAGGCCCACACAGGCGAGGGCGGCGGTATCTACATCCGCGGCGACGGCGTCATCACAGGCGGCCTGATTCTCGGCAACTCCACGGAGACCACCAAGGACTTGGGCGGCGGCGGCATCTATGTAGAGTCTGACGGTACTCTGACCATTAAGAATGCCGTTATCACGGAAAACATTGCCAACGGCTTGGGCGGCGGACTTTCTGCCTGCGTCCATGGCAACACCATCATCTACTCCAAGGACGGCGCGGCTATCTTTGGCAACGACGCCAAGGGCGACAAGGACGGCTATGTAAAGAACCCTGTAGTGGAAGGTGAAGACAGCAAGCGCAATGACTTTATCGATGGTTCCCAGGTTTGGAAGGATAACCAGGAATTCAAAGATGGCGCGGAGGACGTCTTCATTGCCAGCGACGCCAATGAGAAAAAGCCCGATACCAATAAAAATCCCGGCGTCATCATTGGCAACGGAATGCTGGGCGGCGGTCTGGCTGACTGGACCGGCAACCAGATTTGGTATGACGGCAACCAGCAAGGATATAAATTCAACGAGGACGGGACCATCAAGACCAACAGCAGCAAGATTGACGGCAGCAACAACGCTACCATCAGCAATGTTGATAAGGATGGAAACGTCAGCGAAAAGGGCCAGCTCATTGGTATCACTGCCAATGCCAAAGAGGAAGCCAAGGAAAATGCTTGGAATACCATCCTCCAGGGCCTTACCGGCATGAACTACGCCGGCTGGAGCGCGCTGAAAGACCTTAGCTGGGCTACGCTGGCCAACATTGCCAGCGGCATCCAGGGCGTTATCATCAGCGGCAATGTTTCCGCCAATACCCACGGCGGCGGCGTCGCCAACAATGGCGTACTGATTATCGGCGAGGACGGAGAGAACAAGAACACCAACACCCATCCCACCATCGACGTAACCAAGTACTTTGAGGGCGGCGTCCTTACCGGCGGCGACTTCGAGTTCGAGATGAAGGATGCGCAGAACCAAGAGGTTCCCGTCACCGTTAAGAAGAATGACGGCGAGGGCAAGGTGAGCTTCGACCTGCCGGAAAACTACTTCACACAGACTGGCACATACACCTTCTACGTCACAGAGAAGAAGGGCGGCAACGGCCAGATCACCTATGACGAGAGCGTGTACCAGATTATTGTGGAGGTAGTGGAGGAAGAGGTTACCTATAAGGTTGGCGATAAGGAGTACAAAGGAACCAACTATATCGCCAAGACCACAAAGGTTCTCAAGGGCAGCTACGATGAGAATGGGCGGTTTACCGGTACGGACGCCGGCAGCATTGGCTTTACCAATGTGCAGCCTACGCCTGCTCCTACTCCCACTCCTGCTCCCACACCCACTCCTACTCCCGCTCCCACCGCTACTCCCGAGCCCACTTCCACTCCGGAACCCACCGCGACTCCTACTCCCAGCAACCCGGACGAGGATCTGGATGAGCCCGATGTTCCCCTGGTTCCCACTCCCGACGAGCCGGAAGAGGATCTGGATGAGCCGGACGTTCCCCTGGTTCCTACTCCCGATGAGCCGGAAGAGGACCTGGATGAGCCGGATGTGCCTCTGGTTCCCCAGCCCGAGCCTCCCGAGGAAGAGCTGGATGAACCCGATGTGCCCCTTGCGGAAGTACCCAAGACTGGCGACAGCCTGCCGGGTCTTCTGGCTGCGCTGCTGGTTTCCGGCGGTGCGTTAGGCGCGGCTCTGCTCTCCCTGCGCAAGAAGGAAGAGGAGTAATCCTGACTGGAAATTGGATCATTTGTAGTTAGCTCATCAGAGGCAGGGGCCCGCCTGGACCCCCGCCTTTTCTTTTCCCCCCTGGGCCGGAAGATTGACACCTGGCCGCGTTTGTGGTACTATTTTTATAGAATTCTGGAAGGAAGTGGGAGAAATGGAAGAGTTTGGCTTTCATAAAATGCAGGCTATACAGAGGGAGCTTCAGGAACGGTATAAGGCCCGGTGGGGAGGGCTCTCTCCCAAAAAAGGCCGGGATACGCTGCTTTGGATGATGATTGAGGCAGGGGAGGCGGCGGATATCATCAAGAAGGAGGGGGACGGGGCCATTTTGGAGGACCCTGAAACCCGCCGCCACTTCATCGAGGAGCTCTGCGACGTAATGATGTACTTTAACGACCTGGCCCTCTGCTACTCCATTGCCCCGGAAGAGCTGGAGAAGGTCTACCTGGACAAGCACCGCACCAACATGAACCGCTGGCCTACCTAGAGTCCGAAATTCCTTTGATTACAGGCAGATACCGGCTGGACGAAGGGGATAGCGCCGGGATTGCATTTTGCGCGTTACACAAATTCCATGGATTTTTGAGGATAATCTGATATAATCATATAAAAACTAGGAAAGGGAGAAGATACTATGAGCGTTCATTCTGTTCCTACTCCTCACAATGCGGCAAAGCTGGGAGAGATCGCCCCCAGCGTGCTGATGCCCGGCGACCCGCTTCGGGCGAAGTTTGTGGCGGAAACCTATTTGGAAAATCCAGTCTGCGTCAATACCGTCCGGAATATGCTGGCTTTTACCGGCACATACCAGGGAAAGACTGTCTCCGTCATGGGCGGCGGTATGGGAATGCCCTCGGTGGGTATTTACACCTATGAGCTCTTCCATTTTTACGGGGTAGAGCAGATTATCCGGATTGGCTCCGCCGGAAGCATGAACCAGCGGGCCCGGCTGCGGGACGTCATTATTGGCGTGGGCGCCAGTACGGATTCCAACTACGCGGCCCAGTACCAGCTGCCGGGAACTTTCGCGCCCATTGCCGACTTTCAGCTGGCCCTGGCCGCCGCCCAAGCCGGAGAGCGGCTGGGCATCCGGACAGTGGCGGGGAATATCCTTTCCTCCGACGTGTTTTATTCGGATAATCCCCATGCTGCGGAGGCTTGGCAGAAAATGGGGGTCCTGGCGGTGGAAATGGAGGCGGCGGCCCTGTATATGAACGCCGCCCGGGCCGGGAAACGGGCCCTGTGCCTGCTGACGATTTCTGACTCTCTTCTCACCGGGGAAGCCCTTCCCGCCGAAGAGCGCCAGACCAGCTTCCAGGATATGATGAAATTGGCCTTAGAAATTGCATAAGGGGAGGGAAGGACATGAAGCGTTACCGGCGGGTTTTCCTGATCGTCATTGATTCCATGGGCATGGGCGCTATGCCGGACGCGGACCAATTCGGCGACGCGGGGGCCGACACCTTAGGCCACATCGCCCAGACTGCCGGGCTGCGCGTCCCCCATCTCCGGGAGCTGGGGCTGGCCAATCTTCGTCCGCTGGCGGGGCTGCCTGCCCATGGGAATCCCAGGGGTTACCGCCTGCTGCTGGAAGAGGCCAGCAATGGCAAGGATACCATGACCGGCCACTGGGAGATGATGGGCCTGCGCATCACCGAACCCTTTCAGACCTTTACCGAGACCGGTTTCCCTCCGGAACTGATAGATGAGCTGTCCAGGCGGACAGGGCGGAAAATCATTGGGAATAAAAGCGCCAGCGGCACGGAGATCTTGGAGGAGCTGGGCGAGGAAGAGATTGCGGCCGGGCACATGATCGTCTACACCTCCGCCGATTCGGTGCTGCAAATTTGCGGCAATGAGGAGACGTTCGGCCTTGACGAGCTCTACCGCTGCTGCGAGATTGCCCGGGAGCTTACCATGAAGGAGGAATGGCGGGTGGGCCGGGTAATTGCCAGGCCCTATGTGGGAAAGCGCCGGGGAGAGTTCCGCCGCACCAGCAACCGCCACGACTACGCCCTAAAGCCCTATGGAAAAACCTGCCTGGACGCTCTGAAAGAGGCGGGATTTGCCGTAATCTCCGTGGGGAAAATATATGACATTTTCGACGGGGAAGGGCTTACGGAGTCCAATAAGTCCAAGAGCTCGGTCCATGGCATGGAGCAGACGCTGTCCATTCTGGACAGGGACTTTACCGGCCTATGCTTTGTGAATCTGGTAGACTTCGACGCGCTCTGGGGCCACCGCCGGGATCCCTACGGCTATGCCGCCGAGCTGGAGCGTTTCGACGAAAAGCTGGGGGAATTGCTGAAAAAGCTGGATACAGAGGACCTGCTGCTTATCACCGCCGACCACGGCAACGACCCTACCTTCAAGGGCACCGACCACACCCGGGAACGCGTTCCCCTTCTGCTCTACTCCCCCGGAATGGACGGCTGCGGCCAGCTGCCGGCGGAAAAAAGCTTTGCCGTCATCGGCGCCACCATCGCTGATAATTTCAGCGTCCCCATGCCCTCAGGCGCCATCGGCCGCTCCCTTCTCTCAAAAATATAACCGCCCGCCGCTGTCCACGCTTGCAGGCTTACGCTACAGAGCAAGAAAAATCCGGTATAAAAGTTTTATGGTTTCGCGCGGCCCGGGTCATCTCTTTCTGCAAAAGCGGCGGGGGTTTGGAGAACGCCAAGTGCCGGCCGGACCGGCAGGCGCGGCCCAAAGCCCTCAAAGTCTCAAATTCAAAGGTTGTGGTGATAATGAAAAAATATGTCCTAGCCTACGCGGCGGATTCCTCCATGCCAGTGTTCACGCAGGAGGATTTACAGTCGCTTACGCATATAAATCTAGCTTTCGGCTTGGTGAAGGATGGTCTGCTGGACACGAGCGGGCTAACCAATATCCAGCTAACGAAAACCTTCCGGCAGTGGAACCCGGAGATTAAAATTGTGCTTTCTGTTGGCGGCTGGGGCGCGGGGGGCTTTTCAGAGATGGCCATGACCCCGGCGGGCCGGGAGGCTTTCAGCGTTTCCTGCTGGGAAGCTGTGGAGCGCTACCAGCTGGACGGCATCGACATCGACTGGGAGTACCCTTGCAGCAGCCAGGCGGAAATTGCCTCCGCCCCCCAGGACCGGGAAAACTTTACTTGGCTTTTGCAAGCGCTGCGGCGGCAGATGGGAGATAAGATCCTTTCCATCGCTGCGGGCGCGGGAGAGTACTTTATCGAGGGCACGGAAATGGGTAAAGTGGCGGAGATTGTCGATTATGTGCAGCTGATGACCTACGACCTTCGCAACGGCTTTACCCGGCAGGCCGGGCACCATGCGGCCCTGCATGCCAGCCGTGGAGATACCAGCGGAGCGAATACAGCGGATATGGTGGAGCTTTTCCGGCAAGCGGGGGTTCCTTCAGAGAAGCTGGTGATCGGCGCGGCCTTTTATTCCCGGCGCTGGACCGGGGTCCAGGACGAAAAGAACGGCCTTTTGCAGCCTGCGCAGAGCGTGGGCGAGGGCGGACCCTGCTACAGCGATATAACGGAGGAATTCGTTGAGCAAGGCGGGTATACAAGGCATTGGGACGAGGACGCCCAGGCCGCCTATTTGTGGAACGGGAGCACGTTTATCAGCTATGAATCCCCCTGGGCCATTGCCCTGAAGTGCCGCTATATACAGAAGGAGGGTCTTTTGGGGCTGATGTACTGGGAGCACGGCTGCGATAAAAGCCACCAGCTGCTTCAGGCCATCCGGGAGGAGCTGGGGTAGTAGAGCCTCTCTGAATTTAAAAAGAAGAGCCAGCGTGCAGACCGGGAAAATCCGGCTGGCGCTGGCTTTTTTAAAACCCGCATGGTTAGACGGCGTTTATCCATTGGACAAATAGGCTTTAAGCCGTCTCTTCACTGGAAGATTCCATTGGCGGGGCTTGCGGGGCGGGGGTCTCATCGGGAACGGGAGGCGGTTCTACGCAGGTAAAGTCGAACACCAGGCGGACGCCGATGGTGTCGGACGCGGTCCACATGGGGGAACTGGGGGCGGAGGCAGCGCCAAATAAGCGAAAGTAGCCCTGTGCTTCCGGCTCCAGGCGCAGAACCTGATCTTTCCATTGCCCCTCTGGGGTCACAAGAAGCTGGTTGGCGGCGCCGGTGTAGCTGCCGGACCAGCCTGCGGGGTCATTCTGGAATTCTACATAGACGAAAGCCTCGCGCTGGGGGCCCTGGCGCGGGGGCGGGGCAGTGACGAAAACCGCATGGCTGCCCTCCGGGAGCTCGCCAAAGGCCGTGGCGGTGAGAAGGACGGGCGTTTCCCCCAGATTGGTGAAGGACTGGGCCTGATGGATGATCTGGTCGGTGGAGGAGGTTCCCGCCACGTTGACGGACATGCCATAGGGGTTTACAATTACCCGGCCATTGTTGGGCACGCTGACACGGATCACCGGCGGTTCTTCGTCCGGAGCGGGAGACTCCGAAGGCGAAGGGCTAGCGCTGGGGTCCGGACTGACACTGGGCGCTGGACTCACACTGGGCATAGTGCTGGCGGCTGGGGTCCCCTGGGGCTCCTGGCTGGGCCCGGGCTCAGGCGAGGGCGAGGGTCCGGCAGTCTCCGGGGCGGGCGTTGGAGGGGCGGAAGGGGAGGCAGAGGGGGGGTCCAGAGGCACGGGGGTCTCTTCCGGTACAGGCGGGCTCTCAGGCTCAGGAGGCGGCGTGGGCTGGGAGCCGGAGTCTTCCGCGGGCTGAGAGGCGGCGGGGGGTTCCGGCACGGATTCCTCTGGCTCATCCTGGGCGGATACGGGCCAAAGCATGGCCAGCAGCGCCAGAGAGAGGCAGAGGCAAAAAAGTTTTCGTTTCATCAGAAACCTCCTGGAACCAAGTAACCGCACGGCAAAAGCCGTGCGGCACATTGGGCTAATTTAGAAGTTTATGTTACGGATTAGCGGCGTTGGCCTTGGAGGTGAACTCGAAGAACAGAGTAGCGCCAAAGGTATCGTCCGGAGTCCAAGCAACTTCGGGAGCCGTGCTCAGGTCGCCCTCAAAGGTAAACCCGATAGCGCCGGTAGCGCCAACAGTAGTTCCATCCGCGCTCTTGAGCATGGTCAAAGCGGCGGAGCCTACAGCAACGGGGGTCTCAGTGGCAGTCAAAGCCAGGGTATTGCTATAGGTGGTGGGAGCGGCAGTGCCATTGCAAGTGCCCATCTTGAGGTTAACATAAGCCTTCTTGGTCTTTTCGGCGGCAGCAACAGTGGCGGAAGCGAAGGTAACCTCGCCGGTTACATAACCAGCAGCCTTCACAGAAGCGTCAACGTCTACCTTAGAATAATTCTTGATGTACTGAACAGGGCTGATGATCTGGCCAGCCTCAGTGGCAGTGCCGCCGATGGAGGTCGCGTCAACAGTGAGCCTGTAGGGGTTAGCAATTACGCCTACGGTTTCCGGAACAGTGATCTTGATAGCGGGAACCTCGGTGGTGCCGGTTACAGGAAGCTCAAAGGGATCGGCAGACTCAAGAGTGATAGTGCCGGGAGCAGCGCTAGCAAAAGCGGTTACGCCCAGAGACAGAACCATGGCGCCAGCCATAACAGCTGACATGATTTTCTTGAATG
>CANONE010000081.1 GCA_947567585.1 uncultured Clostridia bacterium | reverse complement strand
AACGAAAACAAAATAATACGGCGGCACTTCCCGAAAGGAACGGACTTCGGGAAAGTGGCCGCCGCAGAAGTCAAGCGCGCGGAAAGCTGGATTGCCAACTATCCACGTAAAATTTAAGGCTGGAAAACGTCTGAAATGCTATTCCGCGCCCCCGTCGCCGCTCTCTGAAAAAATATTTCAAATTTTTTCGCATTTACTCTTGACATTTCCGGGAAGCCCCAGGATTTTGCAAAAAGAAAGAGCCCCCGCTTGAGGGGGCTAGGGCAGTCTATTCGACAGCTAGGACGTATAGCCGCTGGTCCTCCACCCGGAATTTCACCTCTATCCCCCCAAAGCGCATACCGTATATCCGGTGAGGGTCCCGGTGGTAGTGGGGGCGCGGGTCCGCCGCCAGCACCGCCAGCAGTCCCTCCCGCTTCTCCCCGGGGACTTTTTCCAGGCATTCCGCCGGAAAATCTACCTCCAGGCCCTGCCAGGGGGCGCTGTCTGTAAACCCTCCCGCCGCGTCCAGGCGGCAGTCCGTCTCCGGCAGGTAGGGCTTGATATCGTAGACTGGCGTGCCGTCTATCAGGTCGGCCCCGCGTACGGTGAGACACGGCCCTTGCGGAGCGTCCAACTCCACCTGTTCCAAAGCCACGCAGGAGAGGCCCAGAGGGTTGGGCCGGTAGGGGGAACGGCTGGCAAAAACCCCCACCCGCCGGTTCCCCCCCAGCCGGGGCGGGCGGACAGTCGGCGACCACTTTCCATCCGGCACCTGGGAGAATCCCCACAGCAGCCAGATGTGGGAAAAGCCCTCTAAGCCCCGAAACGCCTCCTTGATCCGATAATCCGGCAAAAAGACCACCTGGGCCCGCAGGGCTTCAATAAGCCCCGCCTGCCGGGGCACGCCGAATTTTTCCGGGAATTCGCTGTGAATGTGGGCAATTGGCTTTAGCTCCATGTCAGCCCTCCATGCGGGGGATCAAATCCCCCTCCGGGAAGAGGCCGGAAACCGGGTCCCGGTAAACTTCATCCGAGAGAGCCCACTTCCACCGGCCCTCCCGCCGGAAGACCATGTGCAGCGCCCCGCCGGTAAGCCGACTGCTCTCAATATAGGCTGTGCAGGCGGTGGAGTCCTCCCCTATGCCGTCGATGTACTGGGGGAACGCCTCCCAGGCGGTCATGCCGCCGTCTTCGGTAACTTGGAGCAGGTAGACCGGGGAATCCCCATCACAGGGTTCCCCGCAGAAAGCGGTAATCTTTGTGTACCCGCCCGCCTCTTCCTGCTGTAGGCTTCGCGACCCCTCCAGGCAGCAATTCCCGGCGCGCAGCAGGCCCTCCCCCCAGGGAGGTTGGGCTATGTCCACTGTTGGGGCGGGCATCTGGAAGGGGGCTTCCGCCAAAAGAGGCAGATTGCGCTCTACCATCTCAACCATAACATATTGCGCGCCGGTCTCCCCGATTAGGTCTAAGTCGTAGGGCATAGCCCGGGAGAACAGGGCGGTGGAGAAGCTTTCGGCCATAAGCCCGTGCAAAGCGTTGCCAAAGGAATCCCGGAACATCAAAAGCGGGCCGTTGGAAGCGCCGCTCTGGGTTTCAATCCGCAAATCGTCCGGGCCGCGAACCGGCCGTACATAGGAAAAGTCTAAGGCTTCGTCAAACTCAAACTGCAAATCCAGCAGCCCGGAGGCGGGATAGAGCATTTCATAGAGATCCCCCCGGTGGCTTTTCTGAAAGCTGCCGGACTTTGCAAAGGCGCTGCCAGAAAGCCCCAGGCTTTCCAGCAAAACATCGTGGCCCAAAGCCGCGCCCCGGTTATTCCAGTGGGAATCCAGCTTATGGTAAAGCTCTTCCTCCTGGGCTCCCAGAGCTTCGAATAAATCCGCGTAATTGACTCCTTGGGCCAGCAGCTGCTCTTTGAGTACCTCGCCAGCGGCCCCGGGGGCCCGGACCAGCCCCGTGGGGCCGTGCTCCGGGTAGAGGGAAATTTTGTTGGGGGCTACGGTAAAGGCAAATGCGCCGCCCCGGCTTTCCACATAATCCTGGGCCAGCCTTACGGATCGGGCCGCGCAGTAGGCTTCCCGGGGAGAGAGGGCGGCCGCGCCGGTGTAGTTATCCAGGGTTTCGGCATAGAAAAGCCAGCCGTCCTGCCCCAGAGCCACACTGGGCTGGGCAGAGGTGTGGAAGACCCCCGCCAAAAGAGCCGCGTAGCCTGTGGCCAGCTCCTGCCGGAAAGCAAAGTGGTCGGAAAAGTAGTCTGCCGCGTCGGAGAGAAGCTGGAGATTGGGCGAGCCGTCCGGCTCCCGGGCCTGGGGCACAGGGGCAAGGATCTCGTTTCCAGCGGCCGCACCAGGCCCCAGAACCAACATGCCCAGCCCTGGTATCAGGCAGGCCAGCAGAAATAGGGCGGTAAACAGAACATGCTTTTTCATACCCAGCCCCTCCTAAAACCGAAAATAAATAAAAGGATTGAACTGGCTTCCAGCCAGATTCAACGCACACAGCACATACAGGGCCCCCGCCGCCGCATAAGAGCCTGCCCGAGCCAGGGCGCAGGCAGGGCTATTCCCGCTGGCAAGAGCTTTCATCTTGGGTAGAATGGGCAGAGCGCTTATAATGCTCACCCCGAGAATGAACAGGTTGAAGGGAGTCAGCAGAGCGCGCAGCAGGGCCTCGCTCTGCAGGGTGGAGGCAAAGCCTGTGAACATCTTTTCATAGACCATCCCGGCAATGGGCAGCGTGTCCGCCCGGAACAGGACAAAGCCCAAAAGTACCGCCAGCAGAGTGAAAAGATGGGCCAGAGCCTTGGGCGGGCGGCGCTTTTGGGGAAGGAGGTCTTCTAAAATGATAAAGAGGCCGTGCCAGAGCCCCCAGAGGACGAAGTTCCAAGAGGCCCCGTGCCAGAGGCCGGTGCTGAAGAACACCAGGCACTTGTTTAGCTCTGTGCGCCGCTTTCCCCTGCGGTTGCCGCCCAGGGGGATGTATAGATAGTCCCGGAACCAGCTGGAAAGGGAGATATGCCACCGCCGCCAGAATTCTTTAATACTGGCGCTGGCATAAGGATGGTCGAAGTTCTCCAAAAATTGAAAGCCGAACATGCGGCCCAGTCCGATGGCCATGTCGGAATACCCGGAGAAATCAAAGTAGATTTGCAGCATGTAGCACAGGGCCCCCAGCCAGGCGGAGCGGGCGTCCAGCTGCACGGCGGAGGCGGTAAACGCCAGGTCCGCCATCCGCCCCACCGTGTTGGACAGCAGGAGCTTTTTGGAAAGCCCCAGAATGAACCGGCGGATGCCGTCCGCTGTCAGGGCGGGAGTGGTCTCCCGGCTGTCGATCTGCATACTCACATCGTGATATTTTACAATGGGGCCGGCAATGAGCTGGGGGAAAAAGGAGATATAAAGGGCCAGTTTCAAAAAGCTTTTGCTAATAAGGTTCCGGTTCCGGTAGGCGTCAATCACATAGGACAGCCCCTGAAAAGTAAAAAAGGAGATGCCAATAGGCAGCGCCAAACCAGGCAGAGGGAGCCCCGCGCCCAAAAGCCGGTATAGAGAGCCCAAGGCGAAATCCGCATACTTAAATACACAGAGCATCCCCAGATTCACAGCCACTGCCGCCGCCAGCACGCCCTTCGCCGGCAGACGGGACGCCCCCAGCAGCCGCCCGGCGGTATAGTTGACAGCCACCGAGGCCAGAAGCAGCAGCACATAGACCGGCTCTCCCGCAGCGTAGAACACCAGGCTCAGGGCTGTCAGCAGTAAATTTTTTGCCTGAAGGCCGGGGACCAGCCGGTAAAGGAGAAAAGTGAACGGCAAAAAGGCAAAGAGGAACGCCGGTGAACTAAAAACCATAGCCTTACCCTATCCCCATCACCTGTTCATTGCCGTTTTCGTCCTGATAGGTGTAGACGGTAAAGCCATCGTAATAGAGCAGACCGTCCTTCCCAGGACCAAGGCAGCTGGGGGCGTAGTCAGAGCTGTTCGGAGAGCCGAATATGCTGATAAAGGTCCCCAAATCGCTGCCCACATAATTGCTGGGGTTTTCCCCAGGCTCAGGTTCGGGATCAGGCTCCTGGGTGGGGTCCGGCTCCGGTTCCGGAGTAGGCGCGGGAGTCGGCTCCCGGTAGGCGGGCTGGATGTTGCTGCCATTGGGGGGAGACTCCGGCTCTTCATAGTCTTCGTCGGGCTGGGAGCTACTCTCCTCCGGATCAGAATCCACCTGGCTTTCCTCCTCGCTGGAAGAGGAAGGCTCTTTGGAAGGCTTGGCCGTAGGCTTTCGGGTAGGCTTGGGCGTAGAGGAGGGAGAAGGGGCGGCGGAAACCGTGGCCGTGGGGGAGGGCGCCGGAGAAAGGGACGGCTCCGCAGGCTCGGAGGAGCTCTTTCCGCTGCACGCGGACAAAGAGAGCGTCAGAATAAGGGCCGCAGAAAAGAACAAGACAGAGAAAAGCTTTTTCATGATGACATTCATTCCAATCCTTATCATTTTCTCTAAAAAAGGCAGACCCAGCCGGAAAAGACTGGGCCTGTAAAAAGAATATCACAATCGCGGTGGTAAGTCAAGTTGGAGCTCATGCCGGAAAGCGTCCAAATATGGATCTTTGCGGGACGCCCGGCAGGACCTCCTTTTTCCGCGCCAATGCCGCCGCGCCGGTTACGATGGGGCTTCGCTGCCTTTGAGAATGTATTTGCCGGCGAACTGCATAAGGAGGAATCCGGCGGCGCAGTTAAGAAGGATGTCCGGGATCATGTAGCTGCCGTTGTACACCAGCGAGTAGAAGCAGGCCAGGGTTTGCCCGGACATGCCGGCCAGCAGAGGTGAAAAATTGGCGTCGGCATACTCGCTCCATAGAATCCAGCCGGAGAGGAAGGAGCAGAGATAGCGCAGCATCCCCGCGATGAAACAGCCTAGGGTGAAAGCGGCGGCATGGCTTTTGATTTTTCCCCGGAGAATGCAGGCAAAGCCCAGCACGGTGAAGGCCAGAAGATAGTCCAGCAAAATGGAGCCCGCCACAGTGGCTCCGCTGATTCCCTTCAGGCCGTCCAGGCCAAAGAGCAGCTGCAAGACGCTGAAAGCGGCGCCCGCCCCCAGCCCCCATTTTAAGCCGGAACGGTAGGCGAAAAGCATGACGGGCAGGCTGGCGCAAAGGTTGATGGAGCCGCCGTAGGGCAGGTCGAAGACCTTGATAAAGTTGAGGACGGTGCCCAAAGCGATGAGCAGCCCCGCCAGGGCCAGATTTTCGGTGGTTCTTTTTGTCATGTGCTTTCTTTCCTTTCTCAAATAAAATTCTGTGAAAAATGAAAAGCGCCGCCTGGACAAAATCCAGACAGCGCAGAAGCACACTCCCGGCAGGGCGAAAACGCGGGGATGGCCCTCCGGCAGGCGGCCCCAGACGCGTACGCGCAAACCCAAGAAAATGAAATGCTTCCTCCGTCGGTATTATCCGCATCAGGTTCTAGGGTTTAAGCTCGAAGCTCCTCTCAGCCATATCCGGCGGCCGCCAGATATTACGACACCCCCGCTTTTCACTTTTCGACTTTATTTTACCGCTTTTGGGAAGGAATGTCAAGGGGCCGGAAGCGTGGAGGGCCCTGTAAATGCCGGTGAAATTTTCTTGTTTTGCCCCCTTGACTTGGCGGGGGAGCACAGGAGATTTTTGTTATACTGGCGTTGGGGGCTGGATATTTTTTGGAGAGTTTGGTAAATTTGCACTTGATTTTTCCGGGAGAATGGTTTATAATATTTTATAAATAGTTTATAAAATATGCCGGGGTGTTTCAGATATGAAAGCAAAAGATCTGGCTAAAAAGTTAGGCGTATCTCCCGCCACCATCTCTTTGGTGCTAAACAATAAACCGGGTATCAGTGATTCGCTGCGCAAATCGCTGGTGGAAAAAATTCAGGAGCTGGGCCACGAGGAAATGCTGTGCCAGTCCTGCCGGGAAGGAGAGGTCCCTGGAAGCAAGCCCGCGCCGGTTCAGCGGCCGGCGGGCGCCGGCTGCGCCTGTAAGGTCATTGCCTATTTGATTTTTGAGGACCGGGAGTATGTAGAGGACATAAAAGACCCTTATAACTTTTTCTCCGGCGTGCTGGAGGGCATTGAGGCCGAGGCGTGGGAAAACGACTGCTGCCTGGTGATGGTCCACATGAACCGGCATAAGAACATCCGCCTTTCAGAGCAGCTGCGGCGTACGGGAAACGTCATTGGCGCCATTGCCCACAGCGCCAATCTGACGGACGAGACCATCCGCCGGATTCAGGAGATCGACGTCCCCTGCGTTTTTACCGATACCTTCGGCATCCGGGGCTGGGAGCCCCCCAGCGTATGTATCAGCAACCGCCAGGGAATGGAAGGCGTGGTAAGGTATTTGGCGGCCAAGGGGCATACCAATATCGGGTACTTTTACAGCGGCTGGGAACACCCTGTCCAGGTGGACAGAAGGCGGTGCTATCAGCAGGCTTTGCGGGACTTGGGCTTAGCGGACAGGCCGGAGAACTATTTTTGCACGGGTCCGGACGCCGAGATCTTTGATTATCAGAAGACCGCGGAGCTCTTCCGGCAGGCGGAGGTCCTGCCTACCGCCATTGTCTGTGAAAATGACCGGCAGGCTTGGCGGGCGGTAAAGGCGCTTAAGCAAATTGGGAAAAAGGTGCCGGAGGACGTCTCCATTACCGGTTTCGACGACCAACCCATCTGCACGCTGGTGGACCCTCCCATCACCAGCGTACACAATTCTCCCCAGCTAATGGGGCGGCAGTGTGTGACAATGATTCAAAATCTCTGGCGGCTCCGGGAGCTGGGAGAGCCCGACCCCTGGCTGCGGTATGAACTGCCCGCCCGCCTGGTAGAGCGGGGCAGCGTCCGGGATCTAAACGAAGAGTAGCCCCGGCGCCAGGGCCGCATTGGTTTTCCGTTCGCGCATTCAGACGCCTGGATGCGCGATTTTTCTTGGGCGGCCGCCTTTAAAAGACTTTCCCCGTCTCCTAGGCGGCGTCTACACAAGTTGAATATGTGGATTTTCGAGGCCATTTTACCTGCTCCAAGGCAAAAATTGCAAGCGTACTTTCCGTACTCCAAAATTTTTTAACGCAAAAGCAGGTAAAATGGGCCGAAAAGCCATGTGCGAACACTCGTGTAGACACCGCCTAAACACGCTTGCGTTTTACCGGGGTTTCTGGTATGATGATAGAAAACGGCGGGAGGGTGATGGTTGTGGCGGGAAGACATCATGCGCGGGGAGAGAGCCTTCGCTGGGGGCTGATTGCCGGGGTTTGTGTGATTGTGTTAGGGCTGTGCTGCGGCGGATGGCTGCTGTGGGAGAAATTTGGAGGCGGTTCTTTGGGTCCCCCTGCTCCTACGCCGGCCCCGCCGTCCACGCCCAGCTCCGCGCCTACGCCCAGCCCTACCCCCACCCCCCAACCCACTCCCGCTCCCACGCCTACCCCCGGTCCAATTCCGGATAACGGGGAAGACGGACGGCTGGTGGAGGGGATTTACGTTTGGAACGACATGGCCTTTGAGCTTTTTTACGGGTACGATGAATCCGCCCAGCCTTACGCCCAGGCTTTGGAAGGCTTTGCGGAAAGGCTGCCGGGGATATCAGTATACAATATGGTTGTGCCCAACCATTCTGAGTTCGGCCTGCCCCAACGCCTGCGGGACGCGCTGAACTGCGGCTCCCAACGGGAAAATACCGCCTATATCTACGACAGTTACCGGCAGGTTCGCCCAGTAGACATTTACAGTGCGCTGGACCAGCACAAGGAAGAGTATATCTATTTTAATACGGATACCCATTGGTCGGCTTTGGGGGCCTACTATGCCTACCTCGCCTTCTGCGATACGGCCGGGGTGGACAGCACTGGGCTGGACAGCTTCAGCAAATCCACCATGGAGGGGTTTCATGGCTACCTCTATGAGGTAACCGGAGAGGACTGCCTTTACGAGAACGCGGACCATATCGACCTATATGAGCCTACCTTCGACTACACGGCCTCCCTTTCCTATGACGGTTACGATTTTACCGAGCTTCCCGGCATCAACAGCCAGGACGGCTCTATGGGGTACACCATGTTCCTCTGGGGCGACAATCCCTGCTTGCGGGCCGTAAACCATGTGCTCTCTACCGGGCGGCGGCTTCTGCTGGTAAAGGAATCCTATGGCAACGCCATGGGAGCGTTCCTGACAAGCAGCTTTGATGAAGTCTATATGGTGGATTTCCGCAGCTTCCAAGGGAACCTGCCGGAGCTCTGTGAGGAGTGGGGGATTACGGACGCGCTGTTTTTAAACAGTACCATGGCCGCCAACACATACGACAGGGTCGCGGATTTGGAAAGTCTGTTCCCCTAAGCCCTGGCGCAATACGGCGGAGTTCTGCAATCTGCCTTATTCCCCTCTCAACTCTCTGCCAACGTCCACCACCCCCAGTCTCCATGCTAGATCATCCGCCGGGCCATGCCGCCGTCCATGCAGATATTCTCGCCGGTGATGAACCCGGCTCTATCCGAGCAAAGGAACAGCGCCATATGAGCGATATCCAGGGGGTTGCCCACCTGTCCTGCCGGTTACCACAGTTACTTTGTCTTTGAACATGGTTTTCCTCCTAATTTTGATGTATTGCTTTTGCCATGTTCGCCCGCGCCCACTGGATCATCAGCACGCAGTCCTTCATGCGCATGGTACAAAGGGAGGTTTCCTCCCTTTGTGTCCCGCAGGCGCTGGTGCCGTACTCTTTCCGCAGGCGGGCAATGGTTTCAATATAGCTATCTTCAATGCCCGTCATCCGGACGATGATGGCGAAGGTAACGGCGAACACGTCGCATAGGGTGGGTTCTGCCAGGAGTTTTGGCAGTTCACCGGCCAGCTCAACTGTTGACGGGAACTTCTCCCCCAGCGCCTCCCGGTACGCCTCCAGCAGGGCCTCTGGGCAGTTTAGTCCGGCTTCCCTGGCTTTTGCCGCAGCCCGCAGTTTTTCCACGATACATTCACAGCTGTTCTCACGCATGGCTCCCCTCCTTCACCGGCAGTTTCTTTTTCAGGAAGCGCCGGAAATAGATTGCATTGGTAACAGCGGTCAGTATATCCGAAATCGGCTCCGCTAACACAACCGCGAACACGCCCCAGCTCAGAATATTCGGCAAAATGTAGATCAGCGGAATCAGCAAAATCACCTTGCGGTAGAAGGCGAAGAAGAAGGACTTGCCGCCCTCACCCAGGGAGTTATAGGTCTGCTGGAAGGTAGAGTTGGCTCCGGTGGTGAACACGCCGAAAATGTAGATTTTGAGCATTTTTCCGCCCAAGTCCACAAGCTCCGGGTCGGAGTTGAATATGCGGATGAAGAGCTCCGGGAAAATCACCACGATTGCCGTGACGATCACGGTGAAGATGGAGTTTGCGGTCAGCGCCAGCTTGATGGTGGCCCGCACCCGGTGGTAGGCCC
>CANONE010000080.1 GCA_947567585.1 uncultured Clostridia bacterium | reverse complement strand
CTAATAGCTTTTCTAGAGAATCTTTCAACATATTTTGCCCTGCCTTCCTCCATTCTTTTCCTTCAAACTTTTTTAAAAAAATATTGAATTCAGCCTCTTTTCCCGAAGAATATAGCGGTGAATGATCATAAAATATACTTAATTTTATAGTATTAACTTTCCTTTGCCGAACCTTTCTTGTGCCCCAGCGTGCCGCCCAGGTCCTCCACGGGGTTTTGGCTGATTTCCTTTCCGTGCTCCTGAAAATAAGCATAGAGGACCGGACAGGCCCCCAAACAGACGCCATACCGGGCCCCTAGCACCATTACCCTTTTTCGCGTTTTAAATCCCACCTGCACCCGCAGAAAGTAGAATCCCCGCCACCCGCACAGGGCCGACGGGGCGTTGGGAACGACCTCATATAGGCTTCTTACCGCCTCGCAAAGAGCGGTAGGACCTTCAAACCGAAACACGATCGGTTGGGGAGGCGTCTTGAGCTTCACGGAACCTCCCCCTTTCTGTGGCAGTCTATGCCATTCTATGCGGGAGAGCGGATCCGCGTTCCAGCGGAGCCGCGTTACATAGACAGGCAGCGGATTTCCAGATAAGGGTCTTCCGCCTGGAACACCGACGTGCCCGCCACCAGGATATTGGCCCCGGCCGCTTTGCACACGGGGGCGGTATGCAGGTTCACGCCGCCATCCACTTCTACCAGCAGCCGGGGGTAGCGGGTTTTTAGCTCAATAATTTTCCGCAGGGGTTCCAGAAGCATTTTCTGCCCGCCAAACCCCGGTTCCACCGTCATCACTGTAACCTGGTCCAGATCCTCTCCCCATGTGCCGATAGCGGAAACCGGCGTTTTCGGGCTCAGCGCCACGCCCGCCCGGCAGCCGCTGGCCTTAATGGCGGCAATGGCCTCTACAGGCGAACAGCCGCACTCCGCATGAAAGGTGATGGTTCCAGCGCCGGCCCTGCGAAAGGCGCTGATATACGGCACGGGGTCCTCCATCATCAGATGTACGTCAAAATGAAGCTTGGTCTTTTTTCTCAATGCCGCCACCACGGCGGGACCGATACTCAAATTCGGCACGAAATGCCCGTCCATCACATCCACATGCAGCATATCCGCGCTTTCTATCTTTTTGACCTCTCCCGCTAAATTGGAGAAATCCGCCGCCAGTAAAGAGGGCGCTATATATACCATATTCTCCTCCCATTCCCTGGATACCCGAAAGTTTGCCGCACTCTTTGGGTATGGCTTTCCCTTCTTTTTAACGTATACTATATATAGTATGCCAATTTCAGCCTCCCTTGACGCAGAGCATCTTCGCGGCCACCGTCATAACCGGTATTGTGATAATGGAAAGCGCGGTGGACACCGCTACTAGTTTGGACGCCAGCGCCGAATCCCGCTTAAAGGTTACGGCAAACAAAACCGCGTTGGCCGCCACCGGCGCGCTGGCCTGGATTACATTGCTGATAAACAGCTCCTCGCCAGGCTGGATTGCCAGCAGGATCAGAAGAAACAGGGCGGGGGCCGCTATCAGGCGGAAAAAGGAAGCTTTGTATACGCTGATATCTGACACGAAGGAATGAAAATCTACTTTAGCGATATAGCTGCCCACCACCAGCATGGCCAGCGGGGTGTTTAGGTCCGCCAGATAGCCCAGGGGCTCGGCGATGATTCCTGGCAGCTCCAGCCGCAGAAAGTAGATGGGCAGGCCAAAAACCAGCCCGATGATCCCCGGGTTCAAAAGAATGGTTTTCAGGTTCAATTTGGCCCCGCCGCTCATCATGCTATAACCGTAGGTCCAACACAAGATATTGAAGACCACCACGCCAAAGGAAGCGTAAATCACCCCGGTATCTCCTACGATTCCCTGCACCAGCGGGATTCCCATAAACCCCGTATTGCTGAACAGAATGGAGAACCGCAGCACCTTCTGCCTTTCCGGGGGTTCCTTGCGGAACACCAGCAGGCTCACCCCTAGGGCGAGGCCCATCCAGATGGCGGGCAAAACCACGGCCATCAGCAGCTCATACGCGCCCAGAGTGCCAAAGTTCCCCAAAAAGGAGTTTACAATTACGCAGGGAGTGACGATTTTAATTAGCAGCGTGGTGATTTCCGAGGCCCCGCGCTCTGTCAGCAAACCCTTTTTTGTGATGAGATAGCCCACCACGATCAGCAGCATAATCACCGCGACCTTGCCTATCACCGTTAAGACTGCGTCCACTCCGCCCTCATCCTCTCTATCGCTCTTTTTTCTCTGCGGCCTCGCCGGCCGGCCCGCGCTTTTTTCTGTACTCCTTCCAAAAAGCCCAGGCCAATACCGCCAGAGCCGCCCCGGTAATACAGCGCAGCGCTATGCCCCAGGCCCCCGCGAAGAGATCTACGTCCGGCCCCAGCAAAACGTCCGCCAGCCACCAGGCGCCCAAAAGCAGGAAAAAGCTCCCGGCGAAAATGAAAATCTTGTTCTCCTTGGACATAGAGAAAATCAAAATGAGGCCCACGGCGAACCACATAATGGCATAAAAGTAGGACATTCACTTTCCCCCTTTGCCCATGGAAATGGAAAACAACGCCATAGGCAGGTATTCACCTGTATTATAGCCTTTCCCGTAGGGAAATACAAGGGCGGCGGGGTAATGTCCCGTTACAAAAAAAGGCCAAATTGGGACAGGAGATTATGAAATTTAGTCAGAATCCCCCTTTGTCCCACTGTGCGGAGAAGCCCGCGGCGGCTATGCTTTAGGGCAATAGGTAGAGGACCATTTCCCGGCGGCCTATGATGCTGCACTCATCGATGGTATCGTAACAGAGGTCCGCGATGATATCTCCGGCCAGACAGGCCCCGCCGGTATCCCCGGCCACTCCATAGCCGTATACCACGCTTCCGTCCGGCGAGGTCACATACATTCGCGTTCCGTAGGGTATAATCTCCGGGTCCACCGCGATAACGCCCCGCACCGCCGTAAGCCCCACAGAGGTGGTTCCTCCGGGAATGCAATAGGCTGTGCAGGTGCCGGTCATTTTTTTGGCGTAGGAAACCTCTTTTCCCCAGGCGTCCGTAAAGTTGCCCTCAATGGCGACATCCGCCGATGCCGGGGGCGTATAGGAGGTATACTCGTTGTTCCCGGAGCTCCCGGAGCCGCCGGAGCCGCCCGCTGTCCCGCCGCTTTGGGTGTTCCCAAACTTGTGGCTGACCAGGCTGTCGTCCCCCGTGCTGCCAATGACCTCGGCGTCGGGGTCAAAATTCAGGGAGGGGGCTACCGTATGCTTTCCCGTGCCCTGCATAATAATGGCGTCGATGGGTTCTACCGTCACGCTCTCAGAGAGAAGCTTCCGGCTTTCCAGCTTTTCGTCCACATACACCGCCTTGTATTTTTTCTCCCTCTTTCCATCCAGGCCGGCGGTCAGGGTATTTTTCTCCCCGGCGGGCAGGTCCTGGGAATATGTATATTTTGTCTCATAGGGCACGGTTTCCGTGTCCGTCTCCTCTTTGGTGCGGACACGCTTTACCACAATTTTCATGCCGTCCCTGGGCTGCGCGTCCCGGCGGACGCTGAGGCGGTCTTCCTCTCCCAGCTCTATTCCGCACTGCTTTAAGGCGGATTCCACCGTAGCCGCCGACACCTCGAATTCTTCCGTCTTTCCCCCCACGGTTACGGAAATAGACGCGTCTTTACACAGCTCAATTTCCATGCCGTCAAAGACGTACTCATCCAGCGCGTAATTGCAGTGTTCGTCCTTTTTTACTGCGACGCCGGCCAGCTTTAAAGCCTCCTTCACGGTCCCCCCGGCTACCTCCAGTTCCTTGGGCTCCTTACCCCCCGCAAGAATGCGCACCGTGCAGGGCCGCTTGATATCCACCGTGAGGGCCGCGCCGATTACCGTCTCCCCCCCAGGGGAGACCAGGTCGCCCGCCTCCAGAATAATGCCGTTGCCGGCCAGGGCTTCCGCTACCGTATCGCCTTTATAGGCGACCAGCTGTGCCGTATCCCCGTTTCGGTTGACAAAGAAATCCACGCCCCGGTGCATGGTGACAGTCGTCGTATTCCAGTCAGCCAAAGCCTGATCCAGGGGGCCCGGGGGGTCCATGCCCAGGCGCTGGGCGTGGCGGACCAGGTTGTCAAGGGTCCTGCCCCCCAAGGGCGAGATGGTAAACGAATAGGTTTGGCCGCCGTCTATCACCTGCGCGGGGATTCCCCGCAAGAGAAAAGCAGCCGCAGCCAATGTGATGATAAAAGCCAGCGTTATTCCCATCACCCAGCGGGTTACACGGAGCCGCCGGAAGTTTTTCCAAATCTGACGCATACAAGTCTCCTTTGCAATGAATCTGAGCCCAGTATAAACAATTTTCCCATAGAAGTCAAGGCGGGCCCCCCGCCACGCGGCGTATCCTGCCAGCCTAAGGCCGTGGGACGCTGTCCCACACCCTGCAAACCCTTTTAGAAAAGGGTTTGATCCTAAAACTTAGGTTTACATATTTTTTGGGGGACTTGATGGGAGTTCTGTTTTGGGCGCTTTCTTTTCTTGGTAAAATACATAGAAACTTTGTATATTTATCTTACGGTTTTGCATGTGGCGGCTGAGCGGAAGCCGCGGCGCCCAAAGGGGAGGGCATCCATTTATTTCTATCTATGGGTCCGAGGGAGAATGGAAAAGCTGCCGTTTTCCGGCAGCTTTTCAGTCAATAATAGTTGGCGGTAGCTAGGACCTCTTCGGGCAGTTCCATGGCTAAGGCTGACATGGCCGCTTGATTGACGCTTACCTGTCCCGCCTCATACGCATACACAGGCAGCTCCGGCACATCCTTTCCTACCGCCAGCTGCACGGCCATATCCGCCGCTTTATTGCCCGCCTCCGCATAATCTATGCTTACGCAGGCCAGCGCCCCGGCCTGGACCAGGTCTTCTGAAGATACATACCAGGGCTTCTTGGCGGCTTCGGCGGCTTTGGCAATCTCCGCCGCGTTCTGGGCTACCGTGGTGTCTACCGGCGTAAACACCGCGTCCGCCTTGGCGCAAAGCTCTTTCATTTGCTGCGCTCCCTCTTTGGGGTCTGTCAGCTGGCCTTCCAACACCGTGATCTGCTTCTCCTCACAGTACTCCCGGAATGCCTCCGCCGCCGTGCCGCCCAGCTGGCAGCTGGGGTCAAACAAAAGGCCAAAGGTTTTCAGGTTCGGGTTTGCCTGCAAAGCTAGATCCACCGCCGCTTTGGTGCAGGGGGCGTCGGCAATTCCCGTGACGCCGCCCTCCGGCCGGGCAGGGTCCTTGACCTCTAAGGTGGCCGCGGGGTCGCTTACCGCCACAAACACCACCCGGGTACCGCTGCCCTTCGCCGCTTTCACCGCCTGCCGGGCAGCGGGGGCGGACACAGCCACAATCAGGTTCTTTTTATCCCTGACATATTTTTCGCAGATTTCCCCCGCCTTTTCCAGGTCTCCCCCGGCATTTTGGTAATCGATGTCCAGCCGGCCCTCGTCATAGCCCCACTCGTCCAGGCGGCTCATAAAGGCTTCCCGGGCCGCGTCCAGGGGAGCGTACTCCTGATACTGCACCAGGCCGATCTGATAGCTCTGAAAGCCCTGGGCTCCTATCTCGCCCTGCTGCGCCGCTGCGGAGGATTCACTTTGGGAAACCGAAGGCTCCTGGTCCCCTTCTTTCTTGGAACACCCGGATAGGGCGCTGAAAACAAGCAGCAGCGCCAGAAGCCCGCATAGAGTTTTTTTCATAATCAATTTCCTTTCCTACCGGAAGCTTACGGCAGCAATTCCAGCATGGCGCTCATTTCCGTGCCCCGGACCTGGCCGTTAAAGCCGCCGTTCAGCGTGGCGATGTACCGGTCCTTGTCTTGCATCCGGTAAAACTCTACCGTGTCGCCGCCGCCCTCAAAATATTCGTATTCTATCTTCACCTGGGGCTCGCCGGAAAACGTTTCCCGCTCCGGGGTAAACACGGCCAAAGATAGAAGCTTCATATAAAAGGGCTGGTACGCCTCCTCATAATCCACCTCTCCGCCGCCGGCTTTGGTAATGGTCAGCTCGTAGTTCTTATTCTTCTCTGTAGAGCTCTCTTTTTCCTTCCGGTCAATGGCGTACTGGCTTACGTTCCCGTCCACCGTAATGGTGAGCTTCTTCACATTGTTAATATTCGGGATACAGATATAGCTCATCCGCAGAGCTGTCAAGTCCGCCTGGGCCCATTTATTTACCTGGCTGTCGGAAACCTGATAGATCAGCTGGCCCCCGTCCGCCGTGAGAAAGCGCTTTCCCTCCGCGTCTTTGGCGCTGACCGCCATCTCGTGGCTGCTGCCGTTTAAGGTAAAGCTTACTTGGGCTTCCGGCTCCGAAAGCCCATAGGAAGAAAGGCCCTTTTCGGAAACGTCCACGCTTACCACGCTTTCGGCGGTCAAGCTCTTGAGAGAGTCCACCAGCTCCAAAAACGCCGTGTTGCCGGATTCCGCCGTTACCGGCTGGGTCATCCGGTACTCGTTCATAATATCCGGGTCATGCTCCACGGTAATGGGTTCCGGATACCCGGCGCCGGAAATGGTGATCGTCTCCATAATATCCGGGGCCGCAGTGGGCGTGGCGGTACCGTCCTCCGCCACCACTTCCGCCGTCCGGTCGGGTACGGTATACACCGCTGTGCTGAAAAAGGCGAAATGGTCGGAGAAAAAGCTTTCCGGCACGCCGGGTACAATATAGATTTCCCCGTCCTTGAGCACATACCGGCCGCTGGTTTCCGCCGCCTGATTGCCCACAATCAGCTCTTCGCTTTCTCCGCCCGCGTACCGAACCCGCACATAGCTCTCGCCCTGGCCATCTAAGCCAAAGGCTTCCAGATCATCCCGGCTGCCCAGGGACTTGGCGGCGGAGAGCTCCAAAAACGTTTTAGAGCCTGAGGAGATAACCGAATGGTTAAGCCCGTAGCCCTCATAGCCCTTGATGGTAAACTGATCCAGCTCTTCCTCGCCGGCAATGCGTATCATGGTGAAGCCGCCTTTTTCGTTATCCACCTCAATGGCTTCCACCTGGGCGGCGTCCCCTGCCAGCAAAGCCTGCGCCGGCTGGCTGGACTCTGCCGCTGCAGAGGAATCTTCCCCGGCGGCGTCCTCCTGAGGCAGAGCCAGCAGGGCCCAAGCGGCGCCGCCCAACACCAACAGCACCGCCAGCATGATTAAAAGATTTCTTACGTTTTTTTTCATCGGCTTACAGGTGCCTCCTCTTTAAGAAGATCACCAGCCCCGCCGCCAGAATCAACACCGGCAGGCCAATGGTAAAGACCCCCAGCCCCAAAATCACAATGGTATTCTGAGAGGCGGTAATGTCCATCATATAGGTCTGCACCCGATCGGAATATACGGTGACCTCGCTGCCGTCAGTGTCGGTGGCATATTTTAACAGGTCGGAAATATATTCGCTGTTGCTAAAGGCGGTCTGCATAAAGGAATCGGTAAAGGAGTAGGCGGAGCCGAAGACAATGACGCTGCGGTAATAGAACTTGTTGTCAAACTGGACCAGAGCAGTGGAAAGAGTAGCCGTCACCTGTTCCTCGGTCTTTTCCGGCACGTCGGCGGTCTCCTGGGTAGCCGCGTACGCTTTAGACGAGGTGGTCCACAGGGCGCTGGCCCGTACGTCGCCATTGGCGGTAAAATCCAGGGTCAGCGGTACGCTGATGGGGGAGATCAGCCGGCTATAGTCGCCGTCCTTCAAAACTTCCTCGCTGGCGTCCACCATGACAAAGGAGGGATTGGACGCGGCATAGCGGGCGCTGTCGCTTTCAGCCACCATGGAGCCGCTGCCTACGGACACGCCCCACTCCTCTAAGAAAGCGGAAATCTTCGGCAGCTCCGGCTGGGAGGGATGGAAGGCCGCCAGCACCGCGATGGATTCCTGCCGGTCCTGGTCCGTCAGCAGCGCCTGAAGCTTGGCGATCTCCTCGTCGGTATAATCCGTGGTGGGGGTGGGCAGCATGAGAATCTGGGTGCCCTCCGGCACATCCTCGGTCATAATATCAATCTGCTTTACATCGAAATTTTGGTTTTCCATCATGGTCAAAAAGGCTCCCATTTGATCCGAGGTCAAGAGCTCCCCATGGCCGGTGGCAATGGTGAGCACAGGTACCTTTTCCATGTTGACCATTTCTACCGCCGCGGCCAAAGCGCTGTCCACCTTGGAATAGGTCTCGGTAGCCCCGGTGGCATTGTTCTGAGAGGCCGCGAACAAATCGTCCAGGGTCAGCACCCGGTAGCGCTTATCGGTGTGTACCAGCACCCGGCCGGTGGTTAAATTCTCGTTGGGATAGCTGCTGATAAAATCCGGATTGGTGTCCGGGTCAATAAATTCCACCTGGATATGGCTGTTCTGCTCCCGCATCCGCTCGGCCAGGTTCGCCACCTGGCTGTACTTTAGGCCGTAGCTGGCATAGATGGCGTCGCTGCGGTAGGCGTCCTCGGCGCCAATCAGGGAGATGGTAGTGTCGTTCTCCACCTTTTCGGCCACTTCCATGGCCTGGTCGGAAAGGGTGTTCATGCCCTGGGCCGTCATATCGATGTTCATAGAGGGAAAACGTCCGGCCAGGGCGGAAACCAACAGGTTTATTACCACCACGATGGCAATAAATACCACTGTCAGCGCGGTAGCCATGCCGCCCCGCTTAAACTTGTCCCGGCCGCCCTTGTGTTTTGGCGCCTTCTCCGGGTCCGGCTGAGGGGCCGGAGCGGGCTCTGGTTCCGGCTGGGGAGCGGGCTCCGGCGCTGGCTGGGCCCCGCCTATTTCTTCCAGGTTTTCCTGGGTCTGATTCTTCTCGTCCATATTTGTCTCGTTCCTTTCTGGAATTTTCGCTGGGGAGATTATGATTGAATTTAGCTCCACCGCCTGCTTTCCATCCGGCGGGCAGTCAGGAATACAAAAATCGCCATGACGCTTATGAAGAATACCACGCTGGGCACGCTGAACAGCCCCCGGGTAAACACGCTGTAGCGCTTGCTAAAAGAGATCCAATCCACCACGGCTTCCGCCGCCGCGTTATTGAAAGAAGCGGACAGCGCGTCGATATACATCAAAAATACGGACACGGCAAAGGTGCCGATGGCGGCGATTACCTGGCTGATGGTCAGGCTGGAAATAAACACGCCGATAGAGATCATGGCCCCGCCATAAAGCAGCGTGCCAATATAGTTGCCGAAAATCTCCCCCCAACTGGGGCTGGAGAAGAAGCTCATAGCCGCCGCCGGTAAAAGGCCCAGGCTGGACGCTATAAAAAACACCACAAAGCTGGCGAAAAACTTGCCCAGTACAATGGAGGTAACCCCCACAGGCGCGGTGAGAAGGATTTGGTCTGTCTTATTCTTCTGGTCGTCGCTCAGGCTGCGCATGGTGATAATAGGGATCACCAGCATAGAATAGCTAAACATGGTATGATATACGATAT
>CANONE010000079.1 GCA_947567585.1 uncultured Clostridia bacterium | reverse complement strand
CAAAGAGGAAGTAAGGAGTTAAAATGAGGATATGATGAAAAAAAGAGTTCTAGCGTGGTCCTGCCGGCCACGATGATATAGTACCCCATAAATGTGAAAAAACTCTGAACTGCCCGTGAATTTTATATGTTTTTTCTGGAAGCTTTTTCATCGGGGCTAAAAACACTGCCTTTAGCCGGACATATGTTAAGAGTAAGCCATCCCTGGGCTCTTTCCTGTTTCCAACCTATGCCAGCGCGGCCAGCAGCTCTTTTCGGCCAATGGGGTAAATCACGCTCTCGCCAATATCCCTGATTAGAATCAGCCGCAGGGTCTCTCCGTCGCTTTTCTTATCCAGCGCCGTGGCCTGAACAATTTCCTCCACAGAAAAGGCGTCGCTGGTAGGCAGCCCATATTGCTCCAAAAGCCCGGCAATCCGCAGGCCCGTTCCCGGTTTGGTAACGCCCAGCTTCTCCCCGGCCCGGCAGGCCATCACCATGCCGATCCCCACTGCTTCCCCATGGGAAAGTCCCTTGAAACCATGAAGCTTTTCCAGAGCATGCCCGCAGGTGTGCCCAAAATTCAGAATCATCCGCCGGCCGGTGTCCCGGGCGTCCGCCTGCACAAAATCGCGCTTAATGGCCACCGACTTTGCCACCATGCCCTCCATGTCCTTTAGGGCTCCCCCCCTCTCCAAATCCTCAAACAAAACAGGGTCGGCAATGCAGCCATGCTTGATCACCTCTCCCAAGCCATCGTTAAAATAGCGCCGGGGCAATGTGGAGAGCGCCTCCGGGTCGCTGACCACCGCTATAGGCTGGTGAAAAGCGCCTATCAGGTTTTTGCCAAAGGGCAGATCCACGCCGGTCTTCCCCCCCACGCTGGCGTCCGCCTGGGCTACCAGGCTGGTGGGAATCTGCATGAAATCAATGCCCCGCAAGAAGGTAGCCGCGGCAAACCCACCCATGTCCCCTGTCACGCCGCCTCCCAGCGTAACGATCAAGTCCGTACGGGTAAAACCCGCCTCCGCCAAAGCCATATACATGCCCATAACGGTTTCCATCTGCTTGTGCTCTTCTCCGGCCGGAAAGACGAAGCTTGCCGTCTGAAACCCCGCCGCTTCCAGGGAAGCCAGCACACGCTCTCCATATAAGGGCATCACATGGGTCTCGCTGATCAGCATTGCCTTTGTCCCAGGCTTTTTCAGCCGGACGGCAATCTCCCCCACCTTCCCCATCGCTCCGTTTTCCACCGTCACCTCATAGGGACGCTGGGTTTTTACATCTATTACCATATGGACTCTCCTTTCACTAAAGGCCGCGAGACGCCTGATAAACAGGTTTTGCCGTCCCGCGCCCTTATCCGAACCTTCGCTTTATGCCGGCGGCCTTTTGCAGCAGGCGGCGCAGCTGTTCCTCCTGGCCGGAGGCTACCGCGTCCCGAATGGCGCCGATATTCCTTTGAAGCTCGTCCAGCTCTTCTACCAACGCTTCCCGGTTATCCAGGAAAAGGCGGCTCCATAGAGCGTCGTTGATATTGGCTACCCGGGAAACGTCCCGGTAGCTCCCGGCGGAAAAGCCCTGGTGCTCTGGGCAGCGGGGGCTCATGACATATCCGCAGGCCAGAACATGGGGGGCCTGGGAGGTAAAGGCGATCATCTGGTCATGACGCCGGGGCGTGGTATGCACAACCCGCCCAAAGCCCATGCTGCGGGCCAAGTCCTCCACGGTGCGTACCGCCCTGTCCGGCGCGCCAGTGTCCGCTATAATATAGGAAGCCCCCACAAAAATACTGGGGTCGCTGGCGGAAAACCCGCTGCGTTCCTTCCCCGCCATGGGATGCCCTGCCACAAAGCTATAACGTCCTGGCAGCGCCTCCATCCCCTGGCATACAACGCCCTTAACGCCGCAGGTGTCCGTTAGGACGCAGCCCTCTTTCAAAAGCGGGCCGAATTTTCCGGCAAAGGCCAGCGCCGCCTGGGGGTAAACGCACAGATAGACCAGATCCGCCGTTTTTAGGTCTTCCGTATCCGCTTTGCCGTCAAGGGCGCCACAGGAACAGGCGTCCAGAAGAGAGTCCTCGTCCACGTCGATTCCCAGCACCACGTGGGCCGTGTTCTGCTTCAAAGCCTTGGCAATAGAACCGCCGATTAATCCCAAGCCCACCACAATAATTTTCATAAGGCATGTACCATGTCATGCAGCCGGTTCACCTTTTGTGCCAGGGCCTCGAACTGGTCCGGAGTGATGGACTGGGCCCCGTCGCACAAGGCATGGCTGGGGTCGTTGTGTACCTCGATAATCAGCCCGTCCGCGCCAATAGCGGCTGCGGAAACCGCTAAGGGCTCAATGAGCCAGTTGATCCCGCTGGCATGGCTGGGGTCCACAATAACAGGCAGATGGGACAGCCGCTTGATCACCGGCACAGCGGAGATGTCCAAAGTGTTCCTGGTCATGGTCTCATAGGTGCGGATGCCCCGCTCGCAGAGGATCACCTGTTCGTTGCCCTCGGCCATAATGTATTCGGCGCTCATCAGGAGCTCTTCTATGGTATTGGCCAGCCCCCGCTTTAATAGAATGGGCTTATGGAGCTTGCCCAGCCGCTTTAAAAGCTCGAAATTCTGCATATTCCGGGCTCCCACCTGGATGATATCCACATCCTCAAACAGGGGAAGGTGCTCCATGCTCATGATCTCCGTAACAATGGGCAGGCCCGTCTTTCTTTTGGCCTCGGACAACAGCTCCAGCCCCTCGGCCTTCATGCCCTGGAAGGCGTAGGGAGAGGTCCGGGGTTTGAAGGCCCCGCCCCGCAGGAACTGGGCCCCGCTGGCCTGCACCCGCCGGGCAATGCCGCAGATCTGCTCTTCGCTTTCCACCGAACAGGGCCCGGCAATCAGCGCTAAGCCGCCCCCGCCGATCTGCTGCCCCCCCGGCAGCGTGACGACGGTATCCTCCGGGTGAAACTTCCGGTTGGCCTTCTTGTAGGGCTCCTGCACCCGGCGCACAGACTCCACCACATCCTGAGCGGCAATGTACTCGTCGTCAATGGCGGTGGTATCTCCAATCAATCCCAAAACCGTGCTGGAAGCGCCTACCCAGGTGTTCACCTGCACATCATAAGAAGAGGTCAGCTTCTTCATAAAGCCGTCCACCTTCTCCCGCGTCTGATTGGGCTTTAATACGATAATCATGTTCTTCACTCTCCTAAAGTTTTCTAAATGACAGGCAACAAAAAAGCGGGGCCGATTCCGGCTCCGCATAAGCGCACAGGCTAACCCGCGCAAAACCCATATCCTTTTTACACCAGCCCCGGCAATAGCCGCCTAGGGCAACGGAAAAAAGGGAAGCCGGCCATATTTCTCCACGCAAAGAAAGCCCGCAGTGTAAATCGCAGGCTAAAGCAATTATAATAAGGCTGTTTCGCATGGGAAATTTTCATAACGGCTCCCTAAAAACGATAGATGGTTTTCTTGATTATACATCCCGGCCCGCTGGCTGTCAAGTCCTTTTTTCCCGGACAGCCTCGGCCACGCGGTTGGCCACCGTCAGCGGCGGGGCGCCCGCGTCTACTATGATATCCGCCGCCGCCTGATAAAGGGGCGCGCGCTGGGCATGAAGCTGGGCGATCACCCGGCGGCGGTCCGGGACCTGCAAAAGGGGGCGCTTCTTGTCCCGCTTTAACCGCTCCTGCAGGGCGGCCAGGGGCGCGTCCAGAAAGACGATGACTCCATCCTGCTCATGAAAGGCTTCTACGTTTTCCCTGGAAAGCACGGTTCCGCCGCCGCTGGCGATAATCAGCCCATTCCGGCCCGCCACCGCTTTCACCGCCCTGGCTTCCCGCTCCCGAAAACCCGCTTCTCCGTACCGGGCGAAGATCTCCTTGACGGCCATTCCCGCCTGCTCCTCAATGTACTGGTCCAGGTCGCAGAAACGGCGGCCCAGTACCTTGGCGGCCCGGCGGCCTACGCTGGTCTTACCGCAGCCCATAAAACCGCAGAGAATGATATTTCCGCTCATGTTTCCTTCCCTCCAAACAGCCTTTCCATCTCCCACTGGGCCTCCGGAATCAGCCGCAAAAGGTCCTGGGGGTCAAACTCCGTGTCATACCATATTTTGTGGGAATACGCCGCCTGACACACCAGCATCCCCATACCGCCTATGGCCCTGACTCCCTGCTGCCGGGCCAAACGCATCAGCTTGGTTTCTCCGGGATTAAATACCGCGTCAAAAACCGCCTCACAGCGGCCTACCACCGTTTCGCTGACCGGGCAGGCGTCCACATGGGGATACATGCCCACACTGGTGGTGTTCACCAGCAGCCCATACCGTCCGGCCCTGTCCTCCTCCAGCTCTTGATAGCTCATCACCCGGACCAGGAAGTTTTTGTCACCCCGCCGCCGGGCGAAGTCCCCCAGGCGGTTCGCCAGAGCCAGCGCCTTTTCATAGGAGCCCTCCCGGTGGGTTATGGTAATGTCAAAATCCGGCCGCTGTATGGCCGCCTGAAAAGCTATGGCCCGGGCCGCGCCGCCGTTGCCCAAAATCAGCACGCGCCTGTGGAAATTCAGACCGTGTATGGCCAGGGACACCGCCGCGCCGGCGCCGTCGGTGGTGAAGCCGTGGAGCTTACCACCCACAACCTTCACCGTGTTCACCGAGCCGCACAGCTTCGCGCTCTCGCACATATCCTCCAGATAAGGTATAATGCCGCTCTTATGGGGAATGGTGATGTTGAAGCAGTCCAGAGAGCGCAGAACCGGCAGCGCCTCTTCCAGGTTGGGCACGTCCAGCACCTGGTATTCCATAGGAATGCCGGAAAGGGCAAAGAGCCTTTTTTGGATAAAAGGCGACATAGTATGACCAATGGGGTGGCCGATCACCGCCGCTTTTTGTATAATCACAGGGTTTCCTCCTTGATTTTCCTTAGACAGAATGGAAAATTTTTCAATTCATAGTTGACAAAGCAGGCCGCGGTAAATAAAATGAGAGATAAGACCGGCAGCTTTATAGGGGAGCTTCTTTTGAGACCGCTTACAGGGGACGGCCCGCCATACGGCGATTATACCACAGGTACCCGGCTTTGTCCATATCCCCAGGCGGCTTGCCGGAAGAGCAAAACGAAAATTCCAAACTTTAGGAGGCACTAAAAATGGTATTAGACAAAATCAAGGCAATCCTCAGCGAGCAGTTCAGCGTTGAGGAAAGCGAGATCACCGCTGAAACCCTGCTGGAAGACGATCTGGGGGCGGATTCTCTGGACGTGGTAGACCTTCTGATGACCATTGAGGACGATTTCGAGGTAGAGATTCCGGACGAGGAAGTGGAAAACATTAAAACGGTAGGGGCGCTGGTAGAGTACATCGAGAGCCACACCAAAGATTGAGCCCCGTTTTAAAAGCCCGCGGCAGACTCATGCCCGGGCTTTTTGTTTTTTCTCGAGGCTTTCGGGAAACACGACAGTCCGCAGTCATGTTTGGCGTGGTATCATGGCGTTGATAGTATTTCTTACTCAGAAAGGAACGAGAGTATGGCTCTGAATTTCCAATGCGTCAACATCCGCTCAAAGGACCCGAAGGCCCTGACGGATTTTGACCGCGCCATCAGGGCCCCGGGGTTCGCGGAAAACGACTGCTATGACGGGTGGAACGTCGGCGGCCCAGAGAAAGGCGGCTATGCCTGCTGCTGGGACGAGAATGTCTGGGGGAAATCCACGACGGGATTTGCCACCATTGTGCTGAATTCCAAGGATGTGCAGAAGACCTACAGGGAGCTTGAGGCCAAGGGTTTTGCTATCGACCCGCCCAGGACCGCTGTTTGGGGCGGCCAAGAGCTGGCCTTCCGGGACCCGGACGGCAGCACCGCGCTGATTCTGTAAGGAGGGCTAAAATATGAAAATAAGCGTGGAACACATTAAGCTGGGGTGCAGCGACCTGGCCCGCTCTCTGGAGTGGTATACCCAGACGCTGGGGTTTGAGATAGGCGGACGCTGGCCAAAGGACAACCCGAACTATTACGACTTCCTGGGGCCGGAGGGCGGGGGAGCCACCTTTTCCATCGGCCAGACGGAGCATGGCGGCGTTTATCATGGAGGCCGGACCAACTTTGCGGTGGAGGATGTGGACGCCTTGTGGGAACAGCTGAAGGATAAGGTCACAGTGATAGAGCCTCTATGGGACACCCCCTGGGGCTCCAGAAAGTTTACCATAGCGGACCCGGACGGCAACGAGCTGGGGTTCGTAAAATAGCTGAAAAAGCTCCCTGATGGCAGGGGGCTTTTTCTTTCCCGGATTTACCGCCGGAACAGCCGCCGGCTTTTTCTATAAATTCCTTGCAAAAACGTCTTATTACCGCTATAATGGGAAAGTATCGTAAGCAATCGGAAAGGACGATGGATATGGCACAACAGAAAAAGATGGTAGAGGACATCACCTCCATGGACGTGGACTTCGCCCAATGGTACACGGACGTGGTGAAAAAGGCGGAGCTGGCGGATTATTCCAGCGTAAAGGGCTGCATTGTGTACGAGCCCTACGGCTACGCCATTTGGGAAAACATCCAGCGGGAGATGGACGCCCGCTTTAAAAAGCTGGGAGTGCAGAACGTCTGCATGCCCATGCTCATCCCCGAAAGCCTGCTGCAAAAGGAAAAGGACCACATCGACGGCTTTGCCCCGGAGTGCGCGGTAGTCACCCAGGGCGGCGGCGAGGCGCTCAGCGAAAAGCTCTACATCCGCCCTACCAGCGAGGTACTGTTCTGCGAGCACTACCAGAAGAAAATCCACTCCTACCGGGACCTGCCCAAGCTCTACAACCAGTGGTGCTCCGTGGTGCGCTGGGAGAAGACCACCCGGCCTTTCCTCAGGGGCATGGAATTCCTGTGGCAGGAGGGCCATACCATGCATGAGACCGCCGAAGAAGCGGAGGAATTCACCCTGAAGATGCTGCGGGTGTACGAGGAGGTCTACCGGGACGCCCTGGCCATCCCCCCGGTAGTGGGCAAGAAGACTGAAAAGGAAAAATTCGCCGGAGCAGAGGCCACCTACACCTTGGAGCCCATGATGCACAACGGCGTGGCTTTGCAGGGGGGCACCACCCACTTCTTCGGGGACGGCTTTGCCAAAGCCTTTGGCATCAATTTCACCGGCCGGGACAACCAGCTCCACGCCCCCTTCCAGACCTCCTGGGGCATGAGCACCCGGCTTATCGGCGCGGTGATTATGGTCCACGGGGACGACAACGGCCTGGTGCTGCCCCCCCGGATTGCCCCCATCCAGGTGGTAATCGTGCCTATCGCCCAGCACAAGCCCGGCGTTTTGGAAAAGGCGGCGGAGCTGCGGGACCGGCTCAGCGAGCATTTCCGGGTCAAGCTGGACGACAGCGACAACTCCCCCGGGTGGAAGTTCGCCCAGTATGAGATGCAGGGGGTGCCCATTCGCATAGAACTGGGACCCCGGGATATAGAACAGAACCAATGCGTTGTGGTCCGCCGGGACACGGGAGAAAAATACACCCAGAATCTGGACGAACTGGAAGAAGCCGTCCGTTACGGGCTGGACGTTATCCACGACAGCATGCTTTTTAGAGCCCAGGAGAACCTGGCGCAGAAGACCTTCGCGGCCCATAACCATGAGGAGTTTCTGGACATTGCCCAGAATAAGCCCGGCTTCATCAAGGCCATGTGGTGCGGCGACAGCGCCTGCGAGGACCAGCTCAAGGAGGAGACCGGCGGCGTGAAGAGCCGGTGCATCCCCTTTGAGGAGGAGCACATCTCCGATGTATGCGCCTGCTGCGGCAAGCCCGCCAAGCATATGGTCTACTGGGGGCGGCAGTATTGATGGAGGAAGCCATGGACGAACTTACCATTCTCAGGGGGATTCTGGACAGCTTCCCCTACCCCGTGGTGTTTGTGGACGGAGATTTTGTCATCCGGTATATGAACCGCTACGCCCAATATCATTACTATCAGGAGCGGGGCTACTCCTGCCTCATTGGCAAGAGCCTCTTCAGCTGCCACGACAAGGAGAGCTCCCGGCAGCGCATTGAGGCCGCTTATGAAAAGATGAAAAGCGACGGCAAGGAAATCTTTGTGGGAGTGAACCTGCGCAACCAACGCATCTACATGCAGCCCGTGCGGGATGCAGAGGGACGGCTGATCGGCTTTTTCGAGCGGTTTGAAATGAATTTGCGGATGGATAAATAGCCCCGCGAATATTAAGCAGTTTTCCCAGCGGCGGACGCGGAGATTGTTCGAAGACAGACCCAATTTACATAACTCCGGCGCAGACGCAAAAAGATTTTATGAAATTTTACAAAAAGCCCTTTACATTTGCCCAGGAATGTTATAAAATGGTAGCGTAATCTCATGCTCAAGCATGTAAAAATTAGGAGGATGATTCCCATGGCCAAATTAAAGATCGGATTTATCGGCTGCGGCGGTATCGCCAACCAGAAGCACCTGCCCGGCATGTCTCAGCAGACCGAGCATGTTGACCTGTGCGCTTTCTGCGACCTGATCCCCGAGCGCGCCGAGAAGGCCGCCAAAGAGTACGGCACTCCCGACGCCAAAGTATATACCGACTATCATGAGCTGCTGGCCGACCCCACCATCGACGCCGTGCATGTTCTGACCCCCAACATCGCCCACTGTGAAATCACCGTGGCCGCTTTGGAGGCTGGCAAGCATGTTCTGTGCGAGAAGCCCATGGCCGCTACCCCCGAAGACGCCCAGAAGATGCTGGACGCCCGGGACCGCACCGGCAAGATGCTGACCATCGGCTACCAGTACCGTCATTTCCATGAGAACAACGTGGCCCGCAAGGTCGTCGCCGACGGCTGGCTGGGCGACATCTACTACGCCGAGGCTACCTACCTGCGCCGCCGGGGCGTACCTACCTGGGGCGTGTTCACCGACAAGTCCAAGCAGGGCGGCGGCCCCCTCATCGACATCGGCACCCATGCGCTGGACAACACCCTGTTCATGATGAACAACTATGACGTTGACTATGTAGTCGGCACTTCCTTTGAGAAGCTGGGCCGCCTCCTGGATCCCGAGCATCAGGGCCAGAACAACTGGATGGGCGATCCCGATCCCTGGAACAACGAGACCTATGACGTGGAGGATTCCGCTGTAGGCCACATCAAGATGAAGAACGGCGCCGTCATCAACCTGCGCGCTTCCTGGGCCATGAACATGGCCGAGAAGGCTGGCTGCGACAACCAGGCTCATGTGCTGCTGTGCGGCACCAAGGGCGGCTTGGATACCCTGGAAGGCCGTGTACGCCTGAACCATGTGATTGCCAACCAGCAGACCATTTCTTGGGTCGGCGATCAGGTTCGCGGCTATATTCCCGGCTTCAGCCAGGGCCCCGCTCCCCTTTCCAAGGAGCATGATATCTGGGTGAAGGCTCTCAAGGGCGAAGGCGAGCTGTTCGTCACCGCCGACCAGGCTTTCGTTGTCACCAAGATTCTGGACGCCA
>CANONE010000078.1 GCA_947567585.1 uncultured Clostridia bacterium | reverse complement strand
ATTTGATTCTGGGGAAGGAACCCGCCATGAATGATGTTTTTATAGAACGGATGGTTAAAAAAAAGTTTGAGGGCGCGGATATATTGATCGTCCTGGCCGCTGTCGCGGGAGTTGTGATAGTCAGTCTTATAGGCTTTGTTGTGGGGATGCTGATGATCGCCATGCCGATGGTTACCCTGCTGGCTGTGGCCGGCGCGGTCTTTGGAGCGTACAAGCTGATTTCCATGCGGCTGCTGGAATATGAATACAGCCTCACCAACGGCTTTGTCACGGTGGACAAGATCATGAACCGGGCCGCCCGTAAGCGGATGACTTCCTTTGAATGCGATTCCTGCGAGGACATCGGCAAGTATCAGGAGAATGAGGCGCGGCTAAAAACCCGCTCCTTTGACGCCCGCGTTTTTGCCACGCAATTTGCCGACCGCCGGGATTCCTGGTATATGATCGTCCGCAGCGGCAAGACCGGCAAAACCTTGGTGGTATTCAATCCCGACGAGGACCTTATGGACGCCATCAAGCGCTTTATCCCCCGCTCCTTAAAATTTGAAAAATTCGGCCGGGGCTAAAAGGCTGCGCCCTGGCTCCCAAATAAAGCCGCCGCCCCGCCCGGGACCTGGAGTAAGCCTTCGTCAGAGACGGATATTCCGCAAATTCAGGTTCTCATAGTTATGCGTTACAAAAGCTCCCCATTGGGGGGCTTTTTCTTTTGCAAAAGGCACATTCTCTCCCGCCTTGCATATCCTGTTACCGGGGACAATCCCCATAATAAGTGAAAGGAGCAAAGAGATATGGCAGACGATTTCAACGGTCAACCCTGCGGGGAAGACCCGACCCCGCTGCCGGCCGACCCTGTGCCGGCAATGGCCTACGTGCCTTACCAGCAATGGAGCAGCTCGCTGCACAGCGCGGAGCGGGCTCTGGACGCGGGTACCCTGTTCCCGGTGCTGGATAAGCCCTTCTATGGCAGGAGAGGGGGCGAGCCCCGGTGAGCGAGAGCACAGAGATGGCCATGCGCCGCAGGCTGGACGCCATGCGGTTCGCCTGCTGGGAGCTGCATCTGTTTTTGGACACGCACCCCAATAATTGCGAGGCCGCCCGCCGCTTGGAGGAGTACCGGCAGCGGCTGGACAGGATGGTAAAGGAGTTTGAGGAAAAATTCGGCCCTCTGGGAGAGACCAGCCAGGATACCAGCCGGTGGGCCTGGATCAGCGGCCCTTGGCCCTGGGAACAGGAGGCGAATGACTGATGTTTGTATATGAGAAACGCCTGCAATACCCGGTAAGAATCAAGAACACCAACCCGAAGCTGGCCAAGATGATTATCACGCAGTATGGCGGGCCATATGGCGGCGGGTGATAGAGCGTTGAGAACCCTGGAAAAGGCAGAATTCAACCAATGGTTGTGTTTATGCAAAAATACGTTCATTGAATTCAACTGATATTTTTGATACAATACAATCAATAAGTGAAATGAGGTGAGAGGATGGCAGGTTTGCTAAACGAAAACATTGCCGCCCTTCGCAGGGAGCGGGGACTGACCCAGGAACAGCTGGGGCAGATGGCGGGGGTTTCCGCCCAGGCGGTCAGCAAGTGGGAGAAGGGGGGCGCGCCGGATGTGGAGCTGCTGCCTGTGCTGGCGGACAGGCTGGGGGTTACGGTAGACCGGCTTTTCGGACTGGACGGCGCGGAGAAGCTTAACGTGGAGGAAGCTGTGGGCCGCTGGCTCCGTTCCTTTCCGGAAAAGGAGCGGATGCCGCGGCTTTGCAGATTGGTGTGGTCGTCTATTGGCTGCTTTTACCCCGTCAGCGTCGAGATGCCAGAGATGAGCTATATTAAGTCCTGCTGGGCTGGCTCCAATGAAAAAAAGCAGATCATGTACACACAGATTCGGGGCGGAGGCGGGGCTCTGCTGGACGTCCATGCGGAGGATCTGAGCTTTGTTACCCTCTGGCCCGAGCCCAAGGAGGGCTATGCCGCTTATTTGGCCCCCATGGAAAAATTCCGCCGGCTTTTCGCGCTGCTGGCAAAGCCCGGATGCCTGGAGCTGCTGGAGGAGCTGTACCGCAGAAAGCCCCAGTATTTTATTCCCATCGTAGTGGCAAGGCGGCTGGACATGCCCTTGGAGACGGTAATAGGGTTGCTGGACGAACTGGAGGAGCACAAAGTTCTGTGGTCCACGAAGCTGGAACTGGAGGAAGGCGAGGTCAAAGCCTACCAGCTGGTGGAACCCATCAACCTGGTCCCCCTGCTGTATACCGCCCAGAGCTTTATGCAGACAGGCTTTAACTATATCTATTTCTATGACGACGAGGACCCGCTGCTGCGGGGGGAAAGATGGAAAAGGCGGGAGGGTGAAAGCCATGAAAAAAGACAGGAAGGGAAATAAAGACAGCGCCGCTTTAACACATTATCTTAAAAGATTCTACCGCCCGGTTCTGCTGGCGGTTCTGCCTATGCTGGTGGTCTGCGGGGGACAGGCCGCCGCCAGCCTGGTGATGGCCCAGGCTTTTCAGAGCGTGTTTCTGGGAGACCTGGACGGGCTGCTTGGATGGATGCTTTTGCTGATGGCGGTCTGGTTCAGCCTGATGGGCGTCAACATTCTGACGGATCTCTTTAAGGCCCGGGCCATCCGCAAGCTGAATAACGCTGTCCGGGACGACATGGCCGCCACTTTACTCCGCATGGACCACCAGGCGTATCACAGCGCGGCCACCGGCGAATATCTCTCCCGGTTCACCAATGATGTAAACCAGATAGAGAATTTGGCCTGGAACCCCTTTTTCCAGCTGGTACAGATGATAGCCATGTCGGTGTTCAGCGTGCTGGCGATGCTGACCATCCACTGGTCTTTGGTCCTGGCGGCGCTGGTAACCACCGTGGTGATGCTGTTCCTTCCCCAGCTTTTTAATAAGCGCATGGAGCGGCTGGGAGAGGTCTGCGCCCAGGAGCAAGCGGCCGCCACCGGAAGCCTAAAGGACCTGCTCTCCGGCTGGGACGTGCTGCGGTTCTTCGCTCGGGAAAAGCGGTTCACCCAGGGCGTCCAGCGGGCCAGCGACCAGATTGAAAAGCCCCGCTTCCGGCTGGGCTATGTGAAGGGCGTCGCCTGGGCCGGGATAGGCTGCCTCAATGTAATCTGCCAGGGGCTGATCACCGGGCTGGTGGGCCTTCTGGCTATCTGGGGGCATACCCAGGCCGGGTCTCTGGCGGCGGGCGGGAACCTTTGCAGCATGCTTTCCAACGCTTTGGGCAGCATAGCGGGGCTGTTTCTGTCTTTTTCCTCCGCCAGGCCCTATTTTGAGAAGATCGTACTCTGCGGGGAGGAGGCAAAGGCGGCACGGACCGGGCCGGCGACTGTGCAAAGGACCATCAGCCTGGAGAACCTTTCCTTTCAGTATGAGAACAGGCCGGTCTTGCAGGGCCTGTCCATGGAATTCAAGCAAGGCGGCAAGTATGCCCTTACCGGCCCCTCCGGCTGCGGGAAGTCCACTCTGCTCAAGCTCCTGCTGGGCTGGCTGCCGGACTATAGCGGGGCGATCCGCTTTGACGGCAAGGACGCCAGAGGCTTCACCCTGGAGCAGCTCCAGGGCCAGATGAGCTATATAGAGCAAAATGTCTTCCTTTTTAATTCCACTATCCGGGACAATATTACCTTGGGAGAAAGCTTTACCGAGGACCAGCTGCAAAAGGCTGTCCGCGACAGCGCTCTTATGGACGACCTGGCGTCTATGCCGGAGGGTCTGGAAACCCAGGTGGGAGAGGAGGGCGGCAATCTTTCCGGCGGGCAGAAGCAGCGGGTAGCCATTGCCCGGGCGCTGATCCACAACCGTTCCATTCTTCTGGTGGACGAGGGCACCAGCGCGCTGGACCAGAAAAACGCGGACATTGTGGAAAAAAGCCTGCTGGAAAACCCAAAGCTCACCCTGATTTTGGTCAGCCATCACTTGACTCCGGAACGGAAAAAGCAGTTCACCGAAGTCTACGAGCTGGCCCCCGTCCAATAGCCCTATACCCAGCCTGCCGCAAAATGCCTCGTGACAAAACCAGTCTTTTCGTTTATAATGTTTTTGAGAATGGTTTTTGAAGGAGGGATCCCATGCGCATCTTGCTCTGCGACGACGAGCCAGCCGCTTTGCAGGAACTTACCGCCTATTTGCAGGCGTTTTTTGAGTCCGCCCATCTCCCCGCGCCAACCTACGCCGCCTATACCAGCGGCGAAGCCCTTTTGGCCCAGGAGGACCTTCCTGCCGCTCCCCGCTTTGAGATAGCCTTCTTGGATGTGGAAATGCCTGGGATTACCGGCATTCAGGTGGGAGCGCGGCTTCAGGCCCGGAACCCCTACGCAAAGATTTTTATCGTGACTTCGTATGCCGACTACCTGGACGAGGCCATGAAGTTCCACGTTTTCCGCTACCTTTCCAAGCCCCTGGACCCTAAGCGCCTGTTCCGGAATATGAAGGAGGCCCTCTATCAGCTCAGCGTGGATACCCGCCCGGTGCTGATAGAGAGCCCAGGGGAGACGGTCACCCGGTATGCCGATGAAATTGTGATGGTAGAGGCCCAGGGGCATAAGGTGACGGTTCGGGCAGTGGACCGGGAATACGCGGCCGTACAGCCGGTAAAGCACTGGGAGGGGCTTTTGGAAATCGGCAGCTTTTACCGCACCCACCGGAGCTTCATTATCAATATGAAATATGTCCGCGGCTTTTCACCCAACCTCATTACTCTGGGCCTGCCGGACGGCACGGAGGTTTCCGCCTATTTAGCCCGTCGGCGGTATAAGGATTTTAAGGAAACCTATATGCTTTACGTGGAGGCGATGCGCTGATGAAAGAGACAATGGCTTTCCTGCTGGGCTTTCTGATTTTAGCCCTCTGCGGCAAGGGGCTCTACTGGGTCTACGCGAAAATATGCGCCCGCCTGGCCGGAGACGGCCCCGCCGCAGGGGACAGCCGGCCCGCCGCCCTTCTTCTTACCTGCTTTTCTCTGACAACCCTCTTTATTTTGCTGATTATGGCTTACACCGCCATGATTACCGGCTTAAAGCTGACGGTAGGTTCCTTTTTGCTGGCGGGCCTTTTGATTTTACTGATTGACAACGCCTTTATCTACGGCGGCTTTCGCTATAGCCAACAGATGAACCGGCAAAAGCTCTCTCAGCAGCTCATGCTTCAAAAGGAGCAGGCGGAGGCGGACTATTACCGGGCCTTAGAAGAGCAGTACGACAGGCAGCGGGTGCTGATTCACGATATCCGCAAGCACCTGGACACCATCCGGGATTTGGCGGGGGAGCCGGAGGCGGTATCCCGCTATGTGGAGGAGCTGGAAAAATCGCCGGCGCTGCAAAACAAGGTGCGGGTGTGCGGCAACCATATTTTGGATGTGGTCCTGTGCCGGTACAAGGAGGTGTGCGAAGGGAAAGGGATTGGCTTTGCGGCGGATGTCCGGGACCAATCCATTGACTTTTTGATGCAGAGCGAGATCACCTCCCTGTTTGGGAATCTGCTGGAAAACGCGGTGGAGGCCGCCGAGGGTTCCGCCGAACCAGACATGGAGCTGCTGGTGGACAAGCGGCCGGGCGGCAGCGTTCTTATCTCCCTGGTAAATACCTGCCGGACTCCCCCTGAAAGCGACGGAATGGGGGGCTTTGCCACCTGGAAGGCTGATAAAGAACGGCATGGCGCCGGCCTAAAGAGCATCCGGGGGACGGTAAAAAAATATGGCGGCACCCTACAGCAGCGGTATGATGCAAACACCAAGCTATTCCATACCGTGATTCTGCTGCATTAGGGATACCGTAGGGAGAGAATCCCAGGATAGAGAAAACAGCGGCCCTTTCGCCGCCGGCTGCCAAAGGAGACTGGCAGCCGGACAGCGGGAGGGCCGCCGTCATACTCACTGAAAGAATGAGAGTAGGTTAATGATTAACACTTTTCTACGCCGAAACTGGTTTTTTCGCCGTTTACGTCCCATTCGGCGGTGTATCCGGCCAGCTGGCCGTAGGCGCAGCTTTCACCTAGAACGTCCCCCAAAATGGATGCTTCGTTCCTTTTCAGGATTTCCTCAATTTTGGAGCTGCCCTGGTGGCTGACCCGGATATGGTCCGTTACCACAAATCCCGCGTCCTTGCGCATGGACTGGAGCTTGCTGACAATCTCCCGGACAAAGCCCTCTTCTACCAGTTCCTGGCTTAGGGCGGTGTCCAGCACCACGGTCAGGCCCCGGTCGGAGACGGAGGTGTAACCCTCCTTCTGGCTGGTTTCAATCAGCAGCTCCTCTGGGGTCAAGCTGACCTGGCCGTCTTCCAGAGCAAGGGTTAAAGCGCCCTGGGTATCCAGCTGCTTCTTGGCGGCCGAGCCGTCCAATTCCTGTAGGGCCTGCCGGACGGCCCCCAGGCGCTTGCCCAGCTTTTTGCCCAAAAGCTTCAGCTGCGGCTTAAAGCTGTAAGCGGTAAACGCGGACATATCGCTTAAAAACGCAATGTCCTTTACATTCAGTTCCTGCCGGATAATGTCTTGGTAGAGTCCGCCGAGACTGGGGTCCGCGTCCGTATACAGGCGGGCGAGAGGCTGGCGGTTTTTGATATTGGCCTGATTCCGGGCGGCGCGGCCCAGCGTTACCACTTTCAAGACCTCGTCCATATCCTGTTCCAGCTTTTCGTCCACCAGGCTGGCGTCGCACACCGGGTACCCGCACAGATGCACGCTCTCCGGCGCGCCCTTATCTACCGAGCACACCAGGTTCCGGTAGATATCCTCGCTGATAAAGGGGGCCAGGGGCGCCAGCAGCTTTGCTACCGTCACCAGGGCGGTATACAGCGTCATATAGGCCGCCGTCTTGTCGCCGGCCTCTCCCTGTACCCAGAAGCGCTCCCGGCTGCGGCGGACGTACCAGTTGGAGAGCTGGTCTACAAAGTCCTGCAAAGCCCGGGCCGTCTCCGGCACATGGTACTGGGACAGCTGCGCGTCCACCTCCCTTACCGTGCTGTTCAGCCGGGAAAGCAGCCAGCGGTCCATGACGGTCAGCCCACAGTCTTCCAGTCGGTACTGGGTGGGGTCAAATCCGTCAATATTGGCGTAGAGCACAAAGAAAGCGTAGGTGTTCCACAGGGTGGAGAAGAATTTCTTCTGGCCCTCTATCACAGCTTTCTCTGAAAAGCGCTTAGGCAGCCAGGGGGCGCAGGTGGTGTAGAAGTACCAGCGCAGAGAGTCGGACCCGAATTTGTCCAGAACGGCAATGGGGTCCACCGCGTTGCCCTTGGACTTGCTCATTTTCTGACCGTTCTCGTCCAGCACATGGCCCAGCACCAGCACATTTTTATAGGGCGCCTTGCCGAACAGCAGGGTGGAAATGGCCAGCAGGGAGTAGAACCAGCCCCGGGTCTGGTCCACGGCCTCGGAGATAAACTCCGCCGGGAACTGGCTCTCGAACAGTTCCTTGTTCTCAAAGGGGTAGTGGTGCTGGGCAAAGGGCATGGCCCCGCTGTCAAACCAGCAGTCGATCACCTCCGGCACCCGGCGCATCTGTCTGCCGCAGTGGGGGCAGGCGATGGTAACCTGGTCCACAAAGGGCCGGTGCAGCTCAATATCCTCCGGGCAGTTGGGGGACATCTCCCGCAGCTCGGCAATGCTGCCCACAGCGTGGCGGTGGCCGCATTCGCATTCCCAGATGTTCAGCGGCGTGCCCCAGTACCGGTTGCGGCTGACGGCCCAGTCCTGCAGGTTTTCCAGCCAGTCCCCAAAGCGGCCCTTGCCAATGCTTTCGGGCAGCCAGTTGACTGTGTTGTTGTTCTGGATAAGCTGGTCCTTCACCTTGGTCATTTCAATATACCAGCTCTCCCGGGCGTAGTAGATCAGGGGCGTGTCGCAGCGCCAGCAGAAGGGGTAGCTGTGCTCGAATTTCGGGGCGCTGAACAGCAGGCCCCGGCTTTCCAGGTCCTTGAGGATTTCTTTGTCCGCGTCCTTGCAGAACACGCCGGGCCACTTGGTCTCAGACGTCATCTGGCCTTTCTGGTCCACCAGCTGCACCAAGGGCAGGCCGTATTTGCGGCCCACCTTGGCGTCGTCTTCGCCAAAGGCCGGGGCGATATGCACCACGCCGGTGCCGTCGGTCAGGGTCACATAGTCGTCGCATACCACGTACCAGCAGCGCTCCTTGGGGCTGACAAAGTCAAACAGGGGTTCGTACTCCTTGTTTTCCAAATCAGCGCCCTTATATGTTTCCAGGACGGTATAGCTGCCTTCGCCCAGCACGGCGTCGCATAAAGCGGCGGCCAGATAATAGGTGGACTCGCCTGCTTCAGTGCTGTGCTTCACCTTTACATAGTCCTCTTTGGCATTGACGCACAAGGCCACGTTAGAAGGCAGAGTCCAGGGCGTGGTGGTCCAAGCCAAGATGTAAGCGTCCTCTTCCTTACACTTAAAGCGGGCTATGGCCGAGCGTTCCTTCACGTCCTTATAGCCCTGGGCCACCTCGTGGGAAGAGAGGGGCGTGCCGCAGCGGGGGCAGTAGGGCACGATCTTAAAGCCCTTATACAGCAGCCCTTTTTCCCAAATCTGCTTGAGGGCCCACCATTCCGACTCGATAAAGCTGTTGTCGTAGGTGACGTAGGGGCGCTCCATATCCGCCCAGAAGCCGATGGCCTTGGAGAAATCTTCCCACATGCCCTTATACTTCCACACGCTCTCCTTGCACTTTTCAATAAAGGGGGCGATGCCGTACTCTTCAATCTGCTCCTTGCCGTTGATGTGCAGGAGCTTTTCCACCTCCAGCTCCACAGGCAGGCCGTGGGTGTCCCAGCCGGCCTTGCGGGGGACCATCTTCCCCTTCATGGTCTGGTAGCGGGGAAACAGATCCTTGAAAGCCCGAGTCTCCGGGTGGCCGATGTGGGGTTTGCCATTGGCCGTGGGGGGGCCGTCGTAGAAAACGTAGGTTGGGCTTCCCTGGCGGATCTCCACGCTTTTCTCAAAGATTTCGTGCTCTGTCCAAAACTTCACGGTTTCCTTTTCCCTCTCCACAAAATTCAGATTTGCGGAGACCTCTTGATACTTGCTCATACGCCTCTTCCTTTCAATAAAAAAGCTCCGCCCCAAAACGGGACGAAGCAAATCTTCGTTTAACCACCCATTTCACTATCCAACAATAGCTCCCCTATAACGGCGGGACCCGGCTCTCCTACTAAGGCCCCAGCCCTTTCAGTTCGCGACTTAGGAGGGATGCAGGCCGCGCATTCGCCGCCGGTTCGCACCAACCACCGGCTCTCTGAGACCATGGGCGCGGCATACCTGTCTCCATCATTGTCTTTGGCCGTATTATATCACGGGGGCGCGGGAAAGTCAAGGAAAATGTGGCTTTTGGGCGGCGGGGGTAAATGTCGGGCCATTCCGCCCACATCAAAGAAAAATTATGCTGAAAATTTTTCTTATTTCTTTTAAAGAAACAAAGCTCCGTGCAAAGGGTGTACAATATA
>CANONE010000077.1 GCA_947567585.1 uncultured Clostridia bacterium | reverse complement strand
CGGCTCCCGCAGCGCCGGCCATGCCCGCGCCTCCTGCCCCGGCGCTTTCCGGCGACCCGGCGGATCTGGAGCGGTACAACCAGGAGGTTGAGAAATTCCAGGAGGAATACCAGCAGCGGCTGGACCGCTATCAGGAACAGTTGGACGAATACTACCAGCGCGTAGAGGAACAACAGGAGCGCTACCAAGAGCAGCTGGAGGAGTATCAGCGGCGGCTGGAGGAGCGGCAGGAGGAGTACCGGCAGCGCCTGGAAAGCAAGCGGCCCCAACAGCCCCGGCCCAACAGCGGCAACGGCTTTTGGCCCTTGACAGATGAGGAATACGGCCAGATTTACGGCAGGGCCTATGAAGAGGTGTATAATCCCGGATATGAAGCCATCTACCGGGAGACAGCCCCGGGAAGCCCGGAGTTCTCAGAGCGTCTGAACCAGCTGGTAAACGAGGCCGTCAATGCCGCTTTGCAGGCAGCGGAGGAGGCCCGGGCCCAAAAGCTGGCGGGGGCGGGCAATGTCCCCCAGCAGCCGGAGGATTGGCGGGATAAAACCCAGCGCTGGGGCGCTTGGCTGGGGGACATCGGCGCGGAAATCAGCCGGGCCATGAGCGGCATCGGGGCCAAGATCAGCGAAGAGGTGCAAGACGCCATGGAGGAAGTCTCCGACGCCATGGAGGAGCTGAAAGACTCTCTGGGCGAGCTGGACGAGGCTTGGCAGGATTGGGCCGAGGAAGAAGACGAGGACGAGGACGATGAGGACGACGGCGATGAGGAGGAAGACGGCGACCTGGAAGACTTTGAGCCCATCGCCGCACAGACCCAGCAGAGCGAGGACGGCCGGTATATCAACCGCTGCTGCGCCGGAATGTCCGCCCTGGAAAAGCTGGATATCAACTGGCTCTCCGGCTTTGTAGAGCTGCTCCCCTGGGACGGGGACTACGTAGAGCTGGCCGAAACCAGCAGGTCCCCCTTGAGCGAAAACCAGAAAATGAAAATTTTTGTTCACGACGCCCGAGAGCTGGTGGTTCAGTTCAGCGCCCGCCAGCGTAACGCGCACAAAGGCTTTTCTTTCGGCGGATTGGGCGTCCCCGAAAAGCATCTGACCGTGAAGATTCCCCAAAGCCTCTGCGGGCAGATGGGGCGTTTAAAAATCTCTTCCATCTCCGCCGGGATTGCTCTTTCCCAGGTTTCTGGCGAGGCTTTCAGCGTGTCTACAGTATCCGGGGACATTCAGGCGGGCAGCCTCCACGCCGAAAATATGAAGCTCTCTACCGTGTCCGGTTCCTTACAGACACAGGGCGTTTCCGCAGAAACCCTGCAATTAAGCTCCGTATCCGGCTTGGTGCGGGCGGAAGGCTTCGCGGCGGAATCCGCTAAGCTCAGCGCGGTCTCCGGCGCCGTGAAAGCCCAGGGCAACGCGGAAAAGCTTCAAATCAGCTCTACCTCCGGCAAGGCCCAGCTGCAAGTGGATCAGCTTCCGGAAAAAGTCAAGCTCAGCACGGTTTCCGGCAGGGCCGTCCTGATCCTCCCAGAAAACGACGGCTTCACCGCCAGCTATAACACTGTTTCCGGGGGCTTCCAGTGCGACTTCCCCCTCTCTGGCAATATGTCCAAGAAAAAGGGAAAAGGCGTCTATGGCTCCGGCAGCACCAAAATCGAAATGAGCAGCACTTCTGGCAAACTGCAAATCCTGAAGGCTTGAGGCAAGGTCGTGGGCTTTGCCCACACCCGCAAACTTTTTGAAAAACAGAAGCCTAGGATAAAAGGTTTCGTCCCCTTTTCCAAAGGGCGACGACCCCCAGGTACTTGACAAAGCCAGCGCACAGGGGCGGAGCGGAGCTCCCGCAGCCTAAAAAGCCAACAACGCACTTTCTGCTATAGAGAAAGCCCTCGGAGTAGCGTCCGGGGGCTTTCGGGGATTTTAGTAATTTTCGGGTTTTACGCGGAAATAGCTTTGGGGGTGGGCACAGACAGGGCAGGTTTCAGGGGCCTTTTTGCCGATGCAGATGTGTCCGCAGTTGATACACTGCCAGATGGCGTCGCCGTCCTTGGAGAAGACCAGGCCGTCCTCTATATTCTTGGCAAGCTTTCTGTAGCGCTCTTCGTGCTCCTTTTCAATCTTCGCCACGCCTTCAAAAAGTCCGGCAATCTGGTCAAAGCCCTCTTCCTTGGCGGTTTTGGCAAAACCGGCGTACATGTCGGTCCACTCATAGTTCTCGCCGGCGGCAGCCTCTTTCAAGTTCGCCAGGGTGTCGCCAATGCCGCCATTGAGAATTTTAAACCACATTTTCGCGTGTTCCTTCTCATTGTCGGCGGTTTCCTGAAAAATTTCAGCGATCTGCACATAGCCGTCCTTGCGGGCCTTTGAGGCAAAATACGTGTACTTGTTCCGGGCCTGGCTCTCGCCGGCAAACGCCGCCAGCAGGTTGGCTTCGGTCTTACTGCCTTTAAGCTCTGGCATAACAATCCCTCCTGATAAAGTGTTCTTTCAATTTTATAGTATCTCATATTCCGCCGGAAAAATCAATAAAATTTCTGTCGTAAAAGATTTGATTTACATCGCCGGAAATTTGTGCCGCAATGGCCTGCGGCTTTCCGGCAAGCTTACAATACTGTAAGCTTGCTTTTCGTTTTGTAAGGCCAAGTTATGGATTTTGTAAGGAATTGCGTATATACTTAAGGCAGCAAAACGAAAAGGAGAGAAACCGATATGAGTCTTCTAAATGTTGAGCATTTGAAAAAAGTATATGCCAACCGTCTGGGCGGGGCGCAGGTACAGGCCCTGCAGGATGTGAGCTTTACCGTGGAACAGGGGGAGTTCGCCGCGATTATGGGCGAGTCCGGCTCTGGTAAAACCACCCTTCTGAACATACTGGCGGCTTTGGATAAGCCCACTTCCGGGCAGGTGTACCTCAATATGCGGGACATCGTCAGCCTGAAGGAAAAGGAAATCTCCGCTTTCCGCCGGGACAATCTGGGCTTTGTCTTCCAGGACTTCAACCTTTTGGACACCTTCTCCGTGCAGGACAACATCTTTCTGCCTCTGGTACTGGCTGGAAAGAAATATCCGGAAATGCGCCAGCGGCTGGACCCCATTGCCCAGAGCCTGGGGATTGAGGAGCTGCTGGAAAAGTTCCCCTATGAAATTTCCGGCGGGCAGAAGCAGCGCACCGCCATTGCCCGGGCCATGATCACCCAGCCTCAGCTGATTTTAGCTGACGAGCCCACCGGGGCCCTGGATTCCCGGTCCGCCGGACAGATTATGGATATCTTTACCCAGGTCAACCATGCCGGACAGACCGTGCTGATGGTGACCCACTCGGTACAGGCCGCCAGCCGGGCGGGGCGGGTGCTGTTTATCAAGGACGGCCAGGTGTTCCACCAAATCTACCGGGGCGAACAGACCGACGACCAGATGTACCAGAGCATTTCCGACACGCTTACCGTTTTAGCCACCAGCCGGGAGGAGGATGAATCCCATGCTTAAGCTGTATCCCAAACTGGCCTGGCAGAACCTAAGAAACAATTACCGGGTTACCGTTCCCTACCTGCTCTCCGGGGCGGGCATGGTGGTGATGTTCTATATGATCGGCTCCATCACCATAGGCTGCTCCCAGGCGGAATTTTTCGGGGCCCGCTCCGCCGGAGCAATGATGGAGCTGGGTTCTGTCATTGTAGCCATATTCTCCGCCATCTTTCTCTTTTACACCAACAGCTTTTTGATGAAGCGCCGGAAAAAGGAGCTGGGCCTATATAATATTCTGGGTATGGAAAAACGGCATATCGCCGGAGTCATCCTTACAGAAACGCTGATAACCGCTGTCATCTGCCTGGTTCTGGGCTTGGGGCTGGGGGTAGCCTTCTCGAAAATGTTCTTTCTGATTTTGGAAAAGTTCATAGGCGGTCTGTCCCCCATTCCCTTTGTCATCCCGCCGGCGGTATTTGTATATACCTTTATCCTGTTCGGGGCCATTTTTCTCTTAACCGCCTGCTACAATATTTTGCAGGTCCGGCTTTCCAAACCCATCGAGCTCCTTCACGGCGGGGAAATGGGCGAGAAAGAGCCCAAGGCCCACTGGCTGCTGGCCATTCTGGGCATCGGGCTTTTAGGGGCCGGCTATTACCTGGCGGTGTCTATCCAGGAGCCCATGGAAGCGTTGGCCATGTTCTTTGTGGCTGTTATCCTGGTTATCTTTGGCACTTACCTGGTGTTTATTACAGGCATTACCGCCATGCTGAAGCTGCTAAAGAAAAATAAATCCTTCTATTATCAGACCCGGCACTTTACCACCATCTCCGGAATGCTGTACCGCATGAAGCAGAACGCGGCGGGCCTTGCATCCATCTGCATTCTGTTCACCTGCCTGCTGGTAACGGTTTCCACCACCTTTTCCCTGTACACCGGCATTGACGACATGGTAAAGGTCCGCTACCCCAGGGACTTGGACCTTTCCTTCAGCCATACCGCCGCCGGAGAGCTGGACTCTGTCAAGGAGGCGCTCTCCCGCCTCTGTAAAGAGCAGGGGGTGGAAATGGAGAATATTGTGGACCGCCGCTTCTGGCAGATCGCCGGCAGCCGGGTGGACAACACCTTCCATATAAACTATGGTCTGGCCAGCAACACCTACGCTTCCTTTGAGGTCTACTCTTTAGAGGAGTATAACCGTTTTTCTGGCGAAAACCGCGCCTTAGACGCCGGGGAGGTCCTTCTCTATGACCCCGAGGGGCTCTTTGAGGGAGATACCATCGGCATCTTTGGCAAAGAATATCAGGTGACCGAAATTGACATGCCCGGGGGCAAGGCCATTGATACCTCCTACCTGATGGGCTATCAGGGCTATGCTTTGGTTGTAAACGACCCTGCGCTGACAGAGGGCGATCAGCTGCTCTTCCCCGTGGATGGAGAGGGGCAAACCTATGCTACAGCGGAAAACCTTTACCAGTTCGACATTGCCGGACATAACCGGGAGGATATCTGCGCTATTTACGATCGTTTTATAGAATGGCTGATGGAGGCAAAAGACAGCTGGGAAAGCTATAAAAACGGCGACGGGCTGACTTGGAGCGCCAGGAACGCCCTGGAAAGCCGGGAGGAGGTTACCAGCCTGTACGGCGGCGTTTTCTTCCTGGGGCTCTTTATGGGGGCGGTGTTCCTCACCGGCACCACGCTGATCATCTACTATAAGCAGGTTTCCGAGGGCTACGAGGACGCCAACCGCTTTGGCATTATGCAGAAAGTGGGCATGAGCCACCAGGAAGTAAAAAAGAGCATTCACAGCCAAGTGCTTATGGTCTTCTTCCTGCCTCTGGTAACGGCGCTGCTGCACCTATGCTTCGCCTTCCCGATGCTGCACAAGATTCTGGCGCTTATGAGCATGATAAACTTTCATTTAATTCTGTTCTCCGTCATCGGCTGCGTGCTGGTTTTCGGCCTTGTCTATCTGCTGATCTACCTGCGCACCGCCCGAACCTACTATAAAATCGTGGAAGCCGCCTCCGGCTTTAGCCCTAAGTCTCGGGGTGGCCGCTGGAAATAAGGAAAAGCTCTGTTAAATTATACCATATTATAGATAAGGAGAATGAAAATGGCCGCTTGGATTTTTAACCTGCTGGAATGGCTGGCTGACCTGAGCTGGCGGGCTCTCACCGGAATTCTGGACTTGGGCTGGCGCCTGCTAACCGCTCTCTTGGACTTTGGCTTTCGGGGCGTGTCCTCCGTGGCGGGAATGATTCTCCGCCCCTTCACCCAAGGAGCCGACTTTCTCTGGGACGCTACCACCTGGACCCTAGGCCGCGCCTTCGTCCTCATCCTCGCCGTCCTCCTCACCGCCTGCGCTGTCTTCTTCCTAGTCGCCGCTGGAGAAAATCTCTACCGGAAATACCAGCGCAACAAATCGAACCGCTCTTAAGGCCGTAGGGTTCCACCCTACAACCCGCAAACTTTTATGCCGGAGTTTCTCTGTTTTTAACAGGAAGCCGCCGTCTCGGGGCCGAAGGCTTCCACTGTCACCAGCTTTTAGGGCTCTTGCCTGCGGTTGGCGCTCTGGGAGCCTTCGGCTTTGTCCACCAGCAGCCTGTACAAAATCGTAAAATCCAGCGCCCCATGACCTTGCCGGAGGGCGCAGATCAAAAATATACTTTCATAAGAACCTGTACCGATAAGACATGCGCAATGTCTTATCGGTACAGGTTCTTAATCCCTAGGCGCCTCAGGCCGGGAAAGAGAAAGCCTTACCGTCGTGCCTGCGCCTGGCTGGCTTTCAATCCGGATCTGGTTTTGCAGCTTATCCGCTACGCGCTTCGTAAGGTAGAGGCCCAGGCCGGTGCTGGCGGATTCGGCGCGGCCGTTTTGGCCGGTAAAGCCCCGCTCAAAAACCCGGGGCAGGTCCGCCGGGTCAATGCCCACGCCCTGGTCCTGGATGGCCAGCACATCCTTTTCGTCCATGCTGATGCGGATCACGCCCGCGCCTGTGTACTTCACCGCGTTGGAGATCAACTGCTCTATCATAAATAGCAGCCATTTCCGGTCCGTGACAACCTGGTTATCAAAGTCCTCCAGCTCCAGGCTCAGCTTTTTATAGATAAACTGCGGCGCAAACTTTTTTATGGCCTGGGCCACAATGGGCCGCACGGCGCAGCGTTCCAGGCGTAAGTCCGCGTTCATGGAATAGATCCGCAGATACCCCAGCACCATCTCCACATAGCGTTCAATTTTAAAAAGCTCTTGGCGCAGGGCTCCGCTGTCCTCCGGCTGGGATTGCAGAATCAGCCCCATGGCGGCCAGCGGCGTCTTCACCTGGTGTACCCATAAGGTATAGTATTCCAGCAGTTCGTCCTGCCGCCCCGCCAGCTGCCGGTCCTGCTCCGCCACTTGGGCCCGGAGCTTTTCCACCGCTTCCAAAAGCTGCCGTTGGTGCAGGGGGCCCGTCGCTTCCACGGGATCTGTCAGCCGGGGGGCCAGCCGCTTTATGGCCTCCAGCTGCGCTGCCCTGCGCCGGTAGCTTACATAGTCTGGAATCAAAAACACAGCCAACCCCACCAGCGCCGCCAACAGCACGCCGTAAAGCAGCACGCCCCCTGGCATGCGGAACAGCCAAAACACCAGCGCCTGCATGGCGAATACGGTACCCGCGCCCAGCAGCAAGGCCAGTCTGTCCCAAAGATAATTGAGAAGAACCTTCACATGAATCATCCGCTTCCCTCCCCAAAGCCTGTGCCGGCAGAATCCGCACCTGGATTTTAGACGGGGCCGCCGTTGATAAAGCCCGGAACCGCCGGCAATCCGGCCATTGCTTCACCATACAGCGGTGTGCAAATTCCTATTGGCGCAGGCTCTTAATCCAACAGGTATCCCTGCCCTTTCTTTGTGGCCAGCATGCCGCCCAGCCCCACGGCCTCCAGCTTTTTCCGCAGCCGCGAAACATTGACGGTCAGCGTGTTGTCGTCGATAAAGCTCTCGCTTTCCCAAAGCCGGACCATCAGGTCCCCCCGGCTGACCGTGTGGCCCGCGTTTTCCATCAGCACCTTCAAAATCCGAAACTCGTTTTTCGTCAGCTCCGACTTACCCTGGGGGCCTGTCAGCAGCTCGGCGCCCAAATCCAACAGGGCTCCGCCATGCTCTAACAGGTTGACGCTGCCCTGCAGGGAATAGGCCCGCCGGAGCACGGCCTGCACCTTAGCCGTCAGCACTGTTAAGTCAAAGGGCTTTGCAACAAAGTCGTCCCCGCCCAACTCAATGGCAGTGACGATATTGAGATTGTCCGAGGCGGAAGAGAGAAACAGCACCGGCGCTTTGGAGCGGCGGCGGATCTCCCGGCACCAGTGATACCCGTTCAAGCTGGGGAGGCCGATATCCAGAATCACAAGATGAGGGGAAAACTCTAAGAATTCTTCCAAAATATGGGTAAAATCCCCAGCCTCCCGGACCTCATACCCCCACATAGAAAGATGCTCCGCCACGCTGCGGCTGATCACAGGATCATCTTCCACCAAAAAAATCTTATACATGGCCCAGCACCCGCAAAATGTCCCGGTAGCTTTCCGCACGATGTGTAAAGTGGGACGGCTTGTCGTGCTGCAATTCCGGCGGGTCATACCAGATACTGTCCAGTCCGGCGTTAACCGCGCCTTGGATATCGGAACTGGCCGAATCTCCAATCACCACGGCTTCCTGCCCCCGGAACCCGGGAATATTCTCCGCCACATAGTCAAAATACCGTTTGTCCGGCTTGCCGGCTCCCACCGCCTCGGACACAAACACATCCCGAAAATAGGTGGAAAGCCCCGCGTGCTCCAGCCTGGGGAGCTGGCTGACCACATTGCCGTTGGTAATCGTGTAAAGCTCATAATCTTTACAGAGTTCCGCCAGCAAATCTATCGCGCCAGGGTAGGCGGTTCCCGTTTTCGCTAAAGCATTGAAATAATTCTCATTGATCTCCCGGGGATCCCCCACAAGCCCTGTTTCATCCAAAAACTCTACAAACCGGCTGATGTACAGCTCCGCCTTGGTACAGGCTCCCCGCTCAAAACGGTCCCAAGCCCGGTTATTGCACGCCTCATAGCAGTCCAACAGGTCCTGGCTAAAGGGCCTTTGGAAGGCAAAATGGGCGGCGTACATCATGTGAAACGCTTTCTCCATATCCTTAGGAAAATCCAAAAGCGTGTAGTCGGCGTCAAAAAGCAAAAAGCGGTAGCGCATAAAACCATCCTTTCCCGCATACAGTGTTACGAGAATTATACTCCGCAAAAGCGGAAATGTCAATTTCCCGACTGGAAAGGGGACGTGCTTTATGGGCAGGAAAAGGAAAGGGCCTTGGGTCCGTTACTTGGTAATTTGGCTGGCGCTGGCTGCGTCTGTTGGGACTGTGTGGATGCTGGGCGGGCATGGCGAGGCAGCTGATCCCCGCGCGGCGCCGCTGCTGGAAATTTCTGCCCCCGCCGCTGCCCCCAGCCCCCCGCCTATGCCGGAAACGGCCACAATGCGCGGCCTTTGGGCGCCCTATATGGCTCTGACCCGGGGCGAGGATTTCCAGAGCAACTTTCGCTCTATTGCCGATAGCGCAAAGGCCAAAGGCTTTACATCCCTTTTTGTCCATGTCCGCGCCTTCTGCGACGCCCTTTATCCCTCCCAGCTATATCCCTGGTCCCACCTTCTGACAGGCGAGCAAGGCAAGGACCCCGGTTTTGATCCGTTGGCCTTTATGGTTGACTATACCCACAGTTTGGGGCTGGAGTTCCATGCCTGGATCAACCCTCTGCGGGTGAGCAGCGGCGAGACTCCTGGAACATTCGCAAAGGACAACCCCTATCTCGCTTTACGGGACCAGTACCCCTACTATTTCATGGAATATGACGGCGGCGTCTATTTGAACCCGGCCTACCCTTATATTCGGACCCTAATCGCCAAGGGCGCAGCGGAAATCGTGGAGGGCTACGATGTAGACGGCATTCACTTTGACGACTACTACTACCCCAGCCAAGAGCCTGAGCTTGACCAAGCCTCCTACCAGCTCTACTTGGA
>CANONE010000076.1 GCA_947567585.1 uncultured Clostridia bacterium | reverse complement strand
CACCATATAGAATACGAGCAGCGGCATAAGAAGGGCGAAATACTGAACCTGTTCTTCGAGAAATACTGCGAGGAAAAGCTGGTGCAGCCCACCTTCCTGACCGGCCACCCGGTGGACATCTCACCACTTGCGAAGAAGGACCCCGAGAACCCCGAGTACACCCAGCGCTTCGAGCTGTTCATCTGCGGCCGCGAGTACGCCAACGCTTTCAGCGAGCTCAACGACCCCATCGACCAGCGCCAGCGCTTCGAGGCCCAGGCCGCCCAAAAGGCCGCTGGGGACGACGAGGCTTGCGACGTGGACGAGGACTTCCTCACCGCCCTGGAATACGGGATGCCCCCCACCGGCGGCATGGGCATGGGCGTAGACCGGCTGGTTATGCTTCTTACCGGCGCCCAGTCCATTCGGGATGTGCTGCTTTTCCCCACGATGAAGCCCCTCTCAGACTGATAGACAGAAAATAACGAGGTTTTGACAGCTTTTGCCGGGCAACGCTCATCCAAATTTACCCCGAAAAAAGGGTTACGATAAATTTACGACAAATGACTTCAAGGGCAAAGGCAGATGTTTACGACTCGCTGTCGTAAACACCGTGAATCAAAAATCGTTCATCCAGTGGCTTCATTGTAAAAATGGTAAAAAAGTCTTGTAGAATGGGCGGTTATAGCCGTTTACGACAGAAAAAGCAGAGATATCAACGAAAACAGAGCATCAATCATACATAAGATTGATGCTCTGTTTTCGTATAGCTTCGTATTCGGTAACATAGGCATTATTTACCTTTGCCATCAAGTTGTACGTCCAACCACTTTTTCTTCGCCATCTTCCTTCTTGAAAATCCAACACCAGAGAATCCACGGGAGTTGCGCAATATAGCGGCGCTTTTTCGACTTATCTTCTCTCAAAACCAGGTTCGAAATCCAAGTGACATACACCGCTTTTAGATGTGGAGCAGCTACTTCTTGCCTTTGCAATCTGCCAGAACGCAAACATAATTCTACTCTAAAACGAATTCGACACAGCTTCCATTTGAATCACTCACCGATTAAGGAATTCTCCACAGACAATCAAAGGGCCGGGAAAAATCCCGGCCCTTTGATCTATCAGGCATTGATTTACTTCTTGATTTTACACGCAAAAAATTTCTTTTTGATCATATTGCCCAGCATACCGCCGCCGAACAGGAAAATGAAGTACGCCCAGCCGGACAGAGACAGGTTGGCGATGGGGGTGTACAGGGCGCCCACGTTGCAGCCGTTGGACAGGCGAGTGCCAAAGCCCATGAGGAAGCCGCCAACAATGTAGATAACCGCCTCTTTGGGGGTGATCTTCAGGCTCTCTTTCAACTGCTGGGTGAATACGCCCATCATCAAGGCGGCAATCAGTGCGCCCAGGATAATGGAAACATTCTGCACGTTCATGGCGTTGGAGAAGAAGGGCGCTGTGAAGGGACCCTCGCCCTGTTTAGTAAAGTTCACGATGGCTTCGGTGGACATACCGAACATATGCAGGATGCGGCCGAACCAGTAGCCATAGGGGGTGGACGCTCCCCAGCCGCCGCCGGTGACTATCATGAGGGTCGCAAAGAGTATGGTGATGATGACCGCGCCGGTCTTGAGCGTCCAGGGCTTTGCGAAGATCCTGTAGGCCGTGGACTCGCTGAGTACCGGGGTGGCGCTCTCGTCCTGGAGCATTTCTATCTCGGCCTTCTCCTGCAGGCGCTCGGAGTCGATGCCCGTATAGGTGCCGCTCTTGCGGCGGTAGTTCTCATACCATTTGGCAAGGCCCGCCACCAGAAGGCAGAGCAGGCCGGTCAGGATCAGCGCGCCCAGATAGCCGTTCATGCCGTCGAAGGTAAATAGGTCCGGCAGGAAGACGCCGCTCTCGAAGGAGGAGCTGTGCATGAAGGTGCCGGTGACCCAGCCCTGTTTCTGCACCGGGAAACCTACGAACACGCCGATCCCGAAGAACAGCAGGGTGATAAGGGCCCGGGGAGGTCCGGCCACGATATCCGTAAGCACGCCGGAGGCGCAGCACATACTAAAGGCCATTCCTATTCCAAAGAGCAGGCCGCCCACGATCAGCCCTAGGTTGATCTGGTTCACCCAAAGGCCGTAGTTCTCCGCCCCGCCGGTGAAGCACAGGGCCGCCACCACAACGGCGCTTAAAAAGAACATCAGGCAGAGGGCCCGCAGGAGCTTTGTAGAGCCGCCATTATAGGCCCTATTGGCGCTGCCCGCAAAACCGAACAGGGCGCGGGTCAGGGTATAGCCCAGCCCAAGGCCCACCAGCATCCGGTAGTACAGCGCGTTGTCCCCAAGGAACGGGCCGCCGCCCAGAAGCAGCGCCACCAGTATGGCCGCCCCGGCAATAAATTCCGGTTTGTTTAACTTATTCATTTCCTTATACTCTCTTCTATAAATATCCAGGTGTTGCTAATTGAAGTTGTAATCGGTGACAATGGGCTCCCGCTTCTGGGTCACATCGTTGAAGTATTCGTGGAAGCTGATGCCCAGGAAGCTGCCGGAGATGTTGTACACATTCTTAAACCCATTGGCCTGCAGGCAGAGCACGGCGTTATAGCTCCGCTGGGAGCTGCGGCAGTGCAGGTATACCGGGCGGTCCCGGGGAATCTCGTCCAGGCGCTGGCGGATCTGGCTCAGGGGGATATTCACCGCGGTCTTGATGTGGGACAAAGCGTACTCGTTCTCCTCCCGCACGTCGATGATATAGGCTCCGGACTCCACCAGACCCCTCACCTCGTTCACATGCACCTGCTGAAAGGCCCCCTGCAGCAGGTTGCAGGCCACCAGGGCGGCGTTGTTGCCCGCGTCCTTGGCTGTGCTGAAGGGCGGGGCGTAGCAGAGCTCTAAGTCCCTCAAATCGTCCACGGTGCCGCCGAACTTGATAAGCGTGGCAACGATGTCGATGCGCTTGGGGGCGTCCCCCTTGGAGATGGCCTGCGCGCCCAGCACCCGGCCCGAAGGGACCTCGTAGACCAGCTTATAGTGCATGGGGGTGCTGCCGGGCATCAGGCCCACCCGGTCCTGGGGGATGATGTAGACGTAGTCATAGGGGATCCCCTCTTTTTCACACTGGGCGGCGGTAAGACCCGTGCTGGCCGCGTTATAGTCGAAGACCTTAATGCAGCTGGATCCAATATAGCCCGTGTTGCGCACGGGGCGGCCGTGGATATGGTCCGCAGCCTGGCGAGCCTGCTTTTGGGCGGGACCGGCTAGGGGCAGCTGCATGGGCTTGCCGGTGATGCCGTTGTATACGCCGATGACGTCCCCCACCGCATAGATATCCGGGTCGCTGGTGCGGTAGTTGCCGTCCACCAGAATGGCTCCCCGCTCGTTCAGGGCGAGCCCGGCCTCTTTGGCGAGGGACGAGTCGGGGGTAACGCCCACAGCCATAACCACCGCGTCGCCTTCCACAACCCGGCCGGAGCCCAGAGTGATATTGGAGCCCTCAAAGGACGCAGCCTTGTCGCCTACAATGAGATCCACGCCCTTATCCAGCATCTCTTTCTGCAAAATCTGGACCATGTCTAGGTCATAGGAGTTCAGAATCTGGGGAGCGGCCTCCACCAAAGCCACCTGATATCCAGCCTCCACCAGGTTCACGGCCACCTCCACGCCGATGAAGCCCCCGCCTACCACGGTGACTTTCTTGACGCCCTTGTCCTGGATAAAGGTATGCAGCCGCCCAATGTCCACCACGGTCTTCACGGTGAACAGGTTGGCCCCCTCTATGCCGGGAATCTTGGGCACAATAGCGTTGGCTCCCGGGGCAAGGATCAGCTTGTCGTAGCTCTCCTCGTACTCTTCTCCCTTTTCCAGATCCCGCACCTTGAGTTTTTTGCCTTCCCGGTCAATGGAGAGGACCTGGTTATTCACCCGCGCCTGGATGTTGTACTGGCTGGCAAACTGCCTGGGCTCCATCAGGACCAGCTTCTCCGTCCCGTCTACCGCGCCGCTCAGGCGGTAGGGCAGGCAGCAGTTTGAGTAGGAGACATAGGGCCCCTTGTCAAACATGATAATCTCGGCGCTCTCGTCAAGCCGGCGAAGACGCGCGGCGGTCCCAGCCCCTCCGGCGACGCCGCCTACAATCAGGTACTTCATTGGGAATTCCTCCTTAATAATAGTGTGTGGTCATATGATATATAATCTACCGCAGGCAGACTATATCAAAATAAATCAGCCGCCCTTCCCTTTCCGGTCCAAAAGGACCATGCGCCCGAAGAAGCACGCCCCCGCCGCCACCCAGACGCACAGGAAGATAAGGGCTGGCGCGCTCAGCGCCGCCGGGCTAAAGGGCAGGATCAGAAGCAGCATGAACAGCATGGAGAAGGCCGCGCCCACAGCGCCCACGATCTTTGCGGGAAGCTTCTCCGCGATGCGGAAGGTGTTCAGGCAGACGTAGAAGTATGTCACCGCCGCCCCAAAGGAGCACATATCCACAATCCAGCCCACCACCTCCCGGCCAAAGAAGCAGGCGAAAATGCCGATGGCGGAGACAAAAAGGATGGCGCTGCGCTGGCGGTTGGCCTCTTTTTCAAAGCCCCGGCCCTGGGGCAGGATATTCTCCCGGGACATGGCCGTGGTGAGCTTCGTGGAACAGATCATGAACCCGTTGATGCCCCCCGAGACCGCCGCGCCCAGGGCCACCACTAGCAGCAGAAAGCCGCCCAAGCCCAGGTATTCCAGCACCCCGCTGCCCAACGCCCAGTCCAGGGCCTGGGCCTCCTGGGGGCCATAGGCAAGGCCCGTGGCGAAGTTCAGCAGGATATAGCAGCCCATACCCACAAGCAGCGAGGCCATGGCCATGGCCGCCGCCTTTTTGCGGCTGACGTCCATATCCTTTACCAGCTGGGGCACCGCGTCGAAGCCAATGAACAAAAACGGGGTGATGGCCACCACACGGACGATCTGGCCCATATCGAAGCTCCAGGAGTCCACATAGTTGTGGCGGAAGGCCGGAAGGTCCGCCCGGAAAAGCATCCCAATAAACACCGCGGCCACACAGAAAATCAGCGCGGCCACGATCCAGAACTGGGCCTTGCCCGACTGCTTCATGCCCCGTAGATTTAGGAAGGTAAACAGCAGCACTATGGCTGCGGAGACCAGGACCTTGCCAATATATACAGGCTCTCCTGCAACAGAATAGAGATACCCCCAGTTAAGCGCGCCGGGGAACAGCTTGTCAATGACAAGAGGGAAAGCCGTGGCATTCAAAGGCACCAGGCTGAGATACGCAAGAAACAGGAACCAGCCCACGACGAACGCGTGCTTCCTGCCCATAAACAACAGTATGTAGGAAAATTCCCCGCCCTCGTTGATGTCCTGCTGGAGCATATGCCAATAGCTGCGCTCGATGACAAGGATGGAAAGCGTGCCGAGAAACAGTCCTATGGAGGTGTTGATGACCCCGGACTGGGGCAGGAACTTCGTCCCCGGCAGCATAAAGGAGCCCCAGCCGATGATGGCCCCAAGAAGTATGGCAAAGACCTCTGCGACATCCAATTTCTTTTGCATTCTACTCCCCCTTTCGACGCCGAAACTTATCGTGTCCCAATCATTTCATCTTCCGGTCATGCCGCAACGGCGGCGCCCTTTATCCCGCGTCCTTCACCATCGCCACAATCTCCGCCTTTGACCGGAACCCGACTGATTTAGTAACGGCTTCTCCGTCCTTGAAGAGTATCAGTGTGGGGATGCTGGACACCTGAAACCGCATGGCAAGCTCTCTCTGCTCATCCACATTGATTTTGCCGACCTGAAGGGCGCCCTCATATTCCTCCGCGATCTCTTGGAGCACTGGGGCGAGCATTTTGCATGGGCCGCACCAGTTTGCGAAAAAATCCACCAGCACCGGGGTATCGGAGCGGAGTACCTCGTTTTCAAAATTGTAAGCGGTAATGTTGATTTCAGCCATAAAGCAAACCCCTTTCTTTCCTATTATTTTTCCCTGTTTTTCAGCTTGCATATCCCCTGGGTCATGGTTCCCATGGGACAAAACGCGCACCAGGTTCGAGGCTTATATAACACCATAACGATCAGCCCCAGCAGCAGTGAGGTCAGCATCAGGCTGTAAAGGCCAAAGCTGAACTGAGCCGCCCAATCAGCCACTGTTCCGGCCGCGTAGGTCCACCCCCACGGCACGCGGAATGTCCAAAACAGTTTAATGGCCTCCCGCAGCGACGCCGCGCCTGCGCCCACCAGATAAGTCTGGAACACCATGTTGCCGAACATGGTCAAAAAGAAGATGAGGAAACCATAACGGAACCACTGGGAAGACATCCAGCGGGGCGCCGGTTTGCAGCGGGAGCATTTCAGATCGCCGCCCAGCTTGCTGAACAGCTGCCCCCGCCCGCAGAGATGGTTGCAAAAGAATTTATTCCCCCTGAAAACAGCGATAGCCAGCGGCAAAAGGAAATCGATCATACCCAGCCATGCGAAGAGGATATTGAAAAAACCCAGGGCAAAGTAAAGAATCGACCAAATCCACAGGTAGTCGTACCAACGCTTCTTTTTCATGCCTCCGCCCTCCCTTTCACCTCAATACAGCCCGCCGGGCAGAGCTTCGCGCACTTCCCGCAGCCCACGCAGCGTTCCGTTTGCACGACGGCATAGCAGCCGCGATACACCTTGACTGCTCCTATCGGGCAGGTGTTCTCACACACGCCGCAGGCAGCGCACCTCAGCTTATCCACGGCGGCAAGACGTTTTGACAGCATATCGCGCCTCCCTTAATCCTGCAATGATTTGTAGTAGAGCATACAGTGGCAGAACCCCTCGTAAGCGGGGTCGTCGATCTGCTCCTTAAATTCCCGGCACATACACTTTGTCTCTTCCGTGCGTTCAAACCGGCAGGGGCAATAGCCGCCTGTCTGTCTCAGCCCCTCGCGGACGGTATTGACAACCTCCTGGTCAGGATTGAGTGTAATTTTCATGATCCCCACTCCTTTCTGGTTCGATGTCTCCATTATACCGTGCGGCAGGGGCGGCTTTCTGTGACCAGGTCTCATATATAAAAGAAAAAATCCGCCGCTGGAAAGCGCCGGATCTTTAGCGTGCCTCATTTACAAGGGCGGGCCTAGCTTAGTTTTTTCAGCGCGTCCATATCCCGCAAAATCACCGCGCCGCGTTGTAATTCCACCATTCCATCCTCGGAAAAACGCTTGAGCATTCGCGCCACCGCTTCCCGCGCCGAGCTGATATGCCGGGCAATCTGCTCATGGGTCATGCGAATGGCGCCGGAGCCGGTGCGCTCCTGTTCCGCGAGCAGGAAATCCGCCAAACGCCGGTCCAGCCCCTTGAATAGAATTTGCTGCATAGACCACATAACGTCAGAGAAGCGCTGTATAGCCAGCTCGTAGAGAAAACAGCGGACACGGATGTTCCGCTCCTTGAGCGCGGCGGTAATTCCAGCGGGAATGGCAAGGGCCTTCACGTCATGCTGGGCGGTCATCTGAACTTCAAAGGTAATTTGGTCTATGACACAGGTGGCGGACAGCACGCACAGTCCGCCGGGATAAAGCCGGAACAAGGTCACCTCTCTGCCCTCGTCAGAGAGAAGAAAGGTGCGGATCTCGCCCTCCAGCAGCAACAGCACGCCAACACATTCACTGCCGCCGCTGTGAACGAACGCCCCCTTTTTATAGCGGAGAAGGGACGCGCCGCCGCGCACAAGCTCCTGTTCCCCTTTTGTCAGCATTTCCCAGAACGGGAGCCTCGTAAGATATTGTTCCATCAGTGGCAGCCATGACGGCCGCAGCCGTGCCCGTCCTCGCCATGCTCATGGTCGTGGTGGTTGCAATGAACGCCGGCGTCGTAGCGCAAGGCGCCGGAGAGCATGGCGTTTACCGCAGCGTCCGCGTCTCCGCTGACGCCGCCGTAAAGCTGGATGCCCGCTTCAGCCAGCGCCGTCTGCGCGCCTTTGCCGATGCCGCCGCAAATCAGAGTATCCACACCCTGCCGCATCAAAAAGCCCGCCAGCGCGCCGTGGCCGCTGCCGTTGGTGTCCGCCACTTCGGTATGGATCACTTGGCCATCGGCAATTTCGTAGAGTTTGAACTGTTCGGTCCGGCCGAAATGCTGAAATATCTGCCCGTTCTCATAAGTAACCGCGATTCTCATCATGAACCCTTCTTCCGTGTTGATTGTGTTTTCCGCGGCTGGAGCTGTTCCCCGGCGGCAGCGTCCGCAATGCCGGTATTCCCGCCCGCCGCAGACGCGATAATTCCCGCCGGTGATAACCAGCTTCTTTCCATGCACAAGACACGCCGCGATTTTTCGCCTGGCGCTCTCGCAGATCTCCTGCACGGTAGAGCGGGAAACGTCCATCTGCGCCGCGCACTGTTCGTGGGTCCTCCCTTCCAGGTCCACCAATCGGATGGCCTCATATTCATCCAGGGTCAGCAGGATAGCCTCCGACTCCCGGCACCTGTTGGGGCAAAAGGCATCGACCTTGGGAACCTCGCAAATCCTCCGGCACCGCTGTGGTCTTGGCATGGACTCACCTCATTTATTTTCGGTATATGCCGATTATAGCATGCTTCTCAAGGGAAGTCAAGTTTTTTCGCTTGAAAAACTGGCCTATGCTTTCAAGAGAAAGCTGATGTTTAAGTCTCAGCTTTTCTGTTTGATATCAGAATTTATTAAGGGGTTTTACATCCATATATTCTTTTCTTTCTGACCAACGCTCTATTCCTTCAAATAGTGTACCACTTTCATTCCATTTAGGTTCCCCAGCAGTCAATGTAGTATCTAAATGAATATGAGGCTCTATAAATGGTGGTACAACTAAAAATCCTTTTGCATCTATTATTTCGTCATTATTTACTTCTATATTTGAGTCTATTTTAGTTATTATTCCATCTTCTATTAATATATCTACTAAGTTGTCATTATTTCTTAATTTCGCATTTTTGATTAACATCTTTTCCCTCCTAAAATACTAAAGCTATATTTAACTACTAGTTCGCTAACAAAACAATTTTAAGCTATTTTCTCCGTACTATTATTTATATCATTTAATTTACTTTTTGTATTTAATTTACTTAATACTACATAAACTACTATTGCAACTATTACTGAATTTAAAGGTGTTATTCCTTTTAATGTATACGATCCTATAACACCTGCTATCCAAGCTATTATTGCATTTATATTAACTGTTTTAAATTTTGCATATTTAAACTGTGTATAACTTCTTTTATTTAATATAAAGTAATCAGCTATTATTACTGCTCCTGTTGCTGGTATAAATGAATTTAATAAATTTAACCATTCCATAAAGTTGTTATATAAAAATAATGCTAGTAATGTACCTACTATACCATTTATTATAACCATTCTACTTTTTGGTTGCTTTGTTATATTTGAAAATCCAAGCCCTGATCCATAAAGAGCATTATCATTAGTCGTCCAAATATTAAGCCCAAGTATTATTATCGCTGGTATAATAAGACCTTGCATAAACATTACTTCAGCTATATCAGATTGACCTGTAGCCATTGCTCCTATAGCTCCAAATGCTAACATTAATGAATTTCCTATTACAGTATGATGTGTTGACAGATAAGATCGAACGCTTTAGCCAAAGAAT
>CANONE010000075.1 GCA_947567585.1 uncultured Clostridia bacterium | reverse complement strand
GCGACCACCGAGATCTACACTCTTTCCCTACACGACGCTCTTCCGATCTCAAGGACGGAAACATGGTATCCCTGGCGGATTTCGCGGGCAAAAAGGTTGTGCTCTACTTCTATCCCCGTGACAACACCCCCGGCTGTACCCGCCAGGCTTGTGCCTTTGCAAGCGCTTATGAGGAGTTCAAAAACATTAACGCAGTGGTGATTGGAATCAGCAAAGATTCCGTCACATCCCACCAGAAATTCGCCGAAAAGCACGACCTCCCCTTCATTCTTCTCTCAGACCCGGAGCGCGCCGCCATCGAGGTTTACGGCGTGTGGCAGGAGAAGAAAAACTACGGCAAGGTGAGCATGGGCGTGGTACGTTCAACCTTTGTAATTGATGAGAACGGCGTGATCGAGAAGGTCATGCCGAAAGTGAAGCCGGACACCAACGCGGCGGAAATCCTCCAATATCTGCGCGGAGGGAAGTGAGTTATGCCGTTTCACATCGTCCCGCGGGACATCACGAAAATGCAGGTGGACGCTATCGTCAACGCTGCCAACACCGCGTTGCAGATGGGTGGCGGAGTGTGCGGGGCGATATTCAATGCCGCTGGTGCGCAGAAAATGCAGACGGCCTGCGATAAGCTGGCGCCCATCCAGACGGGGGAGGCGGTGCTCACCCCCGGCTTTGCCCTGCCCGCAAAGTATGTGATTCACGCCGCCGGCCCCGCCTACCATTCGGGAGAGCCGGAGCGCTGCCGGGAGCTGCTTCGCTCAGCCTACACCGAGTCGCTGAAGCTGGCAAAGAAGCGCCACTGCAAGAGCATTGCTTTTCCACTGATTTCCAGCGGCGTCTACGGCTACCCGAAGGCCGAAGCGTTGGAAGTTGCAAAATACGCCATCGAGGACTTTTTGCAGGAGCACGACATGGAGGCGTACCTTGCCGTGTTCGACAAGTCCTCCTTCGTGCTGAGCGAAACCCTGCTGGGCGCGGTGAAGATCTACATCGACCAGCACTATGTGGACGCACGCCAGCCAAAAAGCCGGAACCTGCTGGGAGTTGAGAACGAAACATTAGCCTACGCCGCCCCGTCCATGCCCCTACCAATGATGGCTCCCAGCGCGGATCTGGACGGCCTGATGGAGCGTCTTGACGAGCCGTTTTCAGACACGCTTTTGAAGCTGATAGACGCCAAAGACAAGACGGACGTGGAGGTCTACAAGCGGGCCAATATAGACCGCAAGCTGTTCTCCAAAATTCGCAAGGGCCGCGGCTACACGCCGAGAAAGCCAACTATTTTGGCGCTTGCGATTGCCCTGGAGCTGACTCTCCCGGAGACGGACGACCTCCTGGAGCGGGCGGGGTACGCCCTGTCCCACGCCAGCAAATTTGACGTGATCGTGGAGTATTTTATCGTCAACAGCAGGTATGATATTTTTGAGATAAATGAGGTGCTTTTTCAGTATGATCAGCCACTTTTGGGCGTGTGAAGAGCAGGAGGATAAACCGGAATTTACTGACCTTAGGAGGGAAAGATTTGGATAATGACTTTATCTGCACATGGCTTCGAGGATTTGAAACAGGTCTGAACAAGCTGGATGCAAAGAGCAGAAGCAACCTACTTAAACACTGTGCAAGGCAATGTGCCAATACTGGTGTTCTGGAGTCATATCTGTGATTATATCGAGCCGTAGGTGGAAATCATGACGCATTTTACAGCAGGCTGAGTGAACTGGGTAATGTTCGTGGAGAAGTCGTTGTGCCCGGTCAGGAATACCGCATTTGCTTTCCTGAATGTGCCTGTGATCTTCATACGGCAGGTGGAGTGAATACTCCCTGTTTGTGTGAGTGTTCCAGGCAAAGTATTCTTTATGTGGCAGAAACTGTATGGAAAGGATACAAACTTCGGGTTGAACAAGAAGGGACAGTTCTTTCCGGGGATCCTGAATGCAGGTTTAGAATACTTTTCGAGCAATAAATGCTTAAATTCCAGAATATCGCGGGCCGCAAAAGTTTTCCTTGACAAAAGGTGCTGCGGCGGATATAATAAAAATACAATTAAAGACTGTGACGGGAAGAAGGCGGCATGGCGGCTTTTCAGAGAGCCTGCGGGTGGTGCGAGCAGGCAAGCGGCGGGCTGCGTATACTGATCCCCGAGTCTCCCCGCTGAAAGGGCGGAGCCGCCGGAAGGACCTTGGCTATGGATTCGGCGGAACTTCCGTTTTTCCAGTAGGCGCGGGACGTGTGGCGGCGTTATACGCCCGGCCTTGTCAGAGGCTTTGAGGGCATAGGTGAAAGCTTATGCTGAAATCACGGGTGGTACCGCGTAAATCTATGGATTTTCGCCCCGGATGCTTTCGCGAGCGTCCGGGGTTTTTGTCTGCCTGATTGCAAATGCCGGGGCAAGGCCACATTATTTTTGGAAAGGACGATGGCTATGTCAGAATGGGATCCACAGCAATATCTCAAGTTCAAAGCGGAGCGCACCCAGCCTGCCTTTGACCTGGCTTCGCGGATTGATATCGGCGCGGCCCGGGCCCTGGACATCGGCTGCGGCCCGGGGAACAGCACCCAGGTGGTAGCAAACTTTTTCCCTTATACGGAAATCACCGGGGTAGACCTCTCCGCCGCCATGGTTGAAACAGCCCGGAAGGAGCACCCCCATTTGAAATTTATGCAGTACGACGTCAGCGGCCCGCTGGAGGGGCTGGGCGGGGACTACGGCCTGGTATTTTCCAACGCCTGCCTGCAATGGGTGCCGGACCACCATACCCTGCTGCCCAGGCTGATGGGCCTGCTGTGCTCCGGCGGGCTGCTGGCGGTACAGGTGCCGGTGAACTTTAAGGAGCCCATCCACCAAATCATTGAGAAGACTGTAGAGCTGCCCCAGTGGCGGGAGAAAATTCTCTACCACCGAAGCTTTTACACCTTGCGGCCGGAGGAATATTTTGACCTGCTGGCGGAAATTTCCGCAGATTTCACCATGTGGGAGACCACCTATATGCACCGCCTGCCCTCCCACCAGGCCATTATGGACTGGTACAGCTCCACCGGCCTGCGCCCCTACTTGGACGCGGCGGTGGACGAAGAGGCCCGAAAAGGATTCTATGAGGAGGTTTTCCGGCAGGTGAAGGAGGCGTATCCCGTGCAGAAAAACGGCGAAATCATCTTCCGCTTCCCCCGCCTCTTCTTCACAGCGCGGGCCAGATAACCACAAAGCTTTCGCCTTGCCCACAAGGCCGCCTGTACGGAGTCCAGAAAAGCGCGGGGAAAGTTTACCGGCTGTAGGGCGAGCGCCCGCCGGGCATTTGGCTTGCCATGTACAGCGGACCCAAGCCGCGAACCGGCTGAGCCGGCGGACGGGACCGGCGCCCTACGGCCTTAGAGAACCCACTTACGAAAGGAATTGATCCCTATGAATCTCGGCTACAAAAAGTATAAGCCCTTCCAGCCCATCTCTTTCCCGGAGCGCACTTGGCCGGAAAAGACCATCCAGAAAGCTCCTGTGTGGTGCAGCGTGGATCTGCGGGACGGCAACCAGGCTTTGGTCAACCCCATGAATCTGGAGCAGAAGCTGGAGTTTTTCCAGATGCTCTGCGATATCGGCTTTAAGGAGATTGAGGTGGGCTTCCCCTCCGCCTCCGAGACGGAGTATGAAATCCTCCGGGCTCTGATCGACCAGGATTTGATTCCCGACGGCGTCACCATCCAGGTGCTGGTCCAGGCCCGGGAGCATTTGATCCGCAAGACCTTCGAAGCCATTGAGGGCGCGAAAAACGTCATCGTCCATTTTTACAATTCCACCTCTACTTTGCAGCGCAAGGTGGTTTTCAACACCGACATGCAGGGCGTCATCGACATTGCCGTGGACGGGGCCCGGCTCATCCGCAAGCTCACCGAGGAGATCACCGCCCAAAGCGGCATCAACATCCGCTACGAGTACTCCCCCGAGAGCTTCTCCGGTACGGAAATGGAGAACGCGGTGCTTATCTGCGACCGGGTCCTGGAGGAGCTGGGCGCTACCCCGGAAAACCCGGTGATCATCAACCTGCCCAACACGGTGGAGATGTCCACTCCCAATACCTATGCCGACCAAATTGAGTACTGCTGCAAAAACATGAAGCGCCGGGACGCCGCCATTATCAGCCTGCACCCCCACAACGACCGTGGCACCGCCACCGCCGCCACGGAGCTGGGGATTATGGCCGGGGCCGACCGGGTAGAGGGCACTCTGTTCGGCAACGGCGAGCGCACCGGCAACTCCGACATTATGAACCTTGCCATGAACATGTATTCCCAAGGCGTGGACCCAGAGCTGGACTTCAGCCGCATGAACCACATCCGGGAGGTCTGCGAACGCTGCACCCAGCTGAAGGTCCACCCCCGGCACCCCTATGCGGGGGAACTGGTGTTCACCGCTTTCTCAGGCTCCCATCAGGACGCCATCAACAAGGGAGTCAACTACATGCAGCGGGAAAAGTCTCCCTATTGGGAGGTACCCTATCTGCCTATCGATCCGGCGGACCTGGGCCGGCAGTACGAGCCCATTATCCGCATTAACAGCCAGTCTGGCAAGGGGGGCGCGGCCTTTGTCATGCACCAGAGCTTCGGCTACGTGCTGCCCAAAGCCATGCACCCGGAGTTCGGCAAGATGGTGAAGAAAGCCTGCGACCAGGCTGGCCGGGAGATCAGCCCCCAGGAGGTTTTCGACATCTTCCAAGAGGAATATTTGGACGTAAGGGCGCCCTATGAGCTGCTGAGCTATAAAATTTTTGAAGAAGACGGCGGCCAGGGACAGGTGATCGTAGACTTTGAGGGAACCATCCGCCACGGGGACGACGCCCGGGCTGTCAGCGGCAAGGGCAACGGACCCATCGACGCCTTTTTCAACGCCCTGCACAACATTGGCCTGGACCACTATGAGTTTGTGTCCTACAGCGAACACGCCATCTCTGCCGGCGCGGACTCCAAGGCGGTAAGCTACATCCAGCTGGAGCATGAGGGTAAAACCCTTTTCGGCGTAGGGGTGGACAGCAATATCAGCATCGCGTCCATCAAAGGCATTCTTTGCGCCATTAACCGCTACCTAAAGGCGGAGGAATAGACGCCGGCAGAGGCCGGAAGGCGCTAGAGTCTGTTTTAAAACCTCGGGACGCCGTCTTTTCGCCCAGAAACGGCCATCTTCTGTGTCAAAAATCCTCGTAGTACGCACGTACAACTTGCGGTTTTTTCCTTGAATCTGGCCGTTTCTGGTCAAAAGGCCAGCATCCCTCTGGTTTTAAAACAGACTCTAGGGCGTGTTCACATAAACCGAGTATGCGAACACGCCCTAGGACAAGCCCTCCTCTTTTGCCAGCGCCTTGGGTTCCGCCCGCATCCCGGGAGCCTCATGGGGCTCCCGGGAACGCTTTCCTCAGTAAAAACGCCCACAGAACGATGATTGCTCTGCGCAAAGCTGCTCGGGCCGTCCATAACAGCTTCCTCGCCATCTACCACAAAAACTCTTCTATGTAAGGCCCATATGCTTCCTGCTCTTCTGGACCAGAACTTCCTCCTTTCCATTCTTTGCTTTTTATGAGACGGGCGCGGCCCAGCCTTCGGGGATTCTTGACAATTGCGCAAGAGGGGGATATAATTAAAAATAGTTTATTTTATAGAAAGCGGCGGTATGATGGAATATAGATTTTCTGAGAGAGTAAAGAGCTTGAAGCCTTCGGCGATTCGGGAGATTTTGAAGAACTCCTCGGCTCCGGGGATCATTCCCCTTTCGGCGGGAAACCCTGCGCCGGACGCCTTTCCCTATGACGCCATTCGGGAGATTTCCCGGCGGCTCTTGGAGGACACACCTATTGAAGCGCTGCAATATAGCGTTACGGAGGGGTATCCGCCCTTGCGGGAGCATTTGCGGGCGTATATGGGGCAAAAGCACCATGTGGGCACAGAGGGGGACGAAATCCTCATTACCAGCGGGGCCCAGCAGGTAATGGATTTGCTGACCAAAACCCTCCTGAACGAGGGGGATACCGTGCTCTGCGAGGCCCCCAGCTTTATTGGGTCTCTCAACACGTTCCGGTCCTACCGGGCGAAACTGCGGGGGATTCCCATGGAAGAGGACGGCGTCGACCTAGCGGAGCTGGAACGGGCGCTGGAATCAGAGAAAAATATAAAATATTTTTACACCATTCCTAATTTTCAGAACCCCTCCGGCATTACCATGAGCCTTGCAAAGCGCAAAAAGGCGTATGAGCTGTGCCGGGACCACGGGGTGCTGATTTTGGAGGACAACCCCTATGGCGATCTGCGCTTTGCCGGGGAGGACCTGCCCAGCATTAAGTCCTTTGACCAAGAGGGCGTGGTGATGTACGCCGGGTCCTTCTCCAAGGTGGTCTCCCCGGGAATGCGGGTGGGCTATGCCATTGGCCCCAAAGAGGTGGTGCAGAAGATGGTGGTCTGCAAACAGGGAGAGGACGTTCACTCCAATATCTGGGCGCAGATTGTGTGCCACCGTTTTATGACAGAGTTTGACTATGAGGCGCATGTAGAGCGGCTGCGGGCGATTTACCGGCGGAAGTCCGGGATTTTAGTGGAAGCCATGGAGCGGCACTTTTCCCCGCTGATCACCTGGAGCCATTTTGAGGGCGGCCTCTTCGCCTGGTGTACTCTGCCGGAGGGCATGGATATGCTGGACTTCGTAAAGCGCGCGGCGGAGCGCAAAGCCTGCGTAGTGCCGGGCACGGCCTTTCTGACAGACGAAAGCGAACCCTGCCGGTCCTTCCGTATCAACTTCTCCACCCCCACGGATGAGCAGCTTGCAGAGGGTGTGAAAATTTTGGGAGAAGTTGCCCGGGAGATGGCCTGAGATGGCCCTGGGGGCCCTCTCAACGGCGGGGAGCTTGGGGAATTGGCGGCGTTCCATGGGGCGGGAGAAATTGTATTGACAACCCCGCCGCCAGCCGCTATAATAGCCATAGAAACCTGTGAGAAAGCGTAAGTAGGGCCGGGTTCCCCGCCCCCAGAGAGCCGCGCGTTTGGTGAGAGCGCGGCGGGCGGCACCGGCACGAATGGGCTTTTGAGGGCGGACCGAACCCCGCGCGTTCCCTGCGGCCAGTAGGCGAGACGGAGCGGCCCTTCGTTACCAAAGCCAGCGCGGAATGGCGCACTGAGTGGACGCGGGAAAGCGTCAAGCCGGGTGGTACCGCAGGAGCAAGGGAAGCCAAGGGCAGCGCCGCACCATTCTAAGTACCGTATTGCGCAGTCAGATTTTTTGTCATAGCGTACAGCTTTCACCCAGACAATCTCGCGATTGACAGGCGAAGGCTGTGCGCTATGACGGGAAATGTGCAAGCAGGACAGTGCTTGGAATTGTGCGGTATTGCCCAAGGTTTTCAGCCCCTGTCCCAGCAGAACTCTGCCGGGGCGGGGGCTTTTTGTCCTTTCCCCAATCATCACGCGAAAGGTATAGATAAGCATGGAAAATCAAGAGAAAAAGCGGATTTTAAGCATGTACCAGTGTACGGGAACCTTCACTTTAGGCAACTATCTGGGGGCTCTCAGGAACCACATTAAACTACAGAACGAAGGGTACCAATGCGTCTACGCCCTGGCGGACCTGCACGCGCTGACCGTGCGGCAGGTGCCCGCCGAGCTGCGCAGGTACACCAAGGAGGCATACGCTTGGCTGCTGGCCATGGGCCTGGATTTGGAGAAGACCGTCTTCTTTATCCAGAGCCAGGTGCCCCAGCACAGCCAGCTGGCCTGGCTGCTAAACTGCTACACCCAGTTCGGCGAGCTCTCCCGCATGACCCAGTTTAAGGATAAGTCCGCCAAGCACGCGGATAATATCAACGCGGGCCTGTTCACCTATCCCTGCCTGATGGCTGCGGACATCCTCCTGTACCAGGCGGACTATGTGCCTGTGGGCGCGGACCAGAAGCAGCATGTGGAGATAGCCAGGGACATTGCCGAGCGCTTTAACGGCATTTATGGCGACACCTTCACCGTGCCGGAGCCCATGATCCCGGAGCACGGGGCCAGGGTCATGTCTTTGCAGAACCCCCTCTCCAAAATGTCTAAGTCCGACGAGAACCAGAACGGCAATATCTCTGTGCTGGACGACTCGGATACCATCATGCGCAAGTTTAAGCGGGCCAAAACCGACAGCGGCAGCGAGGTGCGCTTCGCCGAGGGCAAAGAGGGGATTAACAACCTGATGGGAATTTATGCCGCTGTCACCGGCAAAACCTATGAGGAGATAGAGCGGGAGTTTGAAGGCAAGGGCTACGGCGATTTCAAGCCCGCTGTGGCAGAGGCCGTTATCGCCGAGCTGCGGCCCATTCAGGAACGCTACCGGGAGATTGTGGCGGATAAGGCTTACTTGGAAGAAACTTACCGGGCCCAGGCCCCCAAGGCCGCGGCCATTGCCCAGCGGACGCTTTCAAAGGTTATGAAAAAGGTCGGGCTGGCGCAGTAAGGAGGGCGCGTTATGGAATCGTTGCGGGAACTCTATCGAATCGGCCGGGGGCCCTCCAGCTCCCACACCATGGGGCCAGGCCGGGCGGCGGAGCGCTTTCGGGAGGCTTTTCCAGAAGCGGACAGTTTTCAAGTGACGCTGTATGGCTCTCTGGCCAAAACCGGCAAAGGGCATCTTACGGACGTAGCGGTACGGGAGGCCCTGGAGCCTTTGCCCGCCCGTATCCTCTTCGATATGGAGCGGGAAGACCTGCCCCATCCCAACACCATGGAGCTGGAAGCCTTCCGGCGGGGAGAGCGCCTGGGCTTCTGGCGGGTGATGAGCGTAGGCGGGGGCAAGATCGAGATGGAGGGGATGAAGGAGGCGGACCCGCCCCAGATCTACCCACTGGGCACTTTCTCAGAAATCAAAGATTATTGCCGGGCACGGGATATGTACCTGTGGCAGTACGTGGAGCAGTGCGAGGGCCCGGAGATCTGGGATTACCTCTCGGGGGTGTGGGAGGTGATGAAGGAGGCTGTCTACCGGGGCATCCGCAAGGACGGGGAGCTCTCCGGCGGGCTGGGGGTTCAGCGCAAGGCCATGTACCTCAACCGCCAGCGCCACATGGACGAGAGCCGGGAAACCCGGGAAAACCGAAAGGTCTGCGCCTATGCCTTTGCCGTCAGCGAGGAAAACGCCGGGGGCGGGACCATTGTCACAGCCCCCACCTGCGGGGCCTGCGGGGTACTGCCCGCCGTTATGCTCTATAAGCAGGAGCAAAAGGGATTTTCCGACCGGGATGTGCTCAAGGCCCTGGCGGCGGCGGGGATCATCGGAAATATCATCAAGACCAACGCCTCTATCTCCGGGGCGGAGTGCGGCTGCCAGGCGGAAATCGGCAGCGCCTGTTCCATGGCGGCGGCGGGCCTGGCGGAGCTGTTCCATATGGATCTGGACCAGATCGAGTACGCGGCGGAGGTGGCCATGGAACATCATCTGGGCCTCACCTGCGACCCCATCGGAGGTCTGGTGCAGATCCCCTGTATTGAGCGCAACGCCGTGGCCGCCATGCGGGCCATCAACGCCCTGAGCCTTGCCAACTTCCTTACCTACACCCGGAAAATCAGCTTTGACGTGGTAGTGAAGACCATGTACGAAACAGGCAGGGATCTGTTCAGCAAATACCGGGAAACCAGCGAGGGCGGGCTGGCAAAGATGTATCCGGGAAGCTAAAGACGCCGCAACGATACGAGGGGGCCCCCTTTTGGGGAGCCCCCTCGCTGTACGCAGAAGCTTTTTATTGAGGAAACAGCGTGTTTTATTTACAAAACTGAATCCAATTGCAAAGCGCTCTGGGTTTATAATTATCATCTGTAGCAATTATTATG
>CANONE010000074.1 GCA_947567585.1 uncultured Clostridia bacterium | reverse complement strand
ACATTGCCTCTTCTTGGCATAATCTTCCCTCCTTCATAAAATGAATTCATCGGTACTCGAAAAACTTCGGGACAAAAACACTGCGCCCCCAAAGCTTCCGGTCAGCTAAAAGGCAATTTATCGACCCCAAGCTTTCCTGGAAATTCTCAAGGATCCCCGGCTCGATCTCCGGCCTTCCCCAAAAATCCCTTCCCATAAGCTTTTTTCGGAATCTATATAAATTAAGCCAATAGCTTAGAAACTGCAATTACTTCTTTCCAGGCTTGGGCCGCTTAGCGCCGTACTTGGAGCGGGCCTGCATCCGCTTGGCAACGCCCTGAGTGTCCAGAGTGCCGCGGATAATGTGATACCGCACGCCAGGCAGGTCGCGCACACGGCCGCCACGGATCATCACCACGCTGTGCTCCTGGAGATTATGGCCCACGCCGGGAATATAGGCGTTGGCTTCAATCCCGTTGGAAAGCCGGACCCTGGCCACCTTCCGCAGTGCGGAGTTGGGCTTTTTGGGTGTGCGGGTGAAGACGCTGGTGCATACCCCGCGCTTTTGGGGGCTGTCCTGGTCAATGGCCGCGCGCTTCTTGGAGTTCCACCCCTTCAAAAGGGCAGGGGACTTGGACTTCTTAATCACGTCGGACCGTCCGTTTTTCACCAGCTGGTTAAAGGTTGGCATAGCTGCACCTCCTTGTAAAAAAATAAATCTATGCGATGGCTTCGGCTCTCCCTTTTTACGGCAGAGCCTCCGCCTTTTCGCCTATTTTGGCCCATATCTGGGCCCGTTTACGAATTATAGCACTATACCGGCCCCTCTGTCAAGCTTTTTCTCAAGAATATAAGCCCCTGGAGCTTTGCCCCAAACCCTATGCCTCCTCTGCCGGCCCGGTTGGCAGCTTGGCGCGGCCAACGCTGGCGGGACCGGGCCCCGCACGCCGGCTCTGTCAAGTACCCGGAACCATCGCTCTGTAAAACGGTGGATGAAGCTTTTCCTGGGGATTTGTCCGGCCAGCACCGCTGGTTTCTGGGCGGAACAGGGGCTTTTTGTTGAATTTTATGAGCCGGGAGCACGGTTTTGGCGCTCTGGTCAGCCTACTACCGGTTCCGGGGCGGCTTCGCCCAGGGTTACGCTGTAGGGGTCGGGCTGCTGGGGCAGCGGGAGCGCGGGGGGCGTCTCCTGAGGCAGGTCACCTGGCGCGTCCTCCAGGAAGGCCGCTTCCTGGGGTTCCTCCGGCTCCCTGGACTTGATATCTACTTCGCCGTAGCACTTGAGTCCTGTGCCGGCAGGCACCAGTTTGCCAATGATTACATTCTCCTTTAACCCCACAAGAGAGTCCACTTTGCCCTTGATGGCCGCGTCGGTAAGGACTCGCGTGGTCTCCTGGAAGGAAGCGGCGGACATGAAGCTGTCCGTGGCCAGGGAGGCTTTTGTGATGCCCAGCAGCACCGGGGTATAAGCCGCTTCCCGCAGGGAGGTCTCGCCCAGGGCAATCCGGCGGCGGATGTCCTCGTTGGCAAACAGCACTTCGTTCTTGTCGGCCATGGACCCTACCATCAGGCCGGTGTCCCCCGCGTCGTCCACCCGGACTTTCCGCAGCATCTGCCGGACGATAATCTCAATATGCTTGTCGTTGATGTCCACGCCCTGCATCCGGTAGGTGCGCTGCACTTCCTGAATCAGGTAGTTCTGCACCTCCTGGGTGCCGCTGATAGCCAGCACGTCGTGGGGGCTGACCGAGCCTTCGGTAATCCGCTTGCCCCGCTTGATATATTCGCCCTCCTGCACCGTTACCCGGGAGCCAAAGGGAATCAGGTAGGACCGGCTCTCTCCGTCCTCCTCGTTGGTAACCACCACATGGCGGTTCTTTTTGATCTCCTCAAAGCTTACCTGGCCGTCAATTTCATTGATAATCGCCACATGCTTGGGCTTGCGGCCCTCAAAAAGCTCGTCAATGCGGGGAAGGCCCTGGGTGATGTCCTCGGCGCTGGCCACGCCGCCGGTATGGAAGGTACGCATGGTTAGCTGGGTGCCTGGCTCGCCGATGGACTGGGCCGCGATAATGCCCACGGCCTCGCCTACCTGGGCGGGCTTGCCGGTAGCCATGGAAGCCCCGTAGCAGCGTTTGCACACCCCGGTGCGGGCCCGGCAGTTGAGAACAGAGCGGATCTTAATGCGCTCCACCCCCCGGCTGATCAACAGGTCCGCGTCCTCATCGGTCATCAGCTTATCCCGGGAAACCAGCACCACGCCGTTTTCATCGCAATAGTCGTCCGTCAGGTACCGGCCCACCAGCCGTTCCTTTAAGGGCTCGATGGACTCGGGGCCGGAACGGATCTCGAAGACCTCAATGCCCTCGTGGGTGCCGCAATCCTCTTCCCGGATCACCACTTCCTGAGAAACGTCCACCAAACGGCGGGTGAGGTACCCCGAGTCTGCGGTACGCAGGGCGGTGTCCGTGGTGCCCTTTCTGGCGCCTCGGGAGGAGATGAAGTATTCCAATACATTCAGCCCCTCCCGGTAGTTGGAGCGGATGGGAATCTCAATGGTTTTGCCGGAGGTGTTGGAGATGTTTCCCCGCATCCCGGCCAGCTGGTTCAGGTTGGAGATACTGCCTCGGGCGCCGGAGTCGGCCATCATGAAAATGGGGTTGTACCGGTCCAGCCCCTTTTGCAGGGCGGCGGCCACGTCTCTTGTACACTTATCCCAAACCTTGATAACAGCCTCGTACCGCTCCCGCTCGGAGAGATAGCCCTCGCTGTATTCGCCCGCGATCTCGTTGACTTCGTTCTGGGCCGCGGCCACCAGCTTCTGCTTGTCGGCGGGAATGGTGGCGTCGCACACGGCCACGGTAATGCCGCTGATGGTGGAATACTTATAGCCCTGGGCCTTGATCTCGTCCAGCATTTCAGCGGAACGCTCGGTGCCGTGGACCTTAATGCAGCGGTCAATGATCTTTTTAAGCTGCTTGGACCCCACCAAAAAGTCGATTTCCAGCTTTAGGGCCTCCTCGGGAGTAGAGCGGTCCACATAGCCTAAATCCTGGGGGATGGGGCGGTTGAAGATCATACGGCCCATGGTGGTTTCAATGAGCCCGGTTATGGTCTCCCCTTGAAACTCCACCGACCGGCGGACCTTGATCTTGGCGTGCAGGCTGATGGCCTTGGCGTCGTAGGCGATCATGGCCTCGTCCACGTCCCGGAAAACCTTTCCTTCGCCGGGCTCGCCCTCTTTATCCAGCGTCAGGTAATAAGACCCCAGCACCATGTCCTGGGTGGGCACGGTAACCGGACTGCCGTCCGAAGGCTTCAATAGGTTATTGGCCGCCAGCATCAAAAATCGGGCTTCCGCCTGGGCCTCGGCGGAAAGGGGCACATGCACGGCCATCTGGTCGCCGTCAAAGTCGGCGTTATAGGCGGTACACACCAGGGGGTGGAGCTTCAGCGCCCGGCCTTCTACCAGCACAGGCTCGAAAGCCTGAATACCCAGCCGGTGCAGGGTAGGCGCGCGGTTCAGCAGCACCGGGTGGTTTTTAATCACCACTTCCAAAGCGTCCCATACCTCGGACTTGGCCCGCTCCACCGACTTCCTGGCGGCCTTGATATTTCCCACCGCGCCGGTCTCCACCAGGCGCTTCATGACAAAGGGCTTAAAGAGCTCCAGCGCCATTTCCTTAGGCAGGCCGCACTGATACATTTTCAGCTCGGGCCCCACCACGATAACCGAACGCCCGGAGTAGTCCACGCGCTTGCCCAGAAGATTCTGGCGGAAACGGCCCTGCTTGCCCTTGAGCATATCGGAGAGGGACTTCAGCGGCCGGTTGTTGGGTCCGGTGACGGGCCGGCCCCGGCGTCCGTTGTCAATCAGGGCATCCACAGCCTCCTGGAGCATCCGCTTTTCATTGCGCACAATGATGTCCGGGGCCCCCAGATCCAAAAGGCGCTTCAGGCGGTTGTTGCGGTTGATCACTCTTCTATATAGATCGTTCAGGTCGCTGGTGGCAAAGCGCCCGCCGTCCAGCTGGACCATGGGGCGGATGTCCGGCGGGATCACCGGCACCACGTCCAGCACCATCCATTCCGGCCGGTTGCCGGACACGCGGAAGGACTCTACTACCTCCAGGCGCTTGAGAATGCGCATCCGCTTTTGGCCGCTGGCCGCCTCCAGCTCTTCATGAAGCTCTTTGGAAAGCTTCTCCGGGTCGATCTCCGAGAGCAGCGTCTTTATGGCTTCCGCGCCCATCTCGGCTTTAAACTCGTCCTCGTACTTTTCCTTTAGGTCCCGGTATTCCTTCTCCGTAAGGGTCTGCATTTTGGAGAGCTCCCGCACCTCGCCTGGGTCGGTGACAATGTAAAGGGCAAAATACAGCACCTTTTCCAGAATCCGGGGGGAGAGGTCCAGAATCAGCCCCATACGGCTGGGAATGCCCTTAAAGTACCAGATATGGGATACGGGCGCCGCCAGCTCGATATGTCCCATGCGCTCCCGGCGCACCTTGGAGCGGGTAACCTCTACGCCGCAGCGGTCGCAGATCTTCCCTTTATAGCGGATGCGCCTGTACTTGCCGCAATGGCACTCCCAGTCCTTGGTGGGCCCGAAAATGCGCTCGCAGAACAGGCCGTCCCGCTCCGGCTTTAGCGTGCGGTAGTTGATAGTCTCCGGCTTCTTCACCTCTCCATGGGACCACTCCCGGATCTTGTCAGGCGAAGCCAACCCAATCTTAATAGACTCAAACGTGTTGAATTCCATATACGCAGCTTTCCTTTCTCGGTGTTCGAAAAATAACAGCCTTGCGCTGGTAAGGCCGCAGGCTTTGCCCCGCGCCCCACGGCCTTTGAAAAGGCCGGCGAAACTTTTATGCCGAATTTTATCGCTTACTTAATCGGTAGCTGGCGCCCCGGGGCCGAAGGTTCCAGAGGCCGCCAGCCTTAAGGGCGTTTTAACGGTTCACTCCCCGGTTTGGCAAACATGCCCTCTTGAACCCGCGTCCACACAGCTTACAGGTTCTCATCCCCGAGGACGATGCTTTGCCCGACCCCGCGAAGAGGATGCAACGGCACGTTGCTAAAAGTCGTCTTCAGAGGAGGAGTCTTCTAGAGAATAGTCGTCGGCGTCCAGGTCCTCTTCGGCGAATTCGTCCTCATCCTCGTCTTCGACGATGGCTTCGCCCTCTTCATCTTCCAGAGAGTAGCCCTCCAGATCATCCGCTACGTTCTGCTCGTCGAACATGTCGCCCTCCTGGGTCAGGCCGATGTCGTCGTCGTCAAAGGTCTGCTTCAGGTCGATCTCCTCCTGGTTTTCATCCAGCACCTTCACGTCCAGGCCCAGAGACTGCAGCTCCTTAATCAGCACCTTAAAGCTTTCGGGAATGCCGGGCGTGGGAATATTCTGGCCCTTTACAATGGCCTCGTAGGTTTTTACGCGGCCCACCACATCGTCGGACTTCACCGTGAGAATCTCCTGCAGGGTGTATGCCGCGCCGTAGGCTTCCAGGGCCCACACCTCCATCTCGCCAAAGCGCTGCCCGCCGAACTGGGCCTTGCCGCCCAAGGGCTGCTGGGTCACCAGAGAATAGGGGCCCGTGCTCCGGGCATGGATCTTATCGTCTACCAGATGGTGCAGCTTCAAATAGTACATATAGCCCACTGTTACGGGATTATCAAAATACTCGCCGGTACGGCCGTCCCGCAGGAAGAACTTTCCGTCCTCATGCAGGCCCTTCATTTTAAAACACTCCCGGATGTCCGCCTCGTGAGCGCCGTCGAATACAGGCGTCATAATCTTCCAGCCCAGGGCCCTGGCCGCCATGCCCAAATGAACCTCCAGCACCTGCCCGATGTTCATGCGGCTGGGCACGCCCAGGGGGTTCAGCACAATGTCCAGCGGCGTGCCGTCCGGCAGGAAGGGCATTTCCTCCTCCGGCAGAATCCGGCTGACAACGCCCTTGTTCCCGTGGCGGCCGGCCATCTTGTCGCCTACGCTGATCTTTCTCTTCTGGGCAATATAGCAGCGCACCACCTTGTTTACGCCGGGGGAGAGCTCGTCATGGCTGTTCTCCCGGGTGAAGACCTTCACGTCTACCACCACGCCGTATTCGCCGTGGGGCACCCGCAGGGAGGTATCCCGCACCTCCCGGGCTTTCTCGCCGAAAATGGCCCGCAGCAGCCGTTCCTCGGCGGTGAGCTCCGTCTCTCCCTTGGGAGTGACCTTGCCCACCAGAATATCCCCGGCCCGGACGTCCGCGCCAATGCGGATAACGCCCCGGTCGTCCAGGTCCTTTAAAAGCTCCTCGCTGACGTTGGGGATATCCCGGGTAATCTCCTCCGGCCCCAGCTTGGTGTCCCGGGCTTCCATCTCGTATTCTTCAATGTGAATGGAGGTATACACGTCGTTGCGGACGATCTTTTCATTGAGTAGCACCGCGTCCTCATAGTTGTACCCTTCCCAGGTCATGAAGCCGATAAGGGCGTTCTTGCCCAGGGCCACCTCGCCGTTTTTAATACCCGGACCGTCCGCGATGACGGAGCCCTCTTCCACCCGCTCGCCTACGTCTACCACAGGCACCTGGTTGATGCAGGTGCTCTGGTTGGAGCGCATGAATTTGATAATCTCATAGATATCTTCGTCCCCGTTGTCCGCCGTGACAATCACAGAGTTGGCACACACAGACTTCACCACGCCGCCCCGCTTGGCCAGCACGCACACGCCGGAGTCTACCCCGGCCTTGTATTCCATGCCCGTGCCCACAATGGGGCTTTCCGTCTTTATCAACGGCACCGCCTGACGCTGCATGTTGGAGCCCATCAGCGCCCGGTTGGCGTCGTCGTTTTCCAAAAAGGGGATGCAGGCGGTGGCCACGGAGACCATCATCCGGGGGGTGATATCCATATAGTCCGCCCGGGACGCCTCCACATCCACGAATTCATCCCGGTAGCGGCCCACCACCCTGTCGTGGACAAAATGCCCCTGTTCATCCAGCGGCTCGTTGGCCTGGGCCACGATATAGGCGTCCTCCACATCGGCGGTCATATAGGTTACCTCGTCGGTAACCCGCCCGGTCTCCTTGTCCACCCGGCGGAAGGGAGCCTCAATAAAGCCGTACTCGTTGATCCGGGCAAAGGTGGCCAGGTACGAGATCAGGCCGATGTTGGGGCCTTCCGGGGTCTCGATGGGGCACATCCGGCCATAATGGGTGTAGTGTACGTCCCGCACCTCAAAGCTGGCCCTGTCTCGGGAAAGGCCGCCGGGGCCTAAGGCGGAAAGGCGGCGCTTGTGGGTGAGCTCGGCCAGGGGATTGGTCTGGTCCATAAACTGCGAGAGGGGAGACGAGCCGAAAAACTCCTTGATGGCCGCCACCACAGGCCGGATATTAATAAGGGAATGGGGCGTCAGCTGCTCCAGGTCCGCCGCCTGTAAGGTCATGCGCTCCCGGATCACCCTCTCCAGGCGGGAGAAGCCAATGCGGAACTGGTTCTGCAAAAGCTCGCCCACGGAGCGGATGCGCCGGTTGCCCAGATGGTCGATATCATCGGTGAGGCCCAGGCCCACCGCCAGACAGTTCATATAATTAATGGAAGCAAAAATGTCCTCTATGGTAATATGGTTGGGGATCAGATCCCCCCGCCGGGCCCGCAGGGCGGACTTCAGCTTTTTCTCGTCGTCCCCGCACTGGTCCAAGATTTCCCGCAGCACCGGGAAGCTCACGCGCTCGTTGATATTGCAAAGGGCTTTGGCGTCAAAATCCACATATTTTTGAATATCCACCATGCCGTTGGAAAGCACCCGGACCTCCCGGTCGTCCACATACACCGTGGCCTCGGTAACCCCCGCGTCGTCGATTTGCCGGGCCAGCTCGCTGTTCACTGTGGTCCCGGCGTCCGCCAAAAGCTCTCCGGTAGAGGGGTCGGCAATGGGCGCGGCCAGGGTCTGCCCGGTGATGCGCCCCGCCAAATTCAGCTTTTTATTGTACTTATAGCGGCCCACCCGGGAGAGGTCGTAGCGCCTGGGGTCAAAGAAAAGCCCGTTGATGTGGCTTTGGGCGCTCTCAATGGTAGGCGGCTCGCTGGGACGGAGCTTGCGGTAAATCTCGAAAAGCGCCTCTTCCACAGAATGGCAGGTATCTTTCTCCATGGTGGCGCGTATCCTATCATCATCCCCGAAAACATCGTAAATCTGCTGGTCGGTGCCCAGCCCCAGGCAGCGGATAAAGACGGTAATCGGGATCTTCCGGTTTTTGTCAATACGCACATAAAAAACGTCGTTGACGTCGTTCTCGTATTCCAGCCAGGCGCCCCGGTTGGGAATGATGGTGGAGCTGAAAAGCTCTTTGCCGGAACGGTCGTAGTCCATCTTAAAATATACGCCGGGGGAGCGCACCAGCTGGGACACAATAACCCGCTCGGCCCCGTTGATGACGAAGGTGCCGCTCTGGGTCATTAAGGGGAAGTCGCCCATAAAGACCTCGGACTCCTTGATCTCCCCGGTCTCCTTATTCAGCAGCCGGGCGGTTACCCGCAGGGCGGCGGCGTAGGTGGCGTCCCGCTCTTTGCACTCCACCACGCTGTAGTTGGGCTTGTCGTCCAGCTTATAGTCCACGAAATCCAGGACCAGGTTGTTGTTGAAGTCGGTTATGCCGGATACGTCCTCAAAAACCTCTTTGAGGCCCTCCTTGAGAAACCATTCATAGGAATTTTTCTGGATCTCAATCAGGTTGGGCATTTTCAGGACTTCCTCGATCTTGCCAAAGCTCATCCGCGTGGTCTTTCCCAGTTGGACCGGTTTTACATTCACCATGTAGCGCAGCAACTCCTATCCTTGAATTTCCGGCGCGGGGCCCGGCCGGGGGCTGGGCTGAATCCCGCATGAAACACCATGAATTTACACAAAAAAACACTTTTTCCGCGCAACCCTCTTGACTCTTTTTCCTTCCTGTGCTATACTGGCAACAGAGAAGGAAGAGGCCGCGCTTATAGATGATGATACAGTATATTATTGTAAACCAATGCTGCTGTATTGTCAAGCCCTTCCTGCTATTTTTTTGCCATTTTTCAAGGGCTGGCGGGCAAGGGCCTGGGTTGGCCCTTGCTGCCTGTGTATGGAAAAAGCCCCCCAAGACAGGGGGGGCTTTTTTGTTTATTCAATCTAGGGTTCATCCTAATATCACGCACTTTACGCTATCGCCGCCAAAGCGGCGGGAATCGCGCTGGAGACTCCCGCCGTAACAATCTTGTCTGCCACTTCTTTAGCGGGTGCAGCGGGAACATCGGTTTTTTCCTTTTCTTTCAGCATCTTAGCCACCTGTGCAGCCGGATCATCGCAGGGCATATCCCAGCCAGGGAACAGTTCGCTAAAATAGGGCAATCTGTGCCAGGTCTTTGTCTGCGGATCACCGGTAGTCATGAAAGCCCCGTCCGCGCACCAGCCGCCCGCGCTGTAGGCTACCTGGTTCCGCGCCTCCAGAATTTTCACCATCTCTTCGGGAGAAGCGCTGTCCAGGTCGGAATACGCCAGCTTCAGCACCTCCGGCGGCACGTCGATGGACGCCCGGGCCTTGGCCGCTGAGTAGGGTACCTCTGTGTACCCCTCCTCCGCGTACTTGTCATACATGGACTGAATCAACGCGTCCATCTTTTCCTCATCGGTCAGCGCGTCTTCCCCGCTGGCCGATGCCGTCACCGCTGTGAAGACCACTAGCAAAACCAGGGCCGCCAGCATAGCAATGACTTTTTTCATAAAGAACACCTCCATTCAAATTTGGATAGCCAACAAGTTTATTTCACCTGTCATTCCATCCATTATCTGTATTCTACACCATTTGTACGGAGTTTTGTTTCTTTAAAAGAAATAAGCAAAAATTTTTTAGTGCCGGTTATG
>CANONE010000073.1 GCA_947567585.1 uncultured Clostridia bacterium | reverse complement strand
GCAGCTTATCCCCGACTCTGGCAGGATAGTATGGCAGCCGAACACAAAAATAGGGAAGAGAGCTGGAATAGAAATCAAGAAACATTAGATAATGTCTGGACCAACATGGGCAAAAACGCAAGTGAAAAATTTAGTCAAGTGCAAGCTGCGGTTTTTGACACATGGATGGAAACAGAAGAATTCACAAAGCTTAGTTGGGAACGGGTTGAACAGGAAACAGATGGGTGACAATGGAGGATTTTTCCAAAAGTGTCTTCCAAGATATTTATAAAAATGTAGAAAAACCTTGGCAGGAATCCAGCGATACCACGGAGGAACAGTGGAACGCTATGGACGGCTTGCTGCAAGGCGTTTGGGGCGGCCTGCCAGCTTCTTCCGAAACCCGCTTTGGAAATATGAAATCTACAGTGGAAAAAACTGGAGAGCGGCCCAGACGAGTACGGAAACAGCTTGGGGCGGTATGGAAGAAAAAGTGACAGGTTCATTAAATCTCATGTCTATATCGGCTGAGGATTCCAGCCTACCGGCCAGCATCAAACCTACTGTTCCCCGAATCAGGTGGGAGAGACCATCGCCCCCGCAACCATAGGCCCCCGGCCTTTATCCATGAGGGGGGACCGCCCGCGCCTAAGGTCCTAAAGCAGTTGGAAAATGATGGCGAAAGCGACTTTCTTCTGGCGATTGGAGGAAAAGACCCGGAGCAGGCTTGGGCTGTTATGGACGAGCTCATGGAAACCCTGCAAGCGGTAAACCCGAGGGTATATGCAAACGTCATGCGGAAAATGGCGGCGCTATAAATCTGACAGGCCCATTTCATTTTGATGATGGAATGGATCTGCGTTTTTAGCCATAAGATAGTTTGCCTGTATGCTGCCGCAGCCCGGTCAGCGCGTTGAATACAGTGGATTTCCCCACATTGGGGTTCCCAGCCAGGGCGATCACCTGGTCATCCGGGCTTTTCTTTTCGATAACCAGCTGGCCGGATGCAAGGCTGGCTCCCCGCCCGGTGGAGTCCTTAGAGAGTCCCATAGCCCGCCTCCTGACGTCCCGCCGCTTTTTTTGCGGACTGCCGCTGGGCCGGCGAAGCTTCCCGAACCAGAATGGAAGCGGCGTCGGCGTTTCGCAGGGCGATGACGGCGCCTTGAATCAGATAGGCGCATGGGTCTTTAAGGGGGCTCCTGGCAAGGCACTCCACGGCGGCGCCGGGAATCACGCCCAGGTCCTGCAGCCGCCGGCGCATGGATCCTTGAGCGCATAGGCTGGACACCCGGGCTTGCCAGCCGGGGGCCAGATGAGAGAGGGGACGCTTATCAAACATATATCCATCAGCTCCTGAATAGTTTAAGGGAAGGGAAACTTTCTTTCCTACTATATTCCGGTTGTCCGGAAGTGTGACAGGAGGACGGTTATGGAGCCGCAGGGGTTTTACACTTTAAAGGGTTATCATCTTATGGAGCACGGCTTGCTGACAGCCGCCATGGAGGATTATTTGGAAATGATCTACCGGATGCAGGGAGAGGGCCCCGGAGTGGTAAGGGTGTCGGCGCTGGCCCAGGCCCTGCATGTGAAGCCCTCTTCCGCCTCTAAAATGGCGGGCAATCTTCGGGCCCGGGAGCTGGTGGACTTTCCCCGGTACGGATATATTGGACTGACGGAAACCGGGCGGCGGCTGGGGGAATACCTGATGATGCGCCACGAGGCCGTACACCGGCTGCTCTGCGCGATAAACGGTTCGGAAAGCGAACTGGAAGAATGCGAGAAGATCGAGCACTTCCTTTCGCCCCGCACCGTCATGAATATCCGGCGGTTTTTAAGCGGGGAAACAAGCCCTAAGGAAAAAACTTAACTTCTAAAATATTTAGCCGATTTTAATATAGGGTTTGCTTGAAAACAGGGTGCATAACGAGTTTGCGGCCCAAAGCCGGCGTTTGCAATTTTTCAAAATAAGCCCTGGTATATGTAAGCAAAGGACGGCTTCAGGCCGGGACGCAATTGACGGCTGGCTATTAAAGACTAGAGAGGACCTAGGGAATGAAAGTTTCGGATTACATGGTAGAATTTCTCATAAAGCATAAAATCCAAGATGTTTTTGGCTATCCGGGGGGAATGGTCACGCACCTTATGGATTCCTTGGATAAATATCGCGGGCAGATTACGGCCCATCTTAACTATCACGAGCAGGCTTGCGCCATGGCTGCCTGCGCCTGGGCGGAGATAACAGGCAGGCCGGGCGTTGCCTACGCGACCAGCGGCCCGGGAGCCACTAACCTCCTAACAGGAGTCGCCTGCGCGTATTTTGATTCTGTCCCCTGCATTTTCATCACAGGGCAAGTGAACACATATGAGCAAAAGGGGGATTTAACCGTCCGCCAAAGGGGATTTCAGGAAACGGATATCGTCGCCATGGCCCGGCCAATTACCAAGGCGGCTTTCATGGTGGAAAAGCCGGAGGACGTCCCCGCCGCTTTGGATAAAGCGTACTCTATAGCGGCTGGAGAGCGGCCGGGACCGGTTTTACTGGATATTCCCATGGATGTATTCCGGGGGGAGGTTGGCGAAAAGCCCCCCTTGCGCTCTTATCAGAATGAAACGCCCCAAACCCTCTCATGCGAAACCTGCGCCTGCGAGATCATGGAGATACTGCGAAAAGCCCAGGCGCCGGTTATTTTGGCGGGCCACGGCATCGCCCTGTCCGGAACCGCAGAGGTCTTCCGGGAATTTGCCCGGCGGGTGAAGATCCCGGTTGTAACCAGTATGATTGCCATTGACGTGCTGCCGGCGGACTTTCCCTATGCCTATGGAATCATCGGCGCGTATGGATCCCGCTGGGCTAACTTTATCATTGACCACAGCGACTGCGTTTTGGCCCTGGGCAGCCGCCTGGACTGCCGCCAGACAGGGGTAAATAAAGAGCTGTTCGCGCCTGGGGCCCAGATACTGCGGGTTGACGTGGACGCGGGCGAGATGGCAAACCGTGTCAGCCGCCAGGAGCGGCAATACCGGGCGCCGCTGGAGGCTATCCTGCCGGCATTATCCGAGAAAGCCGCGGCCCTCCCTTGGAATTTCCAGCCTTGGCAGGCTTGCTGCGCCCATATACGGGAGGAGCTGGAAAAAGCGGACAGCCCGCAGCCGGGAAATCTCATGGTAAAAGAGATCAGCCGGGCGGCGCCGGCGGAGGCCATGATTACCACCGATGTGGGGCAAAATCAGGTTTGGACAGCCCAGAGCTGGCAGGTCCAGGACAAGCAGCGGGTCCTGTTTTCCGGGGGCCATGGGGCCATGGGGTATGGACTCCCCGCCGCGATTGGTGCCGCCATAGCCGCGAAGCGTCCGGCTATCTGCATAACCGGCGACGGCGGGCTTCAAATGAATATACAGGAAATGCAGACTGTGGTTCGTGAGCGGCTTCCCATAAAGATCATTCTTTTCAACAATCATGCCCTGGGGATGATCCATCATTTTCAGGAAATGTACTTTGAAGGCAACTTTGCCCAGACCCAGGACGATACCGGCTTTACCGTGCCGGACTTTTCAGCCATTGCAAACGCCTATGGAATCCGCGCCGCATATCATCCGGACCCGAAGACCTTGCGGGCTCTCCTGGGGGACCAGGAGCCTGCTTTCATAGAAATGCCCCTTCCACAGAGCACCTATATCCTGCCGAAGCTGGGTCTGCATAAGCCCATCCACCAGCAGGAGCCAGCTCTGCCGCCGGACATAGCGGGCAGGGTGGAGGAAATCTATGAAAGATTTTGCAGCCGCGAAAACAGAGAGGAAACGAATGAATGAAGACCATAGTGATAACCGGCGCTACCAGCGGCATAGGCGTTGCCCTGGTTAAAATGTGTCTGGAGGCGGGACACCGGGTTATCGCCTTGGCGCGGATGCATTCCGGGCATATAGGCCGGCTGCCGGAGTCGGACAATCTGCGGCTTGTGGACTGCCGGTTGGAGGATGTGCCAAGGGGCCTGCCCTTGCATGAAAAATGCCATGTGTTTTACCATCTTGCGTGGAGTGGAACAGATCGAAAGGCGAGAAGCGATCCGGAACTGCAGCAGGCCAATATTGGGTATACCCTGAACCTGCTGAGGCTGGCCGGACGGCTGGGCTGCGAAAAATTCATCGGCGCTGGGTCCCAGGCCGAATATGGGCCGCACCGGCGCGTTCTGCTTTCGCCGGAGGATTCCGTCTGTCCAAACACCGCCTACGGCGCCGGGAAATACGCGGCCGGGAGGTTGGGGGCTTTATTGGCGCGGCAGCTGGGAATGGACTTTCTCTGGGTGCGGGTTTTTAGCGTGTACGGGAGGTATGACCGGGCGGAAACCATGCTGCGTTCCGCCATTTCCCGAATGAAAAGAGGGGAAGAGTGCTTTTTTACAGCGGGAACCCAGGTGTGGGACTACCTGCATTGTGAGGACGCGGCCCGGGCTTTCTTCTTATTAGGCGAGAAAGCGGCGGGGAATAAGGTCTACTGTTTGGGGTGCGGACAGGAGCGAAAGCTGAAGGATTATATTCTGGAAATGCGGGAAGCCGTAAACCCCGGCGCGGTTTTGCGCTTTGGCGCGATTCCCTTCCGGCCAGGGGAGGAGAGGGGGATCTGCGCGGATATCTCCGCCCTGCGCCAGGACACGGGCTGGAAGCCGGAGATTCCTTTTCGCCAGGGATTGCAAAGCCTCCTAGAATAAGAGACGGATAGACAGCCCATTCGTCCAGGAAGCAATCCTGATCCGTTGGCATTTTTCCATGGGGCGGTGACGGCGTCCTCCCCTGCATCCAGCAAAGAAACGGCTTTATCACCATGGCCGTGCCATCCATTTTGCTTTGCTCATGATAGCGCTTTGGAGTGAAAATGTACAGAGCGCGGTTCGCCGCAGTTCAAATATGAAAATAGTATACAGTATCCGGATTCTTATGTACACTTCCTGACTTGGGCAGTTTGGGAAGAGCAAAAAGAGTTCTTGATTTTTTCTGAGTTTGTGGTACAATCAAAGCATAATTTTTGTCCGAAGAATGTTCATCATTAACCGAGAAAGAGGGAGGCAGTTTTCATGGCAATCAACTTCGACGCCCCAATGACCTGGCCGGAATTCAAAACGCTGGAAAGGGAAGAACAGCACGATTACCTTCAGCACCTGATTGATACCTATGGCGCCAACGCGGTATCATTTGCGAAAATGTTCCACAATAATGCCAACACCGTGCGCCGGTATCTTGCGGAGCATGATGTCGGCATCCAATTAAGCCGGGGAAGCCGGGTGGACCGCGCCCGGTGGGATGAGTTCCTGGGCGTTCGGGAACCCGGGGAAGAGCCCGAGGCGGAGGCCGAGGCGCAGCCGCAGCCGCTATCCTCTGGGATGCGGGTCTGCTCGGCCACGATGCGCTTTTGTGGAGCGATTGATGTGGCCGCGATTGCCGTGGAGCTCCAGCGGGTCTTTGACGGGACCACCCAGGGGGAGATTGAAATTTCTTTTACAACGAAAGACGAATAGCTGTAAAAAAGGCGTGAGCATACGGAGTGCCCACGCCTTTTTGATTTTTCCCAGGCTTGTTCCGGAAAGAGAAAAAAGAGCCATGATTTTCTCATCATAGCCCTTTTGTCCGTTTTTGCTTTGCGGCGCTTGGCTTGGGTCCGCGTAACGGCTCACAAACGCGGGGTAGCGCCCGCTAAAATGCGTAAACATGGTGCCGCCGACCGGGTTTGAACCGGTACGGTATTTCTACCGAGGGATTTTAAGTCCCTTGTGTCTGCCAATTCCACCACGGCGGCATGTTTCTTTTATTTTATCATGAAGCTTTCCGAAAATCAAGCTGAGAGAGGAAAAATTTTGCAAAAAAAATTTGAAAAAGTAGCTGAAAATATTTGCTTTCGCAGATAGAATATAGTATACTGCTCTTAATAGGGCTTACCCCCAATTTACATGAAGGAGAAATTACTATGTATTATCTGGGAATCGACCTGGGCGGTACCAATATCGCCGTTGGAATCGTGGACGAGGACTGCAAAATTGTGGCGAAGGTTAGCTCCTCAACCGCTACGGAAAACGCCGAGCAGGTGGCCGACGCTATGGCCGCCACCGCCCGCGCCGCTTTGGAAAAGGCCGGCCTTACCCTGAACGACGTGCCGTGGATCGGCGTAGGCTCTCCCGGCACCATCAACAAGGATAGCGGCCTCATTGAGTATGCCAACAACCTGCCCTTTTTGAACACCCCCATGCAGAAGATGCTCTCCCAGCGCCTTGATGGCAAGCAGGTTTACATGGAGAACGACGCCAACGCCGCGGCTTTTGGCGAGTACATGGCCGGAGCTCTTAAGGGCGCGAAGGTTGCCATGGCCATTACGCTGGGCACCGGCGTCGGCGGAGGCGTGATTATCGACGGCAAGATTTTTTCCGGCAGCAACTTCGCCGGGGCCGAGCTGGGCCATACGGTTATCGTAACGGACGGCTGGCCCTGCACCTGCGGCCGCTTGGGCTGCTGGGAAGCCTACGCCTCCGCCACGGGCCTTATCAAGCGCACCAAGATGCATATGCAGGACGCGCCCAAAGGCTCCGCCCTGTGGCATCAGGTAGACGGCAACATAGAGAAGGTCAACGGGCGCACCGCCTTTGACGCCATGCGTCAGGGGGACCCGGTGGGCCAGAAGATTGTGGACGAGTACGTGAAGTATCTGAGCGTGGGCCTGATCAATATGATCAACATTTTCCAGCCGGATATCCTGTGCATTGGCGGCGGCGTGGGCAACGAGGGCGAAAACCTGCTGGTTCCCGTGCGGGCCGTTGTGGACAAGGAGCAGTACGGACATAATCCCGACGCGAAAACCAAGATCTGTAAAGCGCAGCTGGGCAACGACGCGGGCATCATTGGCGCGGCCATGCTGGGCAAGGAGGAAGGCTGATCCATGTACGGCGTAAAAGTCGACAAATTCGGCGCGCTTCCCGATGGGCGCCAGGTCCACACCTTCACCCTGGAGACGGATACCATGACCGCCGTTTTCACCGACTACGGCTGCCGGGCGCTTAGCCTGCGGGTTCCGGACCGGGACGGCAAGATGGGGGACGTGGTTTTAGGCCACCGGACGCTGGAAGAATATTTTGGCGCGGACTACCACGGGGCTACCATCGGGCGGTGGGGCAACCGCATCGGCGGGGCGCGCTTTCAGCTGGAAGGCCAGGAGTACGTCCTCAATAAAAACGATGGGGAGAACTCCCTGCATGGCGGTCCCGGAGGATTTCACCAGGCCCTGTGGCAGGCGCGGTTTGAGGCCGGCGGCGAACCGGAGGTTACCTTCTCTCTGGAGAGCCCTGACGGGGAAGAGGGCTTCCCGGGAAAAATGAAGCTGGAGATAACGTACCGGCTTTTGGAGCAGAACGTTTTTAAGATCACCTATCGGGCGGTCAGCGACAGGACAACGGTGTATAATCCCACCAACCACAGCTTTTTCAATCTCTCCGGGGACCCGGGCAAAGATGTGCTGGGCACTTATATGACCATCAACGCCCAGCGGGTGACCGCTGTTACCGACGCGCTGATCCCCACCGGCGAGCTTGTCCATGTGGCGGACGGCCCCCTGGATTTCCGCGGCCCCAAAAAGCTGGGGGACCATATGTTTGCGGCGGACCACTTGATTCAGCTTTGTAAGGGCTTTGACCACAACTTCTGTACCGACGGCTTTGGCTACCGGAAAATTGCGGAAGCCTACGAGCCGGAGAGCGGCCGGGTGATGGAGGTCTTTACCGACATGCCGGGGGTGCAGCTGTACACCTTCAACATCCCCCCGGCGGGAATTCTTGGAAAAGACGGCCAGCCCATGAAGCCCCATACCGCTTTTTGCCTGGAAACCCAATTTTATCCCGACGCCATGAACCACGAGAACTTCCCCGGCGGCATTTTAGAAAAGGACAAGCCCTTTGTCAGCGAAACGGCCTATAAGTTCTCCGTAAAATAGCCCGCCTCTCAAAAGCCGGCGCCAGCTGATTTTTCCCGCCCCGAGGCAAAGGCCGGCGGTTCACAACCGGCAAAGACCGGGATAAAAGCTTCGCCAACTCGGATGGCTCGGGAGGGTTCCTGCTGGGAAGCTTCAAAGGAATGGTAAAAATGAAAACAGATTCCGTTAAGTTGGAAAAGTCTTGTGGAGCCATTGTGTGGCAGGAACGGGACGAAATGCCCCAGGTGCTGCTGATCCGCCACAAAAACGGCGGGCACTGGGCTTTTCCCAAAGGACATGTGGAAAAAAATGAAACCGAAGAGGAAACCGCGCTGCGGGAAATCCGGGAGGAAACCGGGCTGAAGGTCCGGCTGAACCGAGGCTTCCGGCAGGTGGTGACCTATTCGCCCAAGCCCCAGGTGATGAAAGACGTTATCTATTTTGCCGCGATCCCCACAGGCGGGTCTCTTAAGCGCCAGAAGGAAGAGGTGGAGGAGATCGCTTGGGCTACGCTGGCACAGGCGCTGAAGGTGGTCACCTTTGAAAGCGACCGGCAAGTGCTGCGGGATTTTATCGCCTACGTGGAAACCATGGGGCTATAATCGAATGGTAAAAGGACGCGTAAAATAAGAGCAAAGCCGCGAGACAAACGTTTCAGCGGCTTTGCTTTTTGTTATGCGTTTTTTCGATTTCTATAGGTACTCAGAGCCCGGGTTGGCCTCCTTGGCCGCCGGCCAATTATAGTCCCGGAGCTCGCCCCGGCATTGGAGCTGGGGATAGTCCCATTGCCGCAATACTTCGAAAACCCCGATAGCCACGGAGTTTGCCAAATTGAGGCTTCGGGCTCCATCCAGCATGGGGATGCGCACGCAGCGTTCCGGATTATGGAACAGCAGGCTTTCCGGAAGCCCGGCGGACTCTTTCCCAAAGAAAAGATAGCAGCCGTCAGGGTAGGAGGCGTCCGAATGGCGCGACCGGGCCTTGGTGGAAAAAAAGAAGAAATTGCCGGTGTTTTTTTCAAAAAACTCGGACAGACTATCGTAAGAATAGAGCTCCAAAAAACGCCAGTAATCCAGGCCCGCATGGCGCAGCTTTTTATCGTCCGGGCAAAACCCCATGGGTCCCACCAGGTGCAGCGCCGCGCCGGTGACCGCGCAGGTTCGGGCGATATTTCCGGTGTTTTGGGGGATTTCAGGTTCAACCAGCACAATATTGAGTTTTGGCATGTAATCATCCTTTTGCCAGTTTTTATTTGGGCTTTCGGAAAAGGGTTCAAGACAATATGTGGCCGCATTTTCCGTGCATATTTCAGGAGGGGGCAGTAAAAAATGTGTATGAGGGCAGCACTCGTGCTTCTGCGCTTAATCTTACTAATCGGGAGGTGTCAGGCAGTGTACAAGCAGTCGATGAACATTGCGAAAGGCGTGGGCGTAGGCCTTTTGGCGGGAGCCGCTGCGGCGGCTATCAGCAGCCGCGCCATGAGCGGTTCACACAGAAAGGCCGCTCATATGAAGAAGAATGCCAGCAGAGCCATTCACACGGTAGGGAGCTTGATTGGCGACATGGAAAAAATGCTGAAGTAGGCATGCCGGACGTCCCCTGGAAGTTCGCGCTTTCAGGGGCGGCAACATAGACAATAGCGCAGCCGGCGCGGGGGGAATCCGCGCCGGCCTTTGCGTCTTACAGGCGGCGGGGAATCGGGGTTAGCTTTCTGGACTGTTTGGAAAGGGCCGGTACATACCGCCCCAAAGGAAAACCCCGCAGGTTACAGGGTTTTCTGGAAAGCGTACTTTTTATACGATTATAGCATTGAACGGGCGTCATGTCCAGGAGATTTTGGGATGGAATCATGGCCCTGACGCAAAACTATATATTTCCTTAATATTTTTTTCAAAAAACACTTGACATATACACTGTTGCGCTGTATACTAAAAAACGAAGTAAGGAACGATTTTTTTCAGTGAGGGTGGAAGAGGTTGTTCTGTAAAGAAAGAAGGTGAGAAGATGGAGTTTATCTCGTTGACAGATCGGAAGAGCAC
>CANONE010000072.1 GCA_947567585.1 uncultured Clostridia bacterium | reverse complement strand
TCACAGTTTCAAAGATTCGATTTGCTATCACAGTACTGCCTTCCTGATTTTTCAGAAATACTGTTTTACGGCCACCGTCCATTCATGCCGGACGGCTTTTTGCGTAATGTGATAGCTGTAATTAATTTTTTGTGGATGTAGGTTCCGAAGGCCCTTATATTTGCGGTTTTCCTAATTTATATGGTACTTATGAAAATGCGCTCCCAGGAAAATTCCTGGGGCGCATTTCCTTTTTTCTGTTATGAACTGACTTATCTTTTGGCCGGCAACTTGTTTCGGGAATTTTCTGGAATAGCCAAAATCTGGTTTAGAAACGGCTGTCGTGCTTTAGGTTAAACTTCCTAGTTTCCTCCTGCAGCAGCCGTACCTGATCAAACAGCTCCGCGCTTACCGCCGCGGACTCTTCGCTGCTGGCAGAGTTCATTTGAATAACGGAAGAAATCTGTCCCACGCCTTCCGTCACCTGCATAATGGATTCCGCCTCCCCGCGAACCGCTTCCGCAATGGTGCTGATGTCCTCGTTGGATTGGGAAACCAGGTCCATGGTTTGGTGCAGGGCCTGGGAGACTTCGCCCACAATACGGCTCCCCTGCCGGGTGGCCTCCACGGAGTTTTCAATCAACTCCTTGGTAGCCTTAGCCGCCTGGTCGGACTGGGCGGCCAAACTCCGGACCTCGTCCGCCACCACCGCAAAGCCCTTCCCGGCAGTACCAGCACGGGCCGCCTCTACAGCGGCATTGAGCGCCAAAATATTTGTCTGAAACGCGATATTCTCAATAGTAGAAATAATCTGCCCAATCTGCTGGGAGGTGTCGCTGATCTGCGCCATGGCGGAAACCATCTCCTCCATCAGCTTTCCACTGGTGGCAACCTGCTCCCCGGTAAGCCGGGCATGCTCCTGGGCGGCCCCCGCCGTCTTCACGTTCTCCCCGGCGCTTCTGGAAATATCGTCCAAAGTCGCGTGCATCTCTTCTACGGAACTGGCCTGCTCTGTAGCGCCCTGGGCCAAAGACTGAGAACTGCTGGAAAGCTGCTCCGCATTGCCGGAAATATGCTGCTCCGCCTGACTGATCCTGTCCAAAGATTGAGACAAGGTGGCGGTCAAGCTGTCCACAGAGGTCTCAATGGTGTGGAAGTCTCCAATGTAAGCCGTGGCTGTGCGGATGTCAAAGTTTCCTTGGGAAAGCTCGCTCATCATGCGGTTGATGTCCGCCACATATCCATGAATCAGCCCCATGGACTCCCGCAGGGTCTTGGCCAGATCTCCCAGTTCATCCTGGGACTGATAGGCCAAGTCAAAAGCAAGCTGCCCCTCTTGGATGGGCTTGCTGCTCTCGGTAATGTGTATAATAGGCCGCACCACATTGTGAAGCACGTACAGCACCAGGCTCATCAGGCACACCAAAGCCAAAATCAGGCACACCAAAGAGGTCAGGTGCATAATCAAAATGGTGGTCTCCAGCTTCTCCTGGTTCTCCGCGCTGATGGCCGAGCCCCGTTCCACCACCTGGTCCACTATCCCTACCAAAGTGGTCAGGTTGGATTGAATCGTCTCCTGATAATACGCCTGGGCCGCCGCGGGATCCTCCTTGAGCAGCTCCAGAACGTATGTAGCCGACGCGTGCAGCTCCTTGTGCAACGGCTCCATCTGGTCCCGCAGGGCCAGTACCTCTTGATCCTCCGTGCCGCTCTCTCCATAGAGCCATTGGCCCAGCACGCAGGTAGTAGGGTCAATGCTGCCTGTAAAGTCCGTCCCGGCATACAGGGCGTTGCTCAGGTTCGCGGACCACTTGTAATGGGCGGTCTCCGCCTTTTGCGCTCTGTCCAGCAAAGCGGCGGCCTGAGAGGAAGCGGTCTCGTTGGCTTCAATCCGGAAAATGTTAAAGGTGATCATAAAGCTGAACAGCAGTGTGGAGGCAAGCGCCGCCGCCACCCGGATCCAGACCATTTTTTTGATACTCTTTCGCATAACGCATATCCTTTCCCATTCTGTGATGAGCCCCGCTTTCCCAAAGATCCTTCCCCTATTCATACAAAGGGCCGTCCTGAAACGGCCGCCTCCGCTTTGGAAGCCAGAACCTGAAAAGGCACGGTGGCTTTTTAATATTATACACCATATGGCTTGGAAATGCAACGAAAATAAATCAGTCCTCTTTTGACGGAAAGATTGGAAACTTTCACAAAAGATTCTGAACCGGGCGCGTCCCGTTTATTGCGCGGCTGGCCGCAGCCGGCGTAAAATCTATCTTTTTCCGCTTTTTGCCACAAGGCGGTTGTGAAAGAGAAAACGCTGTGCTATAATATCCGCAAAGCACGCATTCGGAGTTCCCCAAAAGGGCGAGAGGATATGGAGAAAAAGGGAGATAGGGTATGAATAACTGTGAGATCTGCTGGGTCTGCTTTCCTTTGCGGGACGGTATGGAGGCCCTGCATGGCGAGCTGGCCCTGCTGCGGCGGGAATATTTTTTACAGGGCGGCAAAGCGGTCCGGGCCGGAAGGTCCCATCTGGTAAAGGGGTTTTCCGGGAAATTGGCGGGCAAGCTTTCCCGCCGGAGCTTTTACTGGAAAAAAACAGTCACCGGGGCTTCCGGGGGCAGCGTGGTGCTGGAAGAGGCTTTTGGCCGGGAGAACGGCTGGCTGCTGGCCGTTCGGGACTTTCGCGGGGCGATAGTCAGCCGGACCTACTTCGACAAGCGCCACGCCTGGTTAAAAAGCGAATATTATGAGCCCTGGGACTCTACCGTGGCCCGGGTCGTCTTCTCCCAAAGCCAGGGCCCCGGCTTGATTGAACGGCAGGATTGGGACCAGGAAAAAAGCGCCTATCGGGCCTGCCAGCTGTACGGCGCTCCTTATAGCTCCGGTACCGCCGAACAGAACCTGATAGACGCCCAGCTGGGCCAGCCCCTTCTGGTGCTGCTGACCACAACCGGGGAGCTCTGCTGCTGTTCCAAATCTCAGGCCGCTCTTCGGGAAAAAGCGCAGGAAGAGGCTGGCGGCGGCACTATGGTATTGATGCCCGCCTGGGAAATCAAGGAGGGCGAGCTGGTCAGCGAGGATGAGGACGCGGCCGTCAGCTTCACCAGTTTGGAGGAGTACGCAAAGATTGAACCCGCGCCCGCTATGGAACCGGAGGATTCCAAAGAGGAAAGCAAGCCGGAACCCGCCTCCGGGGAATCCTCCCCCGCCTTTGGCGGCGCGCTGGTGGAAGATCTACCCGCTTTTGATCCGCCTGAGCTGGATGAAGCCCCCTGTGAAAACCAGATGGAGATGGAGACCCCAGGGGAGGACCTGTCCACCGGGGAAGCTTCCCCATTGGAAGAGAAAGCCTCTGGGACCCCTGTCCAGGAGGACGGCAAGGACATCCCAGAGGAAATTTTGCAGGAGCTGGCCGAAGGCATCTCTACAGACCTGCCCTCTCCCAAGCCCCTGGCCGCTATGCCTGTGCCCGCCGGCTATCAGGGAGATATTCGGGACGGCAAGGCCACCGGCAAGGGAAGGATGATCCAGCCGGGGGGGCGCACCTCCTATGAGGGGGATTATCTGGACGGCCAGCGTCATGGATTTGGCGCCTATTATTACAAGGACGGCAGCCTGTGCTACGCCGGTTTTTGGGAAAACGACCAGCGCAACGGGCCCGGCGTGTCTTTTCGGGATTCGGACCACGCCATGCATGTGGCCAACTGGAAGGAGGGCCAGCCGGAGGGCTTGGTCAGTCTCTTTGACGGCCGGGGAAACCTGCGGTACAGCGGCCGCTTTGAAAACGGGAAAAAGGAAGGGGCCGGCGTGGTGGTCAACGGCCAGGACGGCACGGTGTTTGTGGGCCAATGGTCCGGCGGAGAGGCTACCGGTCTTGGCTCCGCCTTTGACAGGGAGGGCCGCCTTCTCTATTATGGCGGTTGGAAGGACGGCAAACGGCATGGCCACGGCACGGAATTTGATGAAAACGGCGGCGTGGTCTTTGATGGGGAATGGCGGGAAGACCGGTACTATAACGGCGTCCTCTACCAGAAGCTGAGCCAGCCTGATTGGGAACAGTGACGGTGTTTTGTACATGGAGTTAAAGCCGCCGGCGCTGGCGGCCATACTGACTGGATATATAATGAAAGAGCAAGCCGAAAGAACAGTGAGAAAGGAGAATTCTATATGCCTACCGCCTTTGAGCTCGTCCGCCAGGGGAGCCTCCGCCTGCCGGAAACCCCCTGCATCTTGGTAGACGCCAAAACCGCCAAAGCCAATATCCGCCGGGTTCAGTCCGCTGTGGACGCCTGCGGCTGTAAGCTGCGGCCCCATATCAAGACCCACAAAATGCCCTATTTCGCCAGTTTGCAGCTGGCCGCCGGAGCCAGCGGCATCACCTGCGCCAAGGTCAGCGAGGCAGAAGTCATGGCCCAAGGGGGCGCGGACGATATCTTCATCGCATACCCTATGATAGGCGGTTTTCGCATCCAGCGCGCCCTGGAGCTGCAAAAAAAGCTCCGCCGGTTAATCCTGGCCGTTGACAGCCTGGAGGGCGCCGCCGCCCTGAACGACGCGGCTCAAAAGGCGGGGCTCACCGTTGAGGTGCGCCTGGAAATCGACACCGGGGCCAAAAGGACCGGGGTACCGCGGGAACACTATTTGGAGCTGGGAAAGCGGGTAGCCGCTTTTTCGCATCTGCGCCTGACAGGGATATACACCTTTAAAAGCCTGATTCTCAACGGCCAGCCCACTGAAGACAACGAGGCCGCCGCCCGGGAGGAAGCCCGCCTTATGAGCGAAATGGCCGGGTGCCTCCGGCAGGCCGGCGTGCCGGTGGAGGAAATCAGCGCGGGCTCTACCCCCACGGGCCTACAGGTGGCTAAAACCGGCCTGGTGACGGAGGTGCGGCCAGGAACCTATATTTTTGGCGACTGGATGCTGACCCGGGAGCGCTGCGCCCGGTTAGAGGATATTGCCGTGCGGCTGTACGCCACTGTGGTCAGCACGCCGGCGGCGGATTACGCGGTCATTGACGGGGGAACCAAGACCTTTCCCATGGACGTGCCTTTGGGCCCCTACCCGGGCTACGCCATTCCCACCGGTCCTGCCGGGCTGCCGGAGGAGAACCTTCAGCTGCGCCGCATGAATGAGGAACACGGCATCCTGACGGCGGTCAACGGCTCCACCGGCCTGCGGGTGGGGCAGGTTCTGGAACTGATCCCCATCCATGTGTGTACCGCCGTCAATATGCAGAACAGTGTGTTTGTCTGGGAAGACGGCGCTTTGCGGCGGATGCCTGTAGCCGCACGGGGGATGCTGGTATGATCCACATAAAGAACGCGTTGATCTGTGATGGAACCGGAACTCCGCCCTATCCCGGAGAGGTGTTGACCGAGGGGGAACGCATCCGGGCCGTGTCCCCCTCGCCCTTAGGCGATTTGGACGCGGAAACCATAGACGCCCAGGGAAAGCTGGTTACCCCCGGCTTCATCGACGCCCACCGCCACTGCGATCTGGCGGCGCTGTACGATCCCCGCTTCGGGGAGGCGGAGCTGGCCCAGGGCGTCACCACGGCGGTAATGGGCAACTGCGGTCTGGCCCCCGCCCCCTGCGCCCCGGAATACCGGGACGGACTGTATAACTTTTTAGAGCCCTGCCTGGGCTCTGCCCCTAAGGACAGCTTTTTTCCCACGGTATCCGCTTTTATGCAGGCGCTGGAAGCGAAAAAGCACCCGATCAATTTAGGCGTGCTGGGGGGCCTTGGAGCCGTCACCACGGCGGCCAAGGGCTTTGGGAACCTACCCTTTGACAAGGAAAGCCGCCGAAAGGCGGAGGGCTCTGTCCGGGACGCCCTGGAAGCCGGGGCCCTGGGGCTTTCCTGCGGCATTATGTACACGCCCGAATGCTGGAATACCCTGGAGGACTATGTCTTCCTGGCTAAAATCTGCGGCGAATACGGCGGGTACCTGACCAGCCACATCCGGGGGGAGGGGAACTCCCTTACCGAATCTGTGGAGGAGGTTCTGGAAATCGGCAGGCGCGCCGGAATACCGGTGAATATCAGCCACTTTAAGGTGACAGGGCTGCAAAACCACGGTGTGGGAATCCGGCGGGCCATTGCCGTATTGGAACAGGCCCGTGCCGCCGGCCAGGACGCCACCGCCGACGCCTACCCCTACACCGGGGGGTCCACCACCATCCTTTCCCTGATACCGCCTACGGTGCTGGAACAGGCTGGAGGGGACCTTCCCGGCTACCTGGGCTCCGCCCAGGGGCGCGGGCTGCTGGCGGAGGAAATCCAGAAGGATTTCCCGGACTGGGACAACATGGCGTTCTCCATCGGGTGGGAGCGCATTGTCATCAGCTCCGTAGCCGGCGATGCCCATCGGGGTCTGGCAGGGAAGGATTTCGCCTGTGCCGCCCGCTCTCTGGGCGTGACGGAGCCGGAGCTCCTCTGTGAGCTGACCCGCGCCAGCGGCGGCAAAGTGGGGGTTATCCTCATGAGCATGGACCAGGCCGATGTGGACCGGGTGCTGTGCCTGCCCTGGGTCTCGCTGATTTCCGACGCGCTGTACGGCGGCGGGGACTGCCCGCACCCCCGGCTCTATGGAGCGTTCCCCAAATTTTTGCGGGAATATACGGCGGAAAAGGGGCTGCTCAGTTTGGGAGAGGCAGTCCATAAAATGACCGGGCTGCCCGCCCGGCGGCTGGGCCTGCGGGACAGAGGGGTCCTGGCCCCCGGCCAGTACGCGGACCTGCTGCTGTTCGACCCCGCCTCTTTCAGAGACCGGGCCACATGGGAATCCCCCAAAGCGCTGGCAAAGGGGCTGGATCTGGTGCTGGTCAATGGCAGGCGGCCCCAAAAGCTGCCGGGAAAAATCTTAAAAAGAAAATAAGAATGCAAGGAGAGATGGATCATGAGCAAAATTGAAGAAAAGCTGCAAACCCTGGGCTTTTGTTTGCCGGAGCCCCCCGCCAAGGGCGGCCTCTATTCCCCGGCTAAACGGTTCGGAGACAAGCTGGTGTATATCTCCGGCTGCGGCCCCTCCCTGGACGGCGTCCCCATTACCGGCAAGCTGGGAGAAAGCGTTACCCAGGAAGAGGGCTATACCTACGCTCGGAACAGCATGCTGAACGTGCTGGCGGTACTTAAGCGGGAGGTTGGCGACCTGGACCTGGTGAAGAGCGCGGTAAAGGTCACCTGCTTTGTGGCCTGCGCCCCGGACTTTTACAACCAGCCCCAGGTAGCCAACGGCGGCACCCAGCTGCTTATGGACCTGTTCGGTCAGGAGGCGGGCGCGCCCTCCCGGTCCGCCATCGGCCAGAACGTCCTGCCGGGAAATATGCCGGTGGAGACGGAAGCAATTTTTGAGCTAGTGTAAACCCGCATATGAAAAAAGCTCTGCCATGCTTTGGCAGAGCCTTTTTTATTGAGTCATCTCTCTCCTGTTCCGGCGGGCTTTTCCCCTCCCGCTCCCGCCGGGATCTGTCGTTGCCAAAAGCGGAGATAATCGCACCATGCCGGTTTCCACAGACGGCCCGGCCGGCTTTGCGGCTTGTCAATCCAATGTCCAGCGCCCTTACGTTCCCGTTTTCCCTAAGCGACTGTACCGATATTCATTGCTCATCCCGAAGAATCGCGGTCCCCATCGGCATTAAAGGAAGTCCCGTCTTGGGAATCCCCGGCCTCGTTTCCAGCCTCATCCGGGCGCTGCTGACGGTAAGAATTGGGCGTGAGGCCATATTGCTTTTTGAATACGGAGTAAAAATAGTTTGTATTGAGAATTCCCACCTGACGGCTGATCTGGCTGATAGGGAGCTTGGTGCTCAGTAGCAGGCTGGCCGCCTTGCTGGTGCGCACATGGTTTAGATAGTCGTTAAAGGTATAGGTGGTCACCGTGGTAAACACCTTCCCCAGATAAGCTGGGCTCAGGCTGACCTTTTCCGCTAAAGCCCGCAGGGAGAGGTCCGGATCCGCGTAATTTTGATCAATATAGCTTTTGGCCTGCATGGCGGCGTCTTGATTGCTGTTCTTCCTGTTGGCGGAGAGCCGCAGGCTCAGAGAGGAAAGGAATTCCAGCGCCACCGTTTTTAAGGACTGCACATTGTGGCAGTGGTCAATGGCGTATAAATGCTCCATCAGTTTGCCAAAGTACACGCTGTCCCGCTCTAAAGCAATGGAAAAATCGTCTAGAACCGACATAAGCACATGCCGGAAATACGTGCGGGCGGCAGAAAAGCTGACGGTATCCATCGCCATCAGCGCCAAATCAAATTCGGCGGCGCAGCCCTCGATATCCTCTTTCCGCACCAGCTTGGCCAGACGCTCATGAAGGCCGTTAAAATAGAGCTTCGTACTGATGGCGTCTGGCGTATCCCGGGAGAGGAACACCTTGCCATAATACCCGGCGGGCTTGGAATGCAGGGCGATAAGCACCTGTTCATAGGCCAGGTTGATATCCTGCCAGGCGCTTACGATATTTCCCACGCAAATGGTAGTATCCAGGTGAAACTCCCGCTGCATGGTCTGCGACACCTTTTCAAGGCTTTGGCGCAGCCCCTCCGGCAGGGAGTCTGACTGCAAATACAGCAGCAGGGCAAAACGCTCCTGGTCCATACGGAAAAACTCAAGAGAGCACACAGCGGAAACCAGCTCTCTGGTAATATTTTCCAAGGCGTAATATTTGATAAAGAGGTCGCCGTCCTGCCGGCCCTGCTCCTCCAACGCCTGGGGCTGCTGGGGCTGGCATTCCAGCAGGACAATACCATATCCTGGGGCCTCCAAGTCAATTTCCAGCCGCTGGTAGGCAGGCAGGGCCGCGCTGACCTTTTGCTTCGCGCCTGTAAACAAATACCGCAAATAGGTATTTTTAGTCTCCTGATAGGAGGTAATCAAGCCCTGCTCCAGCCGGTCGGCCTTGGAATAAATGTCGGAGATGGCCTTACTGAGCAGCTCCAGCTCATTGCCCTTTTTCTTGCGGGATTCTTGGGTAACATAATTCTCATAGAGAACCTTGATGGGCTCATACAGCGACGTGCCTACTCGGAAGGAGAGCACATAGCCTAAAACCAGCGTGATGGCAGAAAAAACCAAGGTAAGAACGATCAGGGTGCCCATTCTGGAAAACAGCGTGCTAAAGGGCAGCACGCTGAAGATAATCCAGCCCGCGTAGGCCGCCTCGGAAAAGGTGACAAACTCAAGCCCTGCGGATCCCTGGCGAAACAGGAAGCCCGGAGAATTGGCCGGAGCCTCTAGGGCAAGGGCGTCGTCTCCAGCGGAGGTATCAAAATATTTCTTCCCGGCCGGGGAGTCCATGGTGGCGATCACATTGCCTGTGCTGTTCTGCAGAAAGATCTGGTGGGACTGGTCCTCCACGCAGATGGGGGCGAATGCCTTGTCAAAATAGCTGTCGTTGACGTCTATGATCACCAAATCCTTGGCGCCGGTGGAAAGATCCCGGATGGGAAAAATGAAGGTATACACCGTAGCGTTTTTCACCGGCGAGATATTGTTGTGAACCCCAATCGAGCGGAATATGCATACCGAGCTCCTGTCCCCCAGCTGGCGATAGAGGAAATCCGCGTCCAGCGTCTCCGCATATCCCGCGGCCGCGCTGGAAACAAAGCGCTGGTTCGCGGAATTATAGAGGGTGACATACCTGAAATAGGGATTCGCGGTGCGCAGGGTGCGGATTTTGATCCCCACCGTAGCCTCCTGCAGCCGGTCGGTACCGGAGGCGTTGAGAAACGTAGAAGTGTCTGGATCAGCGCGGATTTGATTGACAACCGCTTCCAGAGATTCATAAAGAATGTCTGTAGAAACACAGGCTTGGCCCAGCTGAGAGGTAGAAGAGGCTGAGGCGGCGGCGACCTGCATGCTGACATAAAGGAAGAACAGCGCCAGGGTCAGTACAAAATCCACTACGCAGACAATAATGAACAGGGACCACCGGTATTTCTTTTCCGTGCTTTTTCCATTTAAAAAACGCTTTCGGTTCACGGCCATTCCTCCTGCAACATTTTTTCAGTTTTCAAAACTTTCTTCACATTCGCTTTTTAATGAATTTTCTTTTAATATAGCTTCTTTTA
>CANONE010000071.1 GCA_947567585.1 uncultured Clostridia bacterium | reverse complement strand
CGCTGCCCAACCGCTTTAAGGATTATATCTCCACCCCCAAGCCCAATATGTACCAGTCCCTGCATACCACGGTCATCACCAAGGCCGGAGTGCCCTTCGAGGTGCAGATTCGGACCTGGGAGATGCACCAGACCGCCGAGTACGGTATTGCCGCCCATTGGAAATACAAAATCGGCATGTCCGCCAAACAAGCCGACAACCGCTCCCTGGACGAACGGCTTTCCTGGATCCGGCAGATGCTGGAAAACCAGGCTGACACAGAGGATATCACCGACCTGGTACACTCCATTAAGTCGGACCTGATTCCCGAAGAGGTCTTTGTTTTCACCCCAAAAGGCGACGTAGTAAACCTGCCCCAAGGCAGCAGCGTCATTGACTTTGCCTACGCCATTCACAGCGCGGTAGGCAACCGCATGGTGGGCGCCAAGGTGGACAAGAGGATCGTTCCCCTGGACTATAAGGTGAAGACAGGGGAAATCATTGAAATTTTGACCAGCAAGGAAACCCGGGGCCCTAACCGGGACTGGCTCACCATGGTGCGTACCAGCGAAGCCCGCAGCAAGATCCGCACCTGGTTTAAAAAGGAACGCCGGGAGGAAAACATTGTGGAGGGCAAGGCGGAGCTGGAGCGGGAGCTGAAGCGCAGCGGCATTGCCCCCAGTCCGGAATTGATGAACTACATGGTGGAGAGTGTGGGCAAACGCCACAACTGCAATACTGCCGACGATCTTTACGCGGCCATCGGCTACGGCGGCATACAGATGTGGAAGGTCATGCCCCGGATCAGGGAGGAGTACCAGCGGCTGGTAAAGGCCGCCTCTCCCCAGCCCGCGGAGCCTCTTCTGCCTGTGCAAAATTCTCCCCCCCGACCCCAGAAAGCCGCCAGCGGCGTGCTGGTGGAGGGGATGGACAACTGCCTTATTAAGTTCTCCCGCTGCTGCAATCCTCTGCCCGGAGACGACATCATCGGCTTTATTACCCGGGGCTTTGGCGTATCCATCCACAAGCGGAACTGCCGGAACGTGCCCCAGGATCTTCGTGACTGCGCCGAGCCGGACCGGTGGATCAGCGCCTATTGGGAGGGAGATGTGAAGGACGACTTCAAATCGACCCTGCATATTGTGGCGGTGGACCGGGCGGGGCTTTTGGCCGACGTTACCCAGCAGCTTTCCAACATGAACATTTTTATTCATTCTCTCAACTGCCGTCAGGAGAAGGGCGGGCCCAACGCGGTGATTTCCGCCACCATCTCCATCAGCGGTCTGCCCCAGCTGCAGAGCATTATTGAGCGGCTCTCCAGAGTGCGGGGCGTAACTTTCATTGATAGGACTTGATTGCCATGCGCCTGCAACTATACGGCCATAGCTGCCGGTACGAATGTGAAAACCTCTGCCGGGTGTTTTTCCCCTACAGTCCGGTAGAGGTGGTAAATGGGCTGGAAGAGGCCCCCGCGGGGCTTTGGGCCCAGGCTCTGGCAGAACCCTCTCCAGGCGGTTTCCGGCTGGCGGCCCGGGTGGGGGACGGAGAGCGGGTCGTCTCCTTGGAGCGGACGGTTCCGATGGTGGAGGAATACCCGCTGACCCGCATGCTGTATGAGGCGCTGGTCCGTATAACCGGTACGCGCCCGGCTTGGGGGATGCTGACAGGGGTCCACCCTGTGAAGCTTCTCCGGCAGACCGTGAAGCGTCTGGGCTCACAGGCCGGGATGGAGGAGTATCGGGAAAAGTGGCAGGTAAGCCCCCGGAAGGCGGAACTGGCCGGCCGGGTGCTGGATGCCCAGCGGGAGGCGGCGGAGGCCCTGGGTCCCGACGATTTCAGTCTTTATGTGGGCATTCCCTTTTGCCCCACCCGCTGTGCGTATTGTTCCTTCATTTCCCAGGACATAGCGCAGGCCCAAAAGCTTATGGACCCCTATTTCCAGCTGCTTTTAGCAGAACTGGAAAGGGTGGCCGGGATCGCGGCGGCTCTTGGGCTGCGGCTGGTTTCCGTGTACATCGGCGGGGGTACGCCCACCACATTGACGGCGGAGCAGCTCAGGCTTCTCTGCGGGGAGATCAGCCGGTTGTTTGATATGTCCCACTGTACGGAATTCACCGTGGAAGCCGGCCGGCCGGATACCATTACCCGGGAAAAGCTGGAGGCTTTAAAAGCGGCGGGGGTGGGGCGGATCAGTATTAATCCCCAAACCCTTTCCGACCAGGTGCTGGAAGCTATCGGCCGCAGGCACAGCGCCGCTGATGTGGAAGCCGCCTTTGCGCTGGCCCATCAAGTGGGATTTCAGAACATCAACGCCGACTTGATCGTTGGACTGCCCGGGGATGGTCTTGCGGGGTTCCAGAACAGCCTGCAAGGGGTGCTGGACCTGGGTCCTGCCAATGTAACGGTGCATTCTCTGGCCCTAAAGCGCAGCTCCCGGCTGGTGGTGGAGGACGGGGATATCTCCTCTCATAAAAAAGCGGAGGAAGCCGCCGCCATGGTGGAGCATTCCATCCGCCGGCTGACAGAGGCGGGCTTTCTCCCCTACTATCTCTACCGCCAGACCAGAATGGCCGGAAACCTGGAAAACACCGGCTGGGCCCTGCCGGGCAGCGTGTGCCGGTACAATATCTATACCATGGACGAAAGCGGCACGGTGATTGCCTGCGGGGCGGGGGGCGTCAGCAAAATAAAAGACCCATACTCCGGGGATTTGCAGCGGATTTTTAACTTTAAATATCCCTATGAATATATTTCCAGGCATCAGGAAGTTTTAGAAAGAAAGGACGGTGTCATTGGGCTTTATGAGCAATTTCGCCAGCGGCTACATTAAATATATCAACCATCTGGAGCAGATCAACGACGCGGCTATCAGCAACCCCGCCAGAATGATCGACGAGGTGGAGGGCTCTTACAGGGAGCACTTGCGGAATATCGCCAGGAATATTACGGAGAGGAAGACCCCGGTGCGGGTGGTGATGCTCTCCGGCCCCAGCAGCAGCGGCAAGACCACCACGGCACATCTGCTGCGGGACTATCTGGGGACCTTTGGGGTCCGGGCGGTGATTATCTCCTTGGATGATTTTTATCTGGGCCGGGAGCGCGCCCCCAAGCTCCCGGACGGCAGCTATGACTACGAAACGGTGGCCGCCCTGGACGCGGACCGCATCCGGCGGTGCCTGCAGGATGTGGTCACCACCGGGGAGTTCTCGGTCCCCCGGTACAGCTTTACTTTAGGCCGTCCGGAAGGAGAGGACCGGCAGTACCAGCTGGCCCCGGAGGACTTGGCCATTGTAGAGGGCATTCACGGGCTCAACCCGGTGTTCACCAAGGATTTGCCGGAAGATAGCTGTATGAAGCTCTATGTCAGCATTAAGCAGCAGATTAAAGACGTAAACGGCGAGGTAATCTCCCCGGGCGACCTGGGCCTTACCCGGCGGATTGTCCGGGACATCCAGTTCCGCAACGCTCCGGCGGAGCTGACCCTCTCCATGTGGCCCAAGGTGGTGGAAGGGGAAAACCGCTACATTCGTCCCTACCGCATCAGCGCCGACTACACAGTCAACTCCATTCACATCTATGAGCCCTGCGTCCTGCGCACGGTGGCTATTCCTCTGCTGCGGGCCATCGCGGCGGACAGCCTCTACTACAAAAAGGCCCGCGATCTGGAGTCCCGCCTTATGCGCTTTGAACCCGTCAGCAGCGACCTGGTCCCCGAAGGCTCCATGCTCCGGGAATTTTTAGGCAAGTAGAAGAAAAAAGCGAAATCAAACGAGCCCTAGCAGCCGAGAGAATTAATGAATTCTTAATTATTTAGAAAGAGAAATCCGCTTTACTTTCCCGTCGCGGCTTGCTATAATAGAGACATCAAAAGGGCGAAACCCTAACACTTAAAGGAGGACTACATATGGGTATTCTTGACGACGTGGTCGTAAACGCTAAATCCGCCGCAGAGGCTGTGGGCCGCAAGGCCGGCCAGCTGGTGGACGTATCCAAGCTGCGTATTGGCGCGGCTGAGCTGAATTCCGAAATCACCAAGCGTTACGAGACCTTGGGCCAGTATGTATTTGACAACTGCCGCCAGATTCTTGCCGGAGACCCCGAAGCTTTCGGTAAGATGGCTGAGATCGACGAGCTGAAGGCGCAGGCCGCCGCTATTGCCAAGGAGCTGGGCGACAAGCAGAACAAGATTATCTGCCCTGCCTGCGGCAAGCCCTGTGCCAATACGGATCAGTTTTGCAGCAGCTGCGGAGCAAAGCTGGCCCCTGAGCCGGAGCCGGTCCCCCAGGAGGGCGGCCCCAACGACGCGGCTGCCGCCCAGGCCAATGAGGGCCCGGACGCGCAGGTTTCCGACATCCCGCCCCGCCAGTATCCCTAAGACGTAACAAAAAGCGCTGGGAAGCTCTTCGCTCCCCGGCGCTTTTTTGTGTAAGCCTATGGTATTGTTAAAGCCCGAAAAATTCTAGGGCCTTCTGAATATAGAGGTCCCAGAAACGCCATTCATGGGTGTAGCCGGGGGCCTCCTGGAAGGTGGCGTCCAGACCGATTTCCTTGGCGTAAGCTTTAAATTTTACATAGCGGTCCCAGATGAGCTGGTCTTCTTCGCCGCAGCAGAAGTAAAGCCGGGGCAGAGAGCCGGACTTTACCATCTCCGGCAGGCGGTCCCAGACATTGGCCGGGGACTGCAAGTAGCCCTCCATACCGCCGCAGCTTTCAATGGTATTCAGTACCCGCTGGGCAAAGAGCGGCACATTGCCGTCCTTGGGGAGATCCGGATACTTTTTCACCCGCAGGTCATTGGGAGCGTTGGACAGGCTGGCCGCCGCCGCGAACTTCTCTGGATGCCCGATGGCGTACTGTATAGCCCCATTGCCGCCCATGGAAAGCCCGGCGATAAAATTGTCCTCCCGCTGGGCGGAGGCTGGGAACCAGCCCTGCACCAGGGGCATCAGTTCCTCGGTAAGGTAGTCCCAGGCATTATAGCCGGTGGCAAAGCCGGGCCAGTTGAGATAGTCGGCGTTGGCCGCGCTGGGCATAACCACAATGAGGTTTTTCTCGCTGGCATAGGTGTCGATATTGGACTTGCGGATCCAGTCGGTATAGTCGCCAAAGGTACCGTGCAAAAGCCACAATACCTTATATTTCTCCCCGCTGCCATAAAATTCGGCGGCGGGTTTTCTCATGTCCCGGTCCGGGAACAGAATATTGACGTCGGTATTGTTGCCCAGGTATTGGCTGAGAAAGTTCAAGTGTACAAGCGCCATCTATTTTTCCCCCTTTCATATAGACGCCAGCGCGCGGCCCAGATCCTCCAGGATGTCGTCGATATTCTCTAAGCCGACAGAGAAGCGGACCATGCCCCCGTCGATGCCGGCCGCCGCCAGCTGCTCATCGGTAAGCTGCCGGTGGGTTTCGCTGGCAGGGTGCAGCACGCAGGTGCGGATGTCCGCCACATGGACTTCGTTAGAGGCCAGGCTGAGGGTGTCCATGAACTTGGCGGCAGCGGACCGGCCGCCCTTTATGATAAAGGACACCACGCCGCTGCATCCCTTTAGGTATTTCTGAGCCAGGGCATAGTCCGGGCTGGAGGGCAGGCCGGGGTAGGAGACGCTTTCCACATTCTCGTGGCTCTCCAGGAATTTTGCCACAGCGGTGGCGTTTTCGCAGTACTGGCGCATGCGCACCGGCAGGGTTTCCAGCCCCAAATTCAAGAGGAAAGCCGAGTGAGCGGCCGGATACACGCCAAAGTCCCGCATCAGCTGCATTCTGGCCTTGATGATATAGGCCATTTTCCCATACGCCTCCGTGTAGGAAATGCCGTGATAGGACTCGTCCGGCTGGGTGAGCTCCGGGAACTTGCCGTTGGTCCAGTCAAAGTTACCGCTGTCCACAATCACGCCCCCCACCTGCACGGCATGGCCGTCCATATACTTGGTGGTAGAGTGAATCACGATATCCGCGCCGAACTGGAAGGGCTTGCACAAAATGGGCGTTGCGAAGGTATTGTCCACCAGCAGAGGCACGCCCATCTCGTGGGCCAAATTGGCAAACCGGCTGATATCCAGCACCCTTAGAGCCGGATTGGCGATGGTTTCTCCAAAGACCAGCTTGGTATTGGGCTTAAAGGCGGCCTTGATCTCTTCATCGGAAGAGGCGCTGTCCACATAGATGCACTCAATCCCCAGCTTTTTCAGGGTAAAGGAGAATAGGTTGATGGTCCCGCCATAGATGGTCGGCAGGCTGACAATGCTGTCTCCCGCCTGGCAGATGTTGAGGATCGCCAGCAGGGTAGCGGCCTGACCAGAGGTGGTACACATGGCCCCCACGCCGCCTTCCAGCTGGGAGATTTTTTCCTCCACCGCCATCACTGTGGGGTTTCCAAACCGGGAATAGCACAATCCTTTCGTCGGATCGTCGAAAATAGCAGCCACCTCCGCGGCTGAATCATACACATAGGTGGTACTCTGCACAATAGGCGCTACCCGGGGCTCCCCGTTTCCCGGCGTATACCCCGCATGCAGACATTTCGTCTCATCTCTCATAACACACACATCCTTATGTTGGTATCTTTGGACTTAAGATCTTGGGGCTTTGCCCCAAACCCCACCACTTTTGAAAAAGTGGACAAAACTTTTCTGTCAGAGACGGCCTTAAGCGCCGGCCACACTCACGTCCCGGATTTTCAGAGCGTAGGGACCAGAGTAGTTGGCGGACTCGAAACGGTCGGCGCTGAATTCCAGGTTCTTCTGCGCCTCGAATAGGCTGCCGTTGATGGAGCCGCCTGTTACGGGCGTAACTTTGCCGTCTTCGATCAAATAGGCCAGACGGATCTCCCCGCCGAAGTGGCCGCTCATGGCGTCCATCTGGAAGTCGGAGAAGGTCACCGCCCATAGGCAGGGGGCGGCTTTCAGATCCTCAAAGGCAGGCCCGGTGTTTTTGCAAAGAAGCTTGCTGTAATTGCCGGTAGGCGCTACGCCCAGATAGCGGCAGAAACGGTTGGCTCCATGGATTGCTTGCAGTACCCCCTCCCGCAGAAGGGGGCGGTCCTCCATGGGAACGCCCTCGACACTGTAGGGAACGGTGGCGCACAAATCCAGGTCCAGCTTGGCCCCGGTAATGCCGCTGCCCTGCACCGGGTCTCCGGACCGCCAGGTGGAATACTTGGGATAGATCATGTGGGCGGCGGAGCGGTCCATGTAGTAAGAGAGTACCTCCCGCACCGCGTTGCCGCTGAGCACCACATCATACCGTCCGCTTTTCAGCGCCTTTTGCGCCCGGGCGCGGTCCCGGACAAAGGTAAGCGCCTCGGACACCTTTTGCGAAAGCGCTTGGGCGTCCAGGGAATCGTAAGAGAAGGTGTTGTGGATCTCCACATCCTCCGGCTCCCGGCACTGGACCACAAATTCTCCGTTGACCTTAGCGTCGGTATAGGATACGTCCAGCCCGTTGGAAGCGAGAATATGCTGGCGGGTGCGGGCCACAAACAGTTCGGCGGAGTTCACGAAAGCGTCCTCATGCACATCCGGGCCAAAAAGGGCCTGTACCATTTTTCCAGCGCTTTCCGCCAGGGGAGACTGAGCCAGCGTGCCCGTCTTTTCCTTTAAGGGGGCGGATACGGCGTCGGGAAGATCAAAGTAGGGGTTGGCGGCAAACTGGGCGGCATAATAGGCGCTGCTCAGCTCCTCAATCAGCTGTGCGTCGCTCATGGAGGACAGCAGCACCACGCTGGTGGACCCCCGGTCCGGCTGGCCCTCCGGCTTTTCCACATCCCGAAAAACAGTGACCTCATACTTGCGCACATCCTTTATGCGGCGGGTATCCAACTGCTTTTTCACAAAGAACAGCTCCGAGGTTTCCTCCGCGGTGTCATTGATCCGCCAAAGGCTAATGCCGCAATGTTCCAACGCGTTCTTAATACGGTTTATCATAATTGCTACCTCCTCAGCCCAAACGGATCCGGGCTTTCATGTAGGGTCCGCCGTCGGACACCTTCACCCATTCCTTGTAACCCTTCCCGCAGAAGCCGCTGCCAGAGAGTTTCCTGTCCCGACCCATCATGCTGACGGATTTCAGGAGGTCCGGCACATAGCCGGTAAGGACAATGGGCGAGAAGATTTTTCCAGTGAGCTTGCCGTCCTTGATCTCCCGAGCCACGGAAACCATACACTGAATGCCCCAGTTTTTGGGGTCCTCCATACCGGAGCTGGGCTGCTGCAGCAGGAAGCCATAGGACACCGAGGCGATCATATCCTCCACACTGTGGTCGCCCGGATCAAAATAGGTGTTGGTCATGCGGGTATATGCTTTGCGCTCATAGCTTTCCCGGCGGCCGTTTCCAGTGGGCCTTATTCCCAGGCGGGCGGCGCTGAGGGCGTCGCACATACCGGTTTTCAGCACGCCCTGGTCGATAACCACCGTGTCGCCAGTTAGGGTTCCCTCATCGTCAAAGAACATGGTGGCCGCCTCGTTTACCTGGCTGCCGTCATGCATAGTTACCAGGCGGCTTGCCACATAATCGTCCATGTAGTTTTTGCCAAGGGCCCGGTCCTTTACGAACATGTCCATCTCGACGCCATGCCCGAACGCCTCGTGGACGATCATCCCCGTAACGTCCGGGTCGCAGACGCACTCATACTCCCCGGGAGCGATGGGCTGGGAATCCAGCATGTCAATGGCGCCGGCGGCCACCTCCGGCACGGCGGCTTCCACGTTGTCCAGGACTTCCGCGCCTCCCAGGTTGGAGAAGGGGCGGTAGGCGTATTTCAGCTCCTGACCCCGGGCCACCATCATGCTCAGAGCGCAGGTGGTCCACCGGAGGGTTTGGTCCAGCTCCCGGTTTGGGGAAAGAAAGACCTTGCGGCAGCGGCGGTAAGCCATGCCCAGCTGCGCCTCCATAATGCGCTCGTCCACGGCCAGGGCCTTTTCGCGAATGCCCTGGAGCTTCTGGATAATAGCCTGATCCCCCAGTTCTCCAGGATCCACCTGGTAAGGGGAGGACTTGGAAAGCTGGGCGGGTTCGTCAGCGGGCAGCGGCGTGGGAAGAGAAGCGATGTTTCCCAGAGCGACGGCCTGCTGGGACAGGCGGTCCCGAAGGGCGGCCATGATATCGGGAATCATGGCCTCGCTGAACTCGTTAAAGGAATATTCGGCGCAGCCGGCGGCGTCAAACACGCGGACCACAAAGCCGGTGCCGCCGCCAAAGCCGTCGCCGCTGATATTCACCCCATTGCGGGAAACATTCCAGCGCCGCCACTTGTCCTCAACGGCCAAGAGGGAGGCATAGGGGTAGTCGGCGTGAAGAGAGGAGACCAGCTTTTTCAAAGCTGGCAGGATAGGGTCTATAGTAGAAAACACGATGCGACCTCCTTTTATTTTGGTATAGAGAAATTATACCTCAGCAGGCGAGGATTGTCAAGGCAATAGAAAAGGCCGGAAAAGTTTTTATTGACTATTAATTTTATTGAAAAGCAGTCGATATATAAAACGAGCGAATGGTTACAAAATCTTGAAACAAATTCAAAAAAATAATTTTTGAAAACTCTTAATTTTTTAAAAAGTCTGCCGATAATAAAATTATAAAACAAAAGAGGTTTCAACCGGCGAGGATATCAACGCCGGATGAAATAGACCAGCCGCGGGCGCGGTGCTCCGGCCAGGCATGGCGCGGGCGGCAAAAATCCGAAACTTGAGGAGGCTACATACCTATGGGCTCAGAACCAAAAAAGCGCGTCTCTCCGCTGACGCTGGTGCTCATTCTCATTATAGTCCTGCTGGCAGGGGCGGCGGCGGTTTTGGCGCTGGGCAAGTTCGGCAAGGAGGAAGCGCCCGACGCGGAGAATCTAGGCGACGGCGTCACGCCCCTCATTGGGTATGAGGAGGGGGTTACGGCACTGGATGAAGATACTCTGCAGAAGGCGGTGGATGAAGCATACGCAAAAGCGGCTGAAGGCGGAATACCACTTGAGTATAGAAATGACGCCTACGGTACAGATGGAATAAATTTTGAGTGCTATATTGGGAACCCGAAACATGCCAAGTATGACATCTACATTCAAATTTTTGCTGACGAGGCGCTAACTGATCAGTTGTATCTGTCCGGGCTCATCCCTCCAGGTAAGGCAAAAAGAGGTAATATTCCTATTCAAGATTGTAATTTTATCATAAATAATATAA
>CANONE010000070.1 GCA_947567585.1 uncultured Clostridia bacterium | reverse complement strand
GTAAAGAGATATAATAAATTTTCAAGAATAGTTATCAAAATTTCTCTTGTCGAACCAGGGGGAATAAGTGAATTTAACAGGAAAGCGACAAATTTCGACTGATATTGGCAAGATATTTTTCACCTTTTTTCTCAAGAACCCCTTGCGGGAACGGGAAAACTATGGTAAAATTTATTCACATTAATAAGCCCCAGGGAGGTTACAGATGGAAAAGCAAATAAAGATACTAATTAGTACGGATGACGGCGAATGGAGCGCCGGACTGCTGGAGGCTATCCGCCAGCGGGGCGGCACGGCGCTGTTTGAAAAAAGGGACGGTAACAGCCTGTGGCAAGCCATCCGCAGGGAAAAACCGCAAATCGTCTTGATGGAGCTCTTTATGCCGGGACTGGATGCCATCGGTGTGATGCGGGCGGCCTCGAGAGAACCGGACCTGGACCGTCCGGTTTTTATCGTGACCGCCTCTTACACCACACCCCTGCTGGAAAGAGAAGTTGCTTCCGCCGGGGCCGCTTATTTCAGCCTTTCCCCCTATCGGAAAGACGAAATGGTGGAGCGCATGTTCTCCCTCTACTCCCTGCGGGGCAAGCATTTCGATTCAGAGCCCGCCGACCCCAAGCTGCGGCTCCAGGTGACGGAGATCCTTCATCAAATCGGGGTGCCGGCCCATATCAAGGGCTACCACTATCTTCGGGACTCCATCATCATGGCTATTGAGGACCCGGAGGTGATTAACGCTGTCACCAAACAGCTTTATCCCAGCGTCGCCAAACGCTACAACACCACCAGCTCCCGTGTGGAACGGGCCATCCGCCATGCCATCGAGGTGGCCTGGGACCGGGGAGATGTGGACGTGCTCACCTCTTACTTTGGGTATACGATACATAACTCTCGGGGCAAGCCCACCAACAGCGAATTTATCGCCATGATCTCGGACAAGCTCTGTCTCCAGGCCGCTGGAACCTCTTGATCCGTTCCACTACATGTAGTATAGCATACTGAATTTGCTGAAAAATGTCGAAGGGTAGGAGATACCCGGTATTTGTGTGAAAAAATGCAAAACCCCGGCTACATTTAGCGCTTTTAGAGGAAATAGAGGGAGGCTCCCCCTGCCGGGAACCTCCCTCCACTTATTGTGGATGCTGATTTAGGTATATGTGTTATGTAAACCTTCTTGCCAAGGCTGCGGCGGACCTCTGCCTGCCGGCCCGAATCGATTGCCCCTTCCGTGGCTATTTCTTTTTAAGAAGGAGCTTTTCCGCTTCTACAATCGCCAAGGGCGCGGCGGAAAGAGCTAGGACAATGGACCATTGGAGCACAGTCAGGGCGGCCGTTTTGAATATGGCGGACAGGGGAGGGAGCACCAGCACGCTGACCATCAGCAGGGCGCATATGCCGCAGGCCAGGTTGAGCTTCCTGTTGCTGAATAGCCCCAGGCGCAGTACCGAGCCCTCTGTGCGCATGTTATAGCTGTGTACCAGCTGGGACAGGCTCAGCACCGCAAAGGCCATGGTGCGGCCTATGATGGGCTCCGCAGGGTTTGTGTCAAACCATACCCGTCCCATGGTGTAGGCCAGGAGGGCCAGGGCCCCCACCAGGCAGCCCTCTACCGCCACGGAAAAGCCCATGCCCCCGGCAAAAACGCTTTCGTCCCGCCGGTGGGGCGGTTCATTCATCACATCCCGGCTGATGGGCTCCGCGCCTAGGGCCAGGGCCGGCAGGGAATCGGTGACCAAATTGACCCACAGCAGCTGAATGGCCAAAAGCGGCGAGGGCGCCCGGAGCAAAAAGGCCGCGAATACCACCAAAATCTCTCCGATGTTGCAGGAAAGCAGAAAGTGAATGGTCCGCCGGATGTTCTTGTAGATGCCCCGGCCCTCCCGGACGGCGGAAACGATGGTGGAAAAATTATCGTCGGTCAGCACCATGTCCGCCGCGGATTTAGCTACCTCTGTGCCGTTTTTGCCCATGGCGCAGCCTACGTCGGCGGCCTTTAGGGCGGGCGCGTCGTTCACCCCGTCTCCGGTCATAGCCACCACCAGCCCCCGGCGCTGGCAGGCTTTCACCAGCTTCACCTTGTGCTGGGGGGATACCCGGGCGAATACCCGGCACTTCTCTATTTTCCGCGCCAGCTCCCCTTCGCTGAGGCGGTCCAGCTCCTGGCCGGTAATCACAGGGTCTCCGGCCTCCGCGATGCCGATGCGCTGGGCAATGGCCAGGGCCGTAGCCGCATGGTCCCCCGTGATCATTACAGGGGTAATGCCTGCCTTTTTGCATTCCAGCACAGCGGCCCGGGCTTCTTTCCTGGGGGGGTCCTCCATGCCCATCAGGCCGCAGAAAGTAAGCTCGCTTTCCGTCTGGCGGTCGTCGCCGGGCAGGTGGTCCACGTCCTTATACGCCACAGCCAGCACCCGCAGGGCCCGCCCGGCCAGTTGGGCGTTGTCGGAAAGCAGCTTTGCCTTGGCCGCGCCTGTCAGGGGTACCTCTCCGCTGCCCCGGAGCTGCCGGGTACACCGGGCAATCAGCACATCCGGGGCGCCTTTTGAAATGATCCGGTACCCGTTCCCGGTTTTGTGGGCGGTGGTCATCATTTTCCGGGCGGAGGTAAACGGGATCTCTCCAACCCTGGGATATTCCTCCTCCAGTCCCTCTTTATCCCGACGGCAGGCCCGGAGCAGAGCCGTCTCCGTGGGGTCGCCGATAAGCTTTCCATTCTCCTCCAGCTGCGAGTCATTGCAAAGGCTGCAAAGCTCCAGGCAGAACTGGGCGGTGGCGCCGTCCACTGGCTCCGCCCCAAAAGCGCCGGAAAAGGCGGTGACGGTCATTTTGTTCTGGGTCAGGGTGCCCGTCTTATCCGAGCAGATCACCTGGGTGCTGCCTAAGGTCTCCACAGCGGGCATATGCCGGACAATGGCCCGCTTTCCCGCCATGCGCTTTACGCCCATAGCCAGCACAATGGTCACCACCGCCGTGAGCCCCTCGGGAATGGCGGCCACCCCTAGACTGATGGCTATCATGAACATCTCCATGGGCGGCACCCTTTGCAGAAGCCCCAGGGCAAAAATGACTCCACAGATGGCCAGGGCTCCTAGTCCCAGCACTTTGCCGGTCTGCCGCAGCCGCCGCTGCAAAGGAGTCTCCGGCGACTTTTCCTGCTCCAGCATCCCGGCAATCCGGCCCATGGCGGTGTCCATTCCCGTGGCGCACACCAGCCCCAGCCCCGCCCCGGCGGCAATCCCAGTGGAGGCAAACACCGTATTCCTTCGTTCAGCCAGGGGGGCGTCTTCCGGGCAAATGCTCAGCGCGTCCTTCTCTACCGGGGCTGACTCTCCTGTCAGGGCCGACTCCTCCGCCAGAAGCTCCACTGAGCGGATCAGCCGCAGGTCGGCGGGCGCCAGGTCCCCGGCCTTTAAGGACACCAGGTCCCCGGGCGCCAGCTCCCAGCTTTCCAGGGTCATCCGCTTTCCCCCCCTGATCACCCTGGCATGGGGGGAAGAAAGCTTTTTCAGGGCGTCGATAGCCCGGTCGGCCCGCAATTCCTGCACCGTGCCTATTATAGCGTTGCATACTACGATGGCAAGGATTATAATAGAGTCGATATACTCTCCGTCTCCCCGGATATAGGAGGCCCACACGGACACTCCGGCGCTGGCCAAGAGAATCAGCACCATAAAGTCCTTGAACTGCCCAAAAAAGCGCGCCAGCACGCTTTGCTTCCCTGCGGCGCGAATCTCGTTTTTACCGTATCGGGCCAGCCGCTTTGCGGCTTCACTCTGGCTGAGCCCCTGGGCTGGGTCCGCCCCCAGCCGCTCAGCGGCCTCACGAATATCAACATGGTGGAGCTCCATACCAAATCCTCCCCTGAAAGTGCTAACCCTGGGTCTCAAAAACCGGGCCACGCTCAACTATATTCCGGGAAGCAGGCAAATATGAAAGGAGAATCGCAATGACCGGGTTAAACCCCTTTGATCAGGCGGTAATGGGCTTTATTCAGACCCACTGCCACAACCCCTTTACGGACTGGCTCTTTCCCATTGTTACAAATTTGGGGGAGGCCGGCATTTTCTGGATCGCCCTGGCGGTTCTGCTGCTAACCTTTGGCGGCCGTTCCGGCTGGCGGGCCTGCGGCTGGCATATGCTTTTTGCCATGCTGGCAGGGCTGCTGATTGGCGAGGCGGCTCTCAAGAACCTGATCGGCCGCCCCCGGCCTTTCATGGATTTTCCTGGATACACTCCTCTGCTGATTCCGCCGCCCTCTGGCTTTTCCTTTCCCTCTGGGCACAGCTGCTCTTCCTTCGCGGCCGCTGCTGCCGTCTTTCATCAGGACAAACGCTGGGGCCTGGCCGCTCTGGCTTTTGCCGCCCTTGTCGCCTTCTCCCGGGTCTTTCTTTTTGTCCATTACCCTACCGATGTGCTGGCTGGGGCGGCGCTGGGGGCGGGGTGTGGGATAGGGGTGTTGGCTCTCTCCAGGGGCTTTGCCCCTGGACCCCACAAGGGGCCTAACGCCCCTTGACCGCGTTATTATTACAAATTTTTTGGGGGTTGCTGGGGGATGGAAAAGCGTCTGCCGCTTTTTAGGGGACAGACGCTTTTGGCTTTTTTCTTTGTTAGAGTTCTGGTATGAGCTTTTTGTAGTAGGGCCACAGGCCGATTCGGTCGGGGGTGTGCTCTGGCTGCTGCCAGAAATCGTAGCCGGGATAGTCGTTTCCTTCCACAATCACCGGCCCTTGGGGCGTGATGCACACGTCCCAGCCTAAGTAGCGCATGCGGGGCTCTACCATGGCCGCTTTCAGGCAGAGCTCTATGGCCTCCCGCACCATGGGCACCTGGAACCCGCACAGCTCTACCCCTGTGTCCGGATGCTGGTTCAGCACCCGCAGGTCCGAGGTGTGCCCTGGCCCGCAGATCCTTCCAGTCTCCAGGTCCAGGGGGCAGAATAGGCCGCCGCTTTCCAGGTTGTCCACAAAATGCCCGGAGCAGCCGGTCTTAATCACCGCGTATACGCACTGGGCACGCCAATTTCCCGGGCTGCCTGCCAGCAGCGTTACCACCCGCAGCGTGTTCACGCTATGGGGATAGAGCTTATCCAGATCCGGGTGCTGGCGCAGCGGCTCTTCCACCACTCCCAGGTTCCGGGATTTCACATACCCCAGCAGCGCCTGCGCGTTGGGAAAATCCGCTGTTCGCAGCAGTTCAATCCCTTTGCCGCTCTCCCCCACGTCCGGTTTCGCGAAAATGAGATCCTTTCCTTCCATAAACCGGGCCATCTGCGGGGCGGTGGCCCCGGCCACTACCATAAAGTCCCGGCCTATGTACTCTTTAAAGCGCATGTAAAATCGGGCTTTATGGTCGAAGGTCTGCGCGGCTGCCGGATCGTTCATCAGCGTAACCAGGCGCTTATTTTTCAGCCGGGTTACATAGGTACGCCTGTGGGGGCCGTCCATATTGAAAAATTGAAACATCAGGTAGTCGTGGTACCCCGCTCCGTAGCGTCCTAAGCACCACAGCATATCTCCCAGCAAAAGCGCCCGGCTTTTTCCAGATTTCTCCTGGGCTTTGTTTAGGCATTGCAGCATGGCCTTGGGCTGTACCCCGGTAAATACCCGGAACAGGTACCTGGTCCATGCCATGGGTCCAAAATTTTTCATTTTCACAATCTCCTTTTTCAATCTCCCACTCTAATTAGACCATACTTACGAACAATTAGCAAGAGCTAATTGCAAACTTTAAGGATTTTTTAGGTTTTTTGAGTATAGACAAAGGCTTTTCGGCGATGGAACCGCCTTGCCCTCTACATATATTAGACCCCTTTTTGATGCTTTGGTTAGAAACCGCGCGCGAAAGTAAGAAATCTGTAAGATTTTAAGAGCCATGGGTTCTAGCCTTTGTCCCCTTCACATACTCTGGAAGAAGGAAAGAGGGGCAGGTCTATGTTTTTTTCGATAAAAATCAAAAAGAAAGCCTTGGCTCTGCTGCTGGCCGGAGTGCTGGCGTTAGCCGCTGCGGCGGGGCGGGTGTGGGCGGCGGGCGCTGAAAAGGATTTCATCAAGTGGGTGGATTTCGACGTGCCCGCCGGCCTTTTGCGGCAGGCTTTGGAAATAGACACCGCCGCTCACGAAGCCGGCCAAGAGGCGGACTGGGTAGACCTCCTGGCCTATCTCGCGGCTAAATACGGCGGAGATTTCTCTCTTTTCAAGCAGGCTGATCTGGACGCCGCCGCAGGGCGCCTGCAAGCGGGGGAGAGCGTTTCGGATTTGGCTGCAAAGCTGCCCCATTTCGACTATTACAAGGAAGCCTATCAGGCGGTGCTGGGGGGCCTTGTGGGAGAATACCAGCTGGAGGGGGAGAGCGGGTGGGAAAACTGCTACGGCCTTAAGGGATACTCTCCCATTGCCAAAACCTTTCCCTATAGCGATTATGACGATTTCGGGGTCAGCCGGGAATACGGCTACCACCGCCGGCACTTGGGCCACGATATGATGGCGGCGGTAGGCACTCCTGTCATTGCGGTGGAGAGCGGCGTGGTGGAGGCTCTGGGTTGGAACCAGTACGGCGGATGGCGAATAGGCATCCGGAGCTTCGACGGGCTGCGGTACCACTACTATGCCCATCTGCGAAAGGACCGCCCCTTTGCCCAGGGTCTGGCTGTAGGCGAAACGGTGATGGCGGGGGACGTCATCGGCTATGTGGGCCGCACCGGCTACAGCGCCAAAGAAAATGTCAACGGCATTGAACAGAGCCACCTGCACTATGGCCTGCAGCTTATCTTCGACGAGAGCCAGAAGGAGGGCAACGGGGAAATCTGGGTAGATGTGTACGCCCTGTGCCAGCTGCTCCACAGCCGGCAAAGCGCCGTTCAGCGGGACGACGCCACCAAGGAATGGAGCCGGGTTCAGGGGTATCGGGAGGGCGCAGCGGCTCCTGAAGGCGGCTTTGGCGCTCATCTCACATAAGCTAGAAAAGACAAAAGGCCGCCAGGGCTGTCCCCGCGTCCTTTTGTCTTATCTTTTTACCTAAGTATTTAGATAAGCCTGCCGCCGCATCCCTGGACGCCGGCCGATTGCAATTCGACATCCGCAAGCCTTCCGGAAAGATTGGCTTTACTCTCCACCCGCACCGGCGTGTAGTTGGCGGTATAGCCCTGGTAGATCCCCGGCGCCGCCTCTTCCTCGAAGAGGACGCTTTCCCTCCGGCCCAGCTGCGCCTGGTAAAAGGCCAGTTGGCAGGCTTGCGCCGCGGCCGTCATTTGGGCGCCGCGCCGCTCCTTCACCGCCGCCGGGACCTGATCCGGAGCCCTGTCCGCCGCGGTGCCGGGACGGCGGGAATACGCGAAGACATGGGCTTTGGCAAAGGCGATTTCCTTCACAAAATTCAGGCTCCCGGCGAACTCCTCTTCGGTTTCCCCGGGAAATCCCACCATCACGTCGGTGGTAATGGCGCAGTTGGGGAAGGCGGCCCGCAGATTTTTCACGATCTCCCGGTACTCCCCGGTGGTATAGCGGCGGTTCATCCGCCGGAGGGTGGCGTCGCAGCCGCTTTGCAGGGAAAGGTGGAACTGGGGGCAGAGCTTTGCCTGAGCCCGCATACGGGCAATCACCTCCGGGGTCAGGCGTTCCGGTTCCAGCGAACCCAGCCGCACCCGGACGATTCCTTCCACCTTGCAGGCGGCCTCCACGGCGTCACAGAGAGTGAGACCCAGGTCCTGACCATAGGCGGGAAGGTTGATGCCTGTTAAGACCACCTCCTTATACCCGGACCAGGCCAGTTCCTGCACCTCTCTGGCAATATCCTCCAGCGCTTTGGAGCGTACCCGCCCCCGGGCAAAGGGAATGATGCAGTAGGCGCAAAAGCGCTCGCAGCCGTCCTCAATCTTTAAAAAGGCCCGGGTATGCTCCCGAAACCCCCGGACCGCCATAGGCTCAAAGCCCTCTCCCTTCTCATGGGGCCTTATGTCCACAATCCGCCGCTGGGAGGACAGATAGTGGAGAATGTGCGCCCCCAGCCCAGCCCGGTTGGCCGTGCCTAGAACAATGTCCGCCTCTGGAAACCCTGCCGCTTCCTCTGGGAACGCCTGGGGCCAGCACCCGGTAAGCACCGCCACCGCCTCAGGGTTCTGCCTTTTCATCCGGCGCAGGGCCTGCCGGGTCTTCTGGTCGCTCTGGGCTGTGACAGTGCAGGAATTCACCACCACCACCCCGGCGGGCTCCCCTTCCTCCGCCAGCTGAAATCCCTGGGCCAGCAGCCCCTCCAGCATAGCCTGGGTCTCATATTGATTGACCTTGCAGCCCAGGGTTAAAAACTTAACCTTCATGCCCCGCTCCCTCCAATTCCTCCGAGAGCTCCGTCCAGCGCAGCAGCAGGCTTTCGGCCTTTTCCCGCAGGGCCGCGATCTCCGTGGAAACCTCTGTCACCGCCTCATAATCGGCGGCGACAGCCGGGTCTTCCAGGCTGTTTTCCCGCTCTGCCAAAGCCTTGTCGTTCTCCTCGATTTCCTTTTCCAGACGGGCCAGGGCGGACTTCTTTTTCCGCAGCTCCGCGTCCCGCTCCTTGCGCTGCTTATAGAGGTTTACCTTGGGCTGGGCCTTTTTTTCCTCAATGGCCTCCCGGGCGTCCCGCTGCTCCAAATAGTAATCGTAATTGCCGTGATAGAGCTTGGCCCCCTCCGGGCCCAGCACATAGACCTTATCCGCCAGCTTGTTAATCAGGTACCGGTCGTGGGAGACCACAAACAGCGTGCCGTCGTACCCTGAAAGGGCGTCTTCCAGGGCCTCGCAGGAGCCGATATCCAGATGGTTGGTGGGCTCGTCCAGCAGCAGGAAATTGGCCCGGGAAAGCATGAGCTTTAAAAGAAGCACCCGGGCCCTCTCTCCGCCGGACAGGGCCCCTACGGGCTTAAACACGTCCTCTCCTTTAAAGAGGAACACCGCCAGCGCGTTGCGGACCTCCGTCTGGTTCATGCGGGGGTGCAGATCCCATATCTCGTCAATGACCTCCTTATGGTCGCTGAGGCTCAGCTGGGACTGTTCGTAATAGCCCAGGTCCACCCCCGCGCCCATACGGACGAAGCCGGTATCCGGATGATACTGGCCCAGAAGGATTTTAAACAGGCTGGTCTTGCCGCAGCCGTTGGGGCCGATCAAAAAAATCTTTTGGCCCCGCTTGATCTCCAGGTCCACATCCTTAAAGATAGGCGGCCCGCCAAAGGAAAGGCTCAGGTCCTCGGCTGTAAGCACATCGTCTCCGCTGCGGCGGCTGGCGTGGAACTGGAAGCGAATGGATTCCGGGTCGTCCTCGGGTTTCTCCAGGGTAGCCTCCAGCCGGTCGATGGCCTTTTGCTTGCTGGCAATGGTGACGTAGTTGCGTTCCTGGTTCCACCGGCGCTGCTGCTCGATGATCCCCTCGATCCGGGAGATCTCCTTCTTGGTGTTCTCATACACCCGCTCCATGGCCAGCCGCTTTTCCGCCCGAAGCTCCAGATACCGGCTGTAGTTGCCCTTATAGGACTCCACCGTCTTCCCCTGCATCTCCAGGGTGCGGGCAGTCACCTTATCAAGGAAGTACCGGTCGTGGGAAATCACGATATACGCCCCGGTATACCCCAAAAGGAAGCCCTCCAGCCACTCCACCGATCCAATGTCCAGATGGTTGGTAGGCTCGTCCAGCAGCAAAAGGTTGGCCCCGCTTAACAGCATTTTCGCCAGCTGCAATTTGGCCTTCTGCCCGCCGCTGAGGACCCCCACCTTGTTTTCCGTCTGCTCCTGGGTAAAGCCCAAGCCAATCAGCGCGCTGCGGGCCCGGGAGCGGCAGGTAAGCCCGCCTCCGTCCACAAACTGGTCGTTAAGCCGCGCCTGCCTTTCAATAAGCCCCTCCAGGTCCTTTTGCGCAGGGATCTTAGATATCTCCTCCGCCAGCTGTTCCAGCTCCTTTTCCATGGCCACCAGCGGGGCGAACACGGTCATAACCTCCTCGAAAGCGGTTTTGTCAAAGTCCCGGCACACATGCTGCTCCATATATCCCGGCACGGTTTCTTTTGAGTAGACCGCCGTCCCCGTATCCGGCGTGTATTCCCCGGTCAGGGTCTTAAAGAGCGTTGTCTTCCCGCTCCCATTGACCCCCACCAGTCCTACCCGCTCTCCCTTTTGCAGTTCAAAACTGATATTTTCCAATATGCTTT
>CANONE010000069.1 GCA_947567585.1 uncultured Clostridia bacterium | reverse complement strand
GTTAAATTTGCTTGCCATACGGCAAGTATGCCTTCACAAATTTGCCTAGAGCAGCGCAAAAAACCTCTCTCATACGGCATTTTCGGCTATGAATACAGGTTCTAAGAGACGCCATTCAGAAAGGAGAACTGATCCATATGCCAGACGTAATAGCGACCGGAGAGATGCTTATTGATTTTACCCCAGTAAAAGCGGAGGGCCTGGAAGGGGCCGTATTCCCCAATCCTGGCGGCGCTCCCGGGAATGTGGCGGTGCAGCTGGCCCGGCTGGGAGTCTCCGCCGGATTCATCGGCAAGGTTGGCAAGGACAAGTTTGGCCGTATGCTCCGCTGCGCCCTCTATGACAACGGGGTAGACGTCCAGAACCTGGTAGACGATCCCCAGCGCCCTACCACCTTGGCCTTTGTCCACTTGGACAAGGACGGCGACCGGAGCTTTACCTTTTACCGGGACCCCGGGGCGGACACCCAGCTGCGGCTGGAAGAAATTGACATGAGGCTGGTGAAAGACTGCCGGGCGCTGCATTTTGGGTCCCTCTCCCTGACCACGGAACCCGGGCGGACCACCACCCTGGAGCTGGTGAAACAGGCCAGGGCCTTGGGAAAAATCATTTCCTATGACCCCAACTGGCGTTCCGTGCTGTGGCCCTGTGAAGAAAAGGGCATTGCGGGGATGACCGAGGGCCTGCCGCTGTGCCACATTTTAAAGATTTCGGAGGAAGAGCTGGCCCTGCTCACCGGTACAGAGAGCCTTTGCGAAGGCGTAACCAAGCTGCATGCCATGGGACCTGTGCTGGTCATGGTCACCCTTGGGCCGGATGGCTGCGTCTCCTCCTATCACGGGCAGGTAAGCCATCACCCCACCTTCCATACCCAGGTAGTGGACACCACTGGTTCCGGAGACAGCTTCTGGGGGGCGTTTTTGTCTCAGCTGATCCAAAACGGATATGATACCCCGGACAAGCTGGACAGCCTGGATCAGGAAACGCTAAGCGGGTTCTGCCGGTTCGCCAACGCGGCAGGCTCCATCTGCGCTACCAAGCCCGGCGGTATCCCGGCTATAGCGGGCCGAGAGGCCATTTTGCAGTGCATGGATGAAACGCCGCTGCTGGAAACCGGATATAAAATCAACTAGGGCCTGTTTCTGATTGTAGACACTGCCTAAGCGAGCGGAACGCACAAAAAAGAGGACCCCCGCCACCCGGCGCGGGTCCTCTTTTCTAGTTCTGCCTGGATCTGGCCATCGCGGGCTCTTCGTCCCAGTCTCTGAAAAGCAGAGCCAGACACCACAGCGCGGAAATCCCCACCAAGGTGTAGATAATGCGGGCGAATACCGCCGTCTGTCCGCCGCATATCCAGGCGACCAGGTCAAACTGGAAAATGCCTACCAGACCCCAGTTTACCCCGCCTACTACAATCAGCGCCAGGGCAATCCTGTCAATAATATTCATAGTATCCCCCTCTCTGAACAATATGGACATTTCTGCCCACACGGTCTATTCTGCACAGCCGCCCATAAAAAAAACCCGGGAGCTTTTGGCTCTCCCGGTAAATTTTTGCTTCGTGGTTTTGAAAGCCGCAGGGCCCTGGCCTCATCAAGTTGGCCGGTGCTGTCAAACCCGCGCCCTGCCAACCGCTCACGCTTGGTCTCAGAGCCATAAGCCGTCTAAGAAGCGGACTTTCTTGACGCTATAGTAAACGCACTTGAAAATCGGTATCTACTGATTTTCAAGCTGCGCGGCAAAGCAGCCCGGTTCAAAAGCAGTATACTTTGAACCGCGCTAACTATCAAGCTCCGCAGCCTCGCTTAGAACGGCGGCAAGATCCTGCCGGAAGATGAGGTCGGCGCTTTTGTCGTAGGGAGTGGGGTCGCGGTTGATGATGACAAGCTTGGCTTGGGGCTTTAGGTAGCTGACCAAGCCCGCCGCAGGATAGACCACCAGAGAGGTGCCGCCCACAATCATCAGCTCTGTTTCCATAGCATACCAGACGGCCCGGCTCAGGTCCTGCTGATTCAGCTGCTCGCCGTAAAGCACCACGTCCGGTTTCAGCATACCGCCGCACTCACAGCGGGGGACGCCCTGGGCGTCCATAACATACCGCATATTATAAACCCGCCCGCATGTGGGGCAAATATAGCGGTCCTCGTTGCCGTGCAGCTCAATGACATGCACGCTGCCCGCCGCCTGGTGTAAGCCGTCGATGTTCTGGGTGATCACCGCGTCCAAAAGGCCGTCTTTTTCCAGCTTGGCCAGGGCATAGTGGGCGGGGTTGGGCTTGGCCTCCGGGTAGAGCATCACATGCCGGAGAAAATCATAGAATTCCTCTGTATGCTCCACAAAGTAGCGGTGGGAAAGCATCTCCTCATAGGAAATGCCCTGCTTTTTCTCCATGTAGAGCCCGTGGGCGCTGCGAAAGTCCGGTATGCCGCTGGCGGTGGATATGCCTGCCCCGCCCAGGAAAATGTTGTGTCTGCACTGATGGAGCCATTCTTTTAGCTGCTGCAAATCCGTCATGATGCCGCCTCCTAGTTTAGAATGAGTCCCACCGGGCAATGGTCGCTGCCCAGATATTGCGGGTAGATGGCGGCGTCCCTTAACCGGCCCGCCAGCCGCTGGTCCGCTAGAAAATAGTCAATACGCCACCCGGTGTTGTTCTGCCGGGAATTGTTCATGTAGCTCCACCAGGAGTAAGCGCCGTCCCTGTCCGGGTAAAAGTGCCGGAAGGTGTCTAAAAAGCCGCTGGCCAGCAGCTCGGCGAACTTTCCCCGTTCCTCGTAGGTATACCCGGCGTTGCCAATATTGCTTTTGTCGTTTTTCAGGTCGATAGGGCGGTGGGCCACGTTCATGTCGCCGCAGACCACCACGGGCTTTCGCTCCCGCAGCTTGCCAAGACGCGCCCGGAAGGCGTCCTCAAAGCGCATCCGAAAATCCAGGCGCTCCAGGCCCCGCTGGGCATTGGGAGTATAGACCGTAGCCAAAATGAAATCGGGATATTCCGCCGCAATCAGCCGCCCTTCCCGGTCATAGTCCTCTATCCCCAGGCCATATTCTACCGAGAGAGGCTCGGTTTTGGAGAAAATGGCCGTTCCGGAATATCCCTTTTTCTCTGCGGAATACCAGTATTCCCGATAGCCGGGGAAGTCGAAATCCGCCTGCTCCCGCTGCATTTTGGTCTCCTGCAGGCAGATTACATCAGGATTTTCTCCTTGCAGCAGCTCCATAAATCCCTTGCCCATACAGGCCCGCAGGCCGTTTACATTCCATGATATCAGCTTCATGTTACGCGCTCCTTTTTGAGGGCCGCGAGACGCCGTCTCGCGCTCTGCAACCTTAAAAAAGGTTGACGGAATTATTTTGTCCATTTTGTACCGGCGGCTGGCTGGCGGCGCCGGGGATGGGAGACGTTATCCTGGTTTCGCGCCGCATTTATTAACAGAATATTAAATTGCAGTTTTGCTCTTGCTAAGTCTAGTCAAAGGGGGTGGATTTGTGCTATAATGTACGCAAAGCGTACATCCGGAGTTTCCCTGGTCCGCGCAGCGGCCGCCTTTCGCTTGGCGAAAGGTTCGGAAAACTCCAATCGGATTTATGCTATAATGTACACACTGCGCACAGCGTACATTGGGAGTGTGCCACAATATTGATCCATTTGCCAGATATAGAAAAATTGGAGGTTAAAAAATGAAAAATCCCGTAGTAACCATTGAAACAAACCAGGGCGTCATCAAGGTGGAGCTCTATCCGGACATCGCCCCAAATACCGTCAACAACTTTGTTTCCCTTGTCAGCAAAAAGTTTTACGACGGAACCATCTTTCACCGGGTAATCCCCGGGTTTATGATTCAGGGGGGCGACCCGGAGGGCACCGGCATGGGCGGGCCCGGCTACGGGATCAAAGGCGAGTTCTCCGCCAACGGCTTTGAGAACAACCTAAAACATACCACGGGGGTCATCTCTATGGCCCGCGCCCAGCAGATGGACAGCGCTGGCAGCCAGTTCTTCATCATGGTGGCGGACGCGGCCTATCTGGACGGCCAGTACGCCGCTTTCGGCAAGGTGATCGAGGGGCAGGAGGTGGCTGAGGCCATCGTCAACGCGCCTCGAGGCCGGGACGACCGCCCCGACCAGGACCAGATCATGGAGAAAGTCACCGTAGAGACCTTCGGTGAAACCTACCCCGAACCGGTTACCGGCTCCGAGTACTAAATACCCCGCAGCCTTAAATCCCCACCCGCTCCAGCACGAGGGGCCCGATAATGGGCTCCTCTTTTTCTATGCGCAGCGCTGCCAGCAGGCGTTCTTGGGCTTTGGCGCATTGGGCTTGTGTCTGAGCGTATAGCAAGGCCAGCGGTTCGCCGGCCCTGACGAAATCTCCCCGGTTCTTTCGCAGGACAATGCCCGCACCGTAGTCGATTTCGCTTTCCTTGGTTTCCCGGCCGGCGCCCAATTCCATGGCAGCCAAACCGCAGTCTTCGGCTTTCAGCTGGGCAATATAGCCTTCCTCAGGGGCTTTGACCTCCACGCGCGCCGGAGCCAACCGGAAGCGTCCGGTATCTTGCAAATAAGCGCTGTCGCCCCCTTGGGCCTCGACCATTCTGCGCAGCACGCCAAAAGCTTCTCCGGAAGCCAAGGCGTGGTCAACCCTCTTCATAGCCTGGGACGCTTCCGCGCCCGCCAGGCGGACCATTCCCGCCGCCAGCTCCCGGCAGAGAGCGGTAAGCCGCCGGTCTCCCCGTCCCTTGAGCGCCTCCGCCGCTTCCATTACTTCCAGCGCGTTGCCGATAGTTTTCCCTAGGGGGGCCTCCATATCCGTGATCAGCGCCGCTGTCCGCCGCCCCGCCCGGTTGCCGGTATCCGTCATCCACTGGGCCAATTCTCTGGCCTCTGGCAGCGTTTTCATAAAGGCTCCGGAACCCACTTTCACATCCAGCAAAATGGCGTCCGCGCCGGAAGCCAGCTTTTTGGACATAATACTGGCGGCAATCAGCGGCAGGCTGTCCACTGTGCCGGTTACATCCCGCAGGGCATAGAGCTTTTTATCGGCGGGACATAGGCTTCCGGACTGGCCTACAATGGCCACCCCGTTTTCCTTCACAATTTGAAAAAAGCGGTCCCGGGGGATATCCATTTTAAGGCCGGGGATGCTTTCCAATTTATCCACCGTGCCCCCGGTGTGGCCCAAGCCTCGACCGCTCATTTTGGCGGTCTTCACGCCGCAGGCAGCGGCCAAGGGGCCCACAATCAGAGAGGTTTTGTCCCCCACCCCGCCGGTGGAGTGCTTGTCCACCTTTACTCCCGGAATGGCGGAGAGATCCGCCATATCCCCGGAGCGCGCCATTTCCAGGGTGAGGTTTACAGTCTCTTCCCTGCTCATCCCCTGGAAGCAGACGGCCATCAGCCAGGCGGAAATCTGATAGTCCGGGATGCTCCCCTGGGTTACGCCCTGGACCAGCCAGGCAATCTCCGCCGGAGAGAGTTCCCCGCCCCGCCGCTTTTTCGTAATGATTTCCACCATGCTCCGCTGTGCCATATCCGCCCTCCTATTCCAAATTATCCGGGCCAAAGGCCATGGGCAGAATCTCTTCCATGGTCATAATCTTCCGCTCTTGGCCATCCGTCATGATAATCGCAAAGTCCGGCCCGCAGAATTCCCGCATTACCTGGCGGCACACCCCGCAGGGCGCGCAAAAGCTGTCCGGCTCTTGGCCCTTGGGCCCGCCCGCCACGGCAATAGCGGTAAAGGCCCGCTGCCCGTCGCTCACCGCCCGGAAAAACGCCGTGCGCTCCGCGCAGTTTCCAGTAAGCGCGGCCACCTCAATGTTGCACCCGCTGTACACAGTTCCATCCGCGCACAGCAGCGCCGCCCCCACCGCAAAACCCGAATACGGACAATAAGAATTCCCCCGGGCCTCCTTTGCCCGCTCAATCAACGCTTCATATAACGGTTCGTTCATGGTAAGCCTCCTTCTTCTGAGACCTTGGGGACGTTGCCCCCAAACCCCTACTTCTCATCTGCCGGCTCGGCCGGCCGCTTGGCGTGGCCAATGCTGGCGGAACCGGTCCCCGCGCGTTGACTTCGTCAAGCGCCTCGCCTTGCTTCAAAAGGTTTGCGGAGCGCCTTAGAAGAGCCTCGCGGCCTTAAGCCCTGCCGGCCTGCATGATCTCCGCCAGCCGTTGCTTTGTCGGCAGGCCCTCGTTGTCGCTTTTGTGGGTGATTTGGATGGCGCCGATTACCGTGCCGCGTAAAACGGCTTCCCGCAGGCTTAGGCCCTCGACTAGGGCGCTGACGACCCCGGCGGCAAAGCCGTCCCCCGCGCCAACCGTGTCCACGACGTTTGTCACCGGGAAGCCGGGAACCACGCCGCTGTCTCCCCCCAGCTGGGCGTAATAGGCTCCCTGGGCCCCCAGCTTAACCACTACGTTTTTCGCTCCCATCCGGTGGTAAAACTCCGCGATGCCCGCCGGGTCTTCCTTGCCGGTGAGGATTTTCCCCTCGCCGATTCCGGGCAATACGGTTTCCGCGCCCTCCGCCAGGGCGTTTAAGGCAAGAACCATTTCCCGCTGGCTGGGCCAGAGCTGGGGGCGCAGGTTGGGGTCAAAGGAAATGGGCAAGCCCAGCGCTTGGGCCCTATTCGCCAGACGCCGGGCCGCGCTGCGGGCCGTATCCGACACCGCTGGGAAGATTCCTGTCATGTGCAGCCGGCCGCAGCCGTACAGGTCCAGCTGGTCTATGTGGTGGGGCGTGATTTTAGACGCTGCCGAGCCTCTTCGGTAATAGGCGATATCCGGGTCTCCTTCCTGGGTAGAGCTTTTCATCATGAATCCGGTGAGGTCCTCCGGGGCTTCCAGTACCAGGCTTTCGCTGATCCCGTTGGCACGCAGCCCGGCCCGGATCCGCTGGCCAATGGGGTCCGTGCCCAGACGCGTGCAGTAGACAGGCTCGTGCCCCAGCCGGGCAAGGCCCACCGCCACATTGTATTCCGCCCCCGCGATAGACGCCTGGAAATGCCCTACCTGGCTGAGGGGTCCCGCTTCCTCCGCCATAAAAAGCCCCATGGCCTCGCCCAACAAAATAATTTTCATAGAAGCCTCCCCACCTTAGACGCTTGTCTTGGCCAGCGAACACCGCCCGGAGATTTTCACCGCGCCGCTTCCCGCCGGAATGAAAAGGCTGTCTCCGGCCTTAAACTCCACTGTGTTTTCAGGGCCGGCCAGCGTTCCGCCCCCGTCCATCACGATCAGCGAACAGAAGGACGCTTTATCCACGGTGATTTCCATCTCTCCCTCTACCGTCAGCTTGTCCGTGGTGAAGTATTTGCAGGCCGCCAGCCGGACTCGCTCCCCGCCCGGGATCTTCTCCGCGCTTTCCCTCCTGTCTTCCGTATGGGAGGGGCTCAGTCTGGATACGGCCAGGGCTTTGTCAATATGCAGCTCCCGGGGCTGGCCGTCCGCGCCCAGCCGGCCGTAGTCGTAGACCCGGTAGGTGCAGTTGGAGTTTTGCTGAATTTCACAGATGAGGATCCCCGCCCCAATGGCGTGAATGGTCCCCGCCTCAATAAAGAAAGCGTCTCCGGGGTGTACGTCCACCCGGTTCAGAATTTCCTCCACCGTGTTGTCCGCGATCCGCCGCCGGAATTCCTCCCGGCTTACCTCCCGGTTCACGCCGAAGTAAAGGTAAGCGCCGGGGTCGCAGTCCACCACGTACCACATCTCGGTTTTGCCGTATTCGCCCTCGTGCTCCAAAGCGTATTCGTCGCTGGGATGCACCTGAATGGACAGCGCCTGCTTGGCGTCAATGAATTTAATCAACACGGGAAAATTGGAAAACGCCCGGCAGTTTTCTCCCAAAGCCTCCGGGTACTTCTCAAAATAAGCGGAAAGCTCCATCCCGTCCAGCTCCCCGCCGGAGATCATGCTCTGCCCCGCTGGATGCGTGGAAAGCTCCCAGCTTTCCGCCACCTTCTCCAAATCGCAGCGTTTTCCATAGACCTCCCGCAGCTTTACGCCGCCCCAGAGATAATCCTTAAACGCGGGCCTTAACTTCTCTATGCGCATATGCGCGCCTCCTTTTCTTAAGATATGGGGGACATTGCCCCTAAACCCCTTGACCTTAAGCGCTTAGCCGGGCCTCTACCTTTTTCCCTTTTTTCTTTTTCTTTTCGGGCTTTATCTTTTTTCCGATAAGCTTTCGGGAGAAGCCCGCGTTCTTTTGAAGCTCGTCCCCCAGCTTGCCGGACACGGCCTCATAGGCGGGCTGGCTCAGGCCGTCCAGAACCACATAGGTGATGATGGAGCGCAGGTCCAGGTCGCCGTTTTTATACATGTCGTCGAAAAGGGCGCAGAGCTTTGTTACGGGTTCGCTGTCCGGGTAATTGTTAATCAGGTCTTCACACCGGGGCAGGGCGTGGGCCTTGATAAAGGTGATAAAGCGCACCTGGCCGTAAATAATTTTTTCCTGATTCAGCTCTTCCTTCAGCTCTGGGAAGATGCCCACCAGACGGTTGATAAAGAACAGGGGGTCCACATTCCGGTCCTCGCCTTTGGCGGATTTCTTCCGCTGCTGGACCATGGCCACTCGTTTGGGGCCCCGCACTACATCGGAAAAGTCGTTTATAATGCTGTCCAAATCCCCTCGCTCGCCGGTTTTGCTGTCAAAAAGCCAGACGGACAGCTGCCGCCAATCCCCGGGTTTTCCGTCCTCACCTAGGCTGGTGGAGCGCAGAATGAAGCTCTGCTTTTTGTCGTCATACACAACGCTGTAGGCCACCTCGCCGGTGGCAAACAGCACCGCCCGGCCGGCGGGATCCTCCAAAGGCTCCGGCTGCCGGAAGCCCTGCTGTTCCAGCTCTTGGGCCAGGGCGTTTTGGATCAGCTCAAAAGCGTTAAAATCCATTGTAAGTCAACTCCAATAAACACGTATTTTTTAATTATACCTACATACCATGAAAATCTGCCGGGAGAAAGCCGGCGCTTTTCCGAAGAAAAGGAGCTTTTCGCACCCTCGGGCTTCTCTAAACGCACACCTATATTATACCATAAATCTGATGGGAGTTTTCCGGACCTTTCGCAAAGCGGAAGGCGGCCGCTGCGCGGACCAGGGAAACGCCGGATGTACGCATTGCGTACATTATACCATGCCGGCCGGGAAAAGTCTAGGGAAAAGTGGATGCGGCGGGAAACCGGACATCTGAAAAAAGACTTGCAATGGAAAGCGAGTTGTGATACAATAAATTTAATGTAAGTGGACGCTATGCAAATAAGGGAGGCTAAGAAAATGAAAAAATTTCTGGCGGTTTGCGCTGTAATTTTGGTAGTGGCCGCGTATTTGGGGGTTTTCGATGAAGACGAGCCCCAGCAAACCTATGTGCAGAGCAATTATCCTGTGCAAAATTATAGCTATGCCGTGCCGGATTACGCATTTCAAGATCCGCCCAGCTACGCGTTCGGCGGCTCCGAGACTGCCGCAACCACAATAGATAGGCAGTGCCGGACCTGCGGCGGATCCGGCGACTGCCCGGACTGTAACGGCACAGGAAAAATCTATCGGACCCGTTACTCCATTGACCTGGGGGCTGGCAGCACCAAGTATGAGACGCCCCAGCAGTGCCCTCTTTGCGGCCACTCTGGCGACTGCTATAAGTGCGGCGGCACGGGCCGCAGGAGCTTCTAAGGGCTTGCTGTGCCCGAAAGACCGGAGAACATCGTGAGGGCATAAAAACGCGGCGTTCCTTTTCTCCTGTTAGGGAAAAGGGAACGTCGCGTTTACGCTGTATTCCGCTTTCATTTATTCTTTCTCAATGCCGCGTGCTGGTGCTTGGGCTGAGAAGGTTCCAGCCGCCACCCTCCTTTAGGACCCCTTACAGCCAACCGGCAGTTTATTGGCCCTTGGCCTTCACGCACCGGCGCTTCTTATGTGAGCTTTCAGCGCCGCTCTGGAAACCGGGGCAACGGGCCCCTATAAAAATCCGGCAAAAGGTTTGTGGCTTCCTGAAATGAAGCCTCCGCCTACTCGTCAAGCTTTAACACGGCCATAAAGGCTTCTTGGGGGACTTCTACGGCGCCCAGCTGGCGCATGCGCTTTTTGCCCTCTTTTTGCTTTTCCAGGAGCTTCTTTTTGCGGGTGATGTCGCCGCCGTAGCACTTGGCCAGCACATCTTTACGAAGGGCTTTTACAGTTTCCCTGGCAATGTTTTTCCCGCCGATGCAGGCTTGAATGGGCACGT
>CANONE010000068.1 GCA_947567585.1 uncultured Clostridia bacterium | reverse complement strand
TGAGGAGGGCTTTAAGCGGGCCCTGACCAGGGTGATGAATGATTATGCCAGAAACTCCCGAATGCCGCCCTCATAGCAATAGCTGTTGACAATAGGCCGTTCAAACTTCTGCTCTTCCGGAATGCGCTCCTCTGGGTCCCGTTCGTCAATGAGTTCGATATGGATGCCCGCGTTTAAAAACGCCTGCTCTCGAAGGCGGGTCTGTAGGGTGTCGTAGCTATAGACTGTGGTCTCCTTAAAAATCTCCGGGTCGGCCTGAAAGCAGATAACAGAACCATTGCTGCTGCCTTCCGGGGCGGGTCCCTTTTCAATCAGCTCTGTCACGGCCTTGCCCCGCTCAAAGCGCTGATAATACCGGACGCCGTCGCTGATAATCTCTACTTCCAGCCAGGTGGACAGGGCGTTTACCACGGAAGCGCCCACCCCGTGCAGGCCGCCGGAAACCTTGTAGCTGCCTCCGCCAAACTTTCCTCCCGCGTGAAGAATGGTAAACACCACCGTCACCGCAGGCAGGCCCGTCTGGCTTTGAATGCCCACCGGGATGCCTCTGCCGTTATCGGAGACATAGACCACATTTCCCGGCAGCAGCTTTACCACGATTTTGTCGCAAAAGCCCGCCAGCGCCTCGTCAACGGCATTGTCTACAATTTCATAAACCAGGTGGTGCAGCCCTCTTGGCCCGGTAGAACCAATATACATACCCGGCCGCTTGCGCACCGCCTCCAGGCCCTCCAGCACCTGTATCTGGTCGCCGTCATAAGCCTGCTCGCTTTTTGTCATATCCGTTATCTCATTGATAGCCAAAAGAAACCTCCTCCCACCAATAAAAATCCATCGTTCCCCCGCAATTTCCACTTATACAATTTCTTGATATTATACCATATTTTTCACTTTTTGTAAAGCCCGCCGTGGAAAAGGGAATGCCTAAACATAGCGCTTAAGGGCCTTGAAAGCCTTGCTTTGAAACCTCCGTCATTTTGTAAAAGGGAACAAAGCTTTTATTGTTTTTATTTTCTAATTATTCACCGGCGGCGTGTTGCGTACTCTTCACCCAATCAGCGGTTTTCCCCATCATAGGGGTTTCTGCGGGCATAACCAGTGCCGGAAAGGTTGATGGGAGGCTGAGGCGTGGCGGGCTGCTGGCGGGGGGTTCTGGGAGCGTAGGGGGTGGCCGGGTTTTGCCCGCCATACTGCTGGATGGCCCTTTGCCGCTGCATGGCCTGACTATGGAAATTGGAAAGAGGCGGCTCTTCTCCCATTATTTCGGGCCGCTGGGTATGAATCTGCTGCCCTGAAGGCTGAACGGGCCGGGGGGCGGCAGGACGCTGGTAAGCGCCGGGCATAGCCTGCCCAGCGGGCCGCTGGTAGAGAGAACTGGCCGTACCCTGTCCGGCCGCTGTAGGACGTTGGTAAGCGGTTGGCAGGGAAGCCGTATTCTGTGCTTGGGCCCTCAGCCTTCTCTGTACGGAAGATTCACGCCCAACGTCCCCAGAAGGCTGGTTTCCAAGGTTAGACTGCCGGGAGCCGCTCTCTTCCCGCCGGGAAGCGGGCTGCGGGGGCTCTTGAGAAACAGGCGTACGCCGGGCCGGCAAATTTGCCGGAGCGCTCGGAGAGACAGCCGGCTGGGCTGCCTGTGAAACTCCTGTTCGTCCAATGGATTCTCCCGCTTTTTGAGGACGGATGTCTGAAGAGACGGGCTGTACCCGCCGCCTTTCCTGAGAAGCCGCCGGCTGCCGCTGAACCGGCTGCTGGCGGGGAGGAGCCTGGTTAGCCGGTATGGCTTGGACCATGCCGCTTTCATGGATAGCGTTCATAGAGGCGGTTTGCTGCTTAGCCCGGTTGAAATTTTCCTGGTTGATGGGCATCTGCCGGGAAGCGGCCGGCCGCCGCTGCTGGCTGGCGGGGCGGGACGGATAGTTGCCGCTGAACTCCGCGTATTCCTGAGAACCTCTGGGTAACGCGCTCTCCCCTTCAGCGCTTTTCCTGCGCTTTCTTCCATATTCTGATTTTGCCACCTTTTTAATCACCGGCTTCTCCAGGTAGACCATCAGAAGACTCAACAAAAAGAAAGCCCCAAAGGGAATAAACACGTACAGCGCCGTATCCAGTCCGATATCGTCCAACACAAACTTGTGAAAAAAGTACATGGAGCCTCCCGCAAAAATGGCCAGCAGCGCCAGCACATAAATAAGGGGAGACAAGTAAATGTTGGATATCCCGCCGCAGCGGGGGCACTGATACTCCCCTTGCCGCTTTAAGGACCAGGTCCTGATGATATTCACCCTCTTTTTGCAATAAGGGCATGTAGGCACCCCAATATACCGCATAACTGAACATACCACCTTTCTAGCTGTGCTGGGTTTCTTTAAGGCCGTGAGGCTCTGCCTCACACCTACGTCTCGTCTGCCGACTCGGTCGGCTCAGAACGGTCCCCACTGGGGACCATCGCCCTTTGTAAAGGCGGGCGAAACTTTTTTACCGGTTTTATTGAGTTCGCTGCCTTGGCGTCCAGGCAGCGCAGAAAACTTATATGGAAAGCAACAATGGGCTAAGAACAAGATCAGCTCCACCAACCCGCCAGTTGGGTGTAACAATCCCGAAAGGAGGGTGACCCCTGGAACCTTCGGCCCCCAGGCAGCAGCTACCGGTTAAAATAAGATAAAATCCGGCATAAAAAGTTTTTGATCAAAATTTTTTCAAAAAGTTTGTGGGGGTACCGGAGGCAAAGCCCCCGAGGTCCTCCCGCGCGCGTCTGTTAAGCGTAGCGGGCGACATTTGGGAAAGGTAGACTACTTCCTGGTTCTGGGTTTGGCAGACAATAAAGGATTTAGGCAGCTCCTGGGTCACGGCAATAACCCGGCCCTCCCGCTGTGCTCTCGCCAGATATTCTCTGGTGTGCTTGGATACCGTGGAATTATCCAGATCAAATATTCCCAGCACCCTGTCCATTCTAACGATTGTGTCCTGTCCCAAATGCAGATACATATTTTTCCAAATACCTTCCCATTCAGTATGCGCCGCTTTTTATGATTCTAAACGCTTATAGGAGTAACGACACCATTCTCAACCTGAAAGCGCATTCCTGTCTCCATAAGCCCAACCGTGTCCGGGCTGCAGCAGGTGATAAATACCTGCCGCCCATGCAGATGGTTGAGAAGATAATCCTGCCTGTGCTGGTCCAGCTCGCTCATCACATCGTCCAACAGTACGATGGGCGCCTCTCCCGCATATCCGGAAAGGGCCTGGGCCTCCGCCAGCTTCATGGCAAGCACCGCGCTGCGCTGCTGCCCCTGGGAACCATAGGCCCGGGCGGAAGCCCCGTTAATGGTAATATCTAAGTCATCCCGGTGGGGTCCCGCCGAGGTGAAGCCGCTGCGGGAATCAGAAGCCCGGGTACGAATCAATTCCTTTAGAAAGTTCTCCTCCATCTCCTCTATGCTTTCCCCCAATCCAACCGACGGGGAATAGCTTACGAAAACCTGCTCTTGCCCCCGGGCAATGCCGCTGTAGACCATCTGTATGTCCGGGGAAATTCTCTCTGTGTATTTTTTTCGTTCCTCCATCACCTGCGAGCCCAGCTTTGCCAGCCTCTGATCCCAAATTTCCAAAGTATCCAGCAAATCCGGGAAACGGGAAAGATCCTTTAACAGGGCGTTTCTTTGCAGCAGCGCCCGCCGGTAGGCGTTTAAAAGCGCCGCGTAGCTGGGTTTAATCTGACACAGAGCTCCGTCTAAAAAGCTCCGGCGGCGGGCGGGGCCTTCCTTAATCAACAGCAAATGCTCCGGGGAAAAAATCACCGCCCGTACTTTGCCCATCAGCGCCGAACCCGTCTTTTTTTTCACACCGTTGATTACGCTGCTCCGGCGTCCATTTTCAATGAAAAGCTTGGCCTCCTGGTCCCTCCCTTCACTGTGAAACTCCAGCTCCAGCGCCGCCCCAGGACCATTCTTCCCAGTAGCCGGGTCCAGCCTAGGCAGTTCGCTGTCCTTGGACCCCCGAAAGGAATGCCCGCCGGTAAAAAGCCAAAGGCTTTCCAAAAGATTCGTCTTGCCTTGCGCGTTGCCCCCGTAAATCACGTTCACCCCCTGGCAGGGGAAAATCTCCCCTTCCCGCAGGTTCCGGTAATCCCGGCTGGCCAGCCTGGTCACATACATAATTCGCTTTTGCCTTTCTGTGGGTTTTAAGACCGCAGGAGCTTTGCCACCGCACCACCACCTTTTGGAAAAGGGCGATGGTCCCCAGTGGGGACCGTTCTGAGCCGACCGAGCCGGCAGGCGAGACGACGAAAACTTTACTCCGACGTTTTGCTGATTTGAAACGTTGGCTGCCGCCGCGGGGCAGAGGGGTTCTGTTGTCAGCAACCTTTAGGGATTTTTTATTGGGATTGGGTGATGGTGAAGGTTTGGGCGTTTAGTTCAACAGTATCTTTAGGGCGAAGCTTTTTGCCGCGCTGGGTGCAGGTTTCACCGTTTACCTTCACCAGCCCGTCCTGTATGGCGGCTTTTGCCTGCCCGCCTGTGTCTACCAGCCCTGTCAGCTTTAACAAGGAGTCTAGCTTAATATATTCTGTATGAATAAAAATTTCCTGCATACATCCTCCTTACTCGTTCTTTAGCCGCACCGGCAGCACAAGGAACAAGAAGCTGTCCCCTTCCTTTGGCCGGACGGTCATAGGGCTTAAGGGGCCGCTGAGGCCGACTTTTACCTCGTCGCATTCGGCGTTGCGCAGGGCGTCTAAGAGGTAGCGGTTGTTAAAGCCGATTTCTACCTCGTCCCCTTCCATCTCCACGGTCAGCTGGTCGCTGGCCCGGCCCATGGCCGTGGTGCATAAAAGTTTAATCTCGCCATCGCCAAATAGGCAGCGGACCGGGCTTTTTAGGCGGTCGGTAATCAGCAGGGATACCCGCTCTACGCTTTCAATGGCCTCCCGAGTACGCATGGTCACATTGGTTTTGCTGGTGGCGGGGATAGTGGCCTTGTAGTTGAGAAACTCCCCTTCCAATAGGCTGGATATGACGGTATAGCTGCCAATCTTAAAGAGAATATGCCGCTGCCCTGCGGAAATTTCCGCCGCGTCCTCGGTATCCTTTAGAAGCTTCATAACCTCCACCAGGGCCTTGCCCGGCACCACAAAGGAAAGGTTTTCGTTAAAAGCAATGGGCTCGGTGCGTTTGGCCAGCCTGTAGCCGTCTACAGAGACTACGTCTAACGCCCCGTTTTCAATATTGAACAGGCTCCCTTGGTGAATGGGCTTTGCGTCGCTTTCCGCCACAGCGAAAACAGTCTGGCGGATCATGCTTTTTAAGATGTTTCCGGGCAGCTCCAGCTTGGTGGAATCGGACAGCTTCGGCAGCTCCGGAAATTCCGCCGCCGGAATACCGATAATGGAGAAACGGCTGGCGCCGCTTTCAATAGACGCCATATTTTTTTCATCTACGGAAATGGTAATGGTATCGTCTGGCGTCCGCCGGACAATATCGAAAAAAAGCTTGGCGCTGAGGACGGATTTCCCCGCTTCGCTTACCTTAGCCGGAATCACGGTGGTCATCCCCAGCTCCAAGTCATAAGCGCACAGCTCCAGGCTATCCTCCCCGGCGGTAAGCAAAATTCCCTCCAAAGCCGGAATCGACGTCTTCGTAGACACCGCCCGTTGAATATTCGAAACCGCCTCCGCTATCTCCTTTTTATTTACGGAAAATCTCATTGCTTCGCATTGCTCCTCTCTCTTTAAGGCCGCGAGACGCTGTCTCGCGCTCTGCAAACTTTTTGAAAAAAGTTTAATCAAAAACTTTTTATGTTGACGTTTTTCTTATTTTAACTGGTAGCTGGTGGGCCTTGTCCGCTGACGTGGGACCGTCTTCCTTGGGGCCGAATACTGTTGCTGGCTAGCGGGGGCTTTTTTTGTCATTCTTTTATTATTTGATTTAGAAGTAGTAATAGGGGGTGTTGGGGTTGTGGAAATTTTTGGAAGCCCTGGAAAATACTGGGGTTGGGGGATGCTTTTTGTCCACCTTCCGTTGTGGACAAGCGGAGGGAAAAGTTGAAGCCGGTTTACTCTCTCCACCGCCTGTTGAAACCCTTCCTGTTGAATGTGAAGGAAAAGTTGAAAATTTAGCCCAAGATTCTTACAGCCGCCACAGGCTGCAACTACATTCCTTCTGTCCCGCTTTTGTTTCCCACAAGCCCCGTTTTGGCGGACGAAACCTGGCGCCCTGCGGCCGGTCCTATAGCGCCTACCGGTCCCGGATGTTTTTGATGATGTCGTTGACGGTGTCTCTTGTATGCGGCTCTTTTACCATGCGGTCTTCCATCTGGTGCAGGGCATAGACCACGGTGGAGTGATCCCGGCCGCCAAAGGTTTGGCCGATTTCCACCATGGGCATGTTGGTAATTTCCCGTACCACATGCATGGCCACCTGCCGGGCTTTGGACACCGCCGCGTTGCGCTTTTGGGAGCGGATATCCTCCGGGGTTACCTGATAGGTTCTTGCCACCTCTTCGATGATCTTGTCCACCGTCACCGGGGTGGGCTGTGAACTGTTGATAATATCGCTGATGGCCGTCTGGGCTGTGGCAATGTTCACAGGGCGGTTTTCCAAAAGGTGGAAAGCCCGCAGTTTCTTCACAGCGCCTTCCAGCTGGCGGATGTTATTTTTCAGCTTGTTGGCAATGTATTCGCAGACATTTTCCGGAATTTCAAAGTCAAAGCTTTCCGCTTTCCGGCGGATAATAGCGACCCGGGTTTCAAATTCCGGCGTCTGCACGTCCGCTGTCAGGCCCCATTCAAAGCGGTTTTTCATTCTGTCCTCCAGGGTGGCGATATCCTTGGGAGGCCGGTCGGAGGTGAGCACGATCTGTTTTTTGGCTTCATAAAGCGTGTTGAAGGTGTGGAAAAATTCTTCCTGGGTGGAGACCTTGCCGCCGATAAACTGGATATCGTCTACCAGCAGAAGGTCCGCGTTCCGGTATTTGTTCCGCAGCACCGGGGTGGTGCCCTTGGCAATGGCGTCGATGACCTCGTTGGTGAAGTCCTCGCTTTTTACATAAACCACGCTGCGTTCCGGAAAGTTTTTCTGAAACTCCTTGGAAATAGCGGACAACAGATGGGTCTTTCCCAGCCCTGAGTTTCCATAAATGAACAGCGGGTTGTAAAGGATCGCCGGTTTGCTGGCCACCGCTTGGCAGGCCGCGTGGGCAAACCGGTTGGAAGGACCCACCACAAAGGTGTCGAAGGTCAGCTCATAGCCGTCGTCCTGGGAGGCGTCTTCTATGGCCTGGGGCTCTTTTTCCTCTTGCACGCAGAGCCGGAAGCCGATATTTTCCCCGAACACGTTTTGCAGCGCCCGCTCCAAAAGATCGCTGTAGCAGCGCAGCAGCGTCTGCTTATGAAAATCGTTGGGGGCCTCTATCACCGCTACCCCCTCTTCAAAGTCCAGCGATAGGGGCTTTAACCGGCTGAACCAGGTTTTGTAGGCCACGTCCGTGATCTGCGACTTGCAGTAGCCGCACACAATTTCCCATGCTTGCTCAAATGAATCCAACGAAATACACCCTCCATTTTTTATTCCCCGGGAGCTTCCTCTTAAGACCCTGGAGGCTTTGCCTCCAAACCGCCGTCGCCTTTGTAAAGGTGGACGAAACTTTTTCGCCGTTTTTGTTTTCCTGTTCCGCCGGCCTGGTGGGCGCGGCGGTTGGCTTCATTTTTCTTTCGGTTTTTTAGGTCTTCTGCTTTTTTTGCTCCCTTTTCCCCAATATGTTGGTTTACAGAAATCTGTGTAAGTATCAGTATACCACATTGTCAGGGGATTTTCAAATATTTTTCAACATTCCCCTTGACTTTTCCTTGGCCGCTAGCTATTATATTATTGACAGTAATATTTTTGACAGTAGCTGTTGATTTTTCGTTTTTTAGGAGGGACACAAGATGAAGAGGTTTGGGTATCTTGACAGGCTATCGCTGGCGGCAAAGTGGGTTTTGCCTCAGGGGCAGGCTGATGAGATGAAAGAGGATTACCGTGATATTTTGGCGGAGCTTCCACCAGGGAGGGATCCCCGGGAGATGTTCGGCCCGCCGGAAAGGCTTCCGTTGACCAGAGTGAAGCCAAAAAGCCTGCGGCGCTGGCATATTGTGCTGGGAATTCTTCTCTTCTGCGTTTTCTTCCCGGTATTTAGCGGCTTTTTCTTTGCGCCGGGAGGAACTATGTACGATGAAGCGCTTTTCTTTGAATGTCTGTTTTCCATCTTATTGATTTGGGGGTGTTTAGAGCTGATTTGGGCCGGGTCCTTTCAGAAGCCCGTGCGGATTGTATTGTATGCTGTGACGGCGGCGCTGGCGTTTATTTTGGCGGGAATCGGCCCCATCGACGCCTATACCGCTTGGATCTGGATTCATTTTACCCACAGCAAGAGCTTTTCCTTAAACGTGGAGCTCCTACTTACTTTTATCACACTGTGCTATTCCCTTCTCCCTCTTTTCTATTTCGGCTTTCGCCGGATTTCCCAGCGGGGGTTTCCAAAAGCTCTTAAGATCTGCCTGCCGCTTTCCTTTTTGGCGGTAGGCGGGCTGATTGGCTGGTTTTTTTATAGCAAAGCCTCAGGACTTTTGCTAGGTAAAAACGATATTTTCGTAATGCTTTGTTGGGTTGGCGTGGCGGTTTTTCCCATCGGGGCCGTGGTTGGGATTCTTCTTGCCAGGCTGTGGGACCGCCGTTGGCGTGCCATGTACATCCTGTGTCTTACCGGCCTGCTTATTTGTCAGGAGATTCTTCCTGTGCTGACGGCTGTTTCAGAGGGCAGGATTGACCCTGCCTATATTGGTTCCAGCGCATATTTTAACGACATGCGCCTGCTGTCCCAAAGCGTCCTGCGTTTTGCTGTGGCCGGCGGCGCCGCGTCCCTGATTGGATTGATTTGAAGGAGGAGCGTCATGAAAAAAATTGGCTATTTTAAACAGTTATCCCTTGCAGCCCGTTGGTTTTTGCCCCATAAGGAGGCCGTTGTCATCCTGGAAGACTACCAGGATATGCTTTCCGAAATGGATGACGGCAAGGCAAAGGAAAAATTTGGTTCTCCCATCCATGCGGTGCTGGCTGTGGCCAACCGCCGGGAGATAACCGGCTGGCATTTGTTGGTAGCCGCCGCAGCGGTACTCCTATTTTTCTTTGTTCACTGGACAGCTCACGCCGCCTTTTATCCTGTAGCGGCTTTGTCTCTTTCTGCGCTGCTGATAGGCGCTCTCTTTCTGTGGTTTGGCTGCGATGTTCGGGTAAACCCCTTTCACGGTCTGCCCAGGCCCCTGCTGGTTCTATTGATATTGGCGGCGGGGTATATAGCGGCTCTCGGCGGGGGGCTTATCTTCTTCCTGCCAAGGCTTCTTATCAGTCCCTGCATGTTCAACGAGGGGGTCCTGCTTGTCAGCGCCCTGCGTATGTCCATCGTGGTATTTGCAATTTTAGGGATGCTGGGGCTGATTCTGGCCCGAATGATAGACCGCCGTTGGCGGGCCCTCATCGTTCTAAGCCTGGCCGCCATTTGCATGTCCATCAACTTTTTATCTATACTATATAATATGAACCCCACCTTTTCTCCCGCCGACCATTTATTCGCCAACTGTCAGGAATGCCTTTTCGTGGCCGCGGCCGGGATTTTAACAGCGGGGGTATCCCTATGTTAAAAAAAGACCTGATGGAACTGTGTATGCTCCATCTGCTGACGGTTCAGGACCGCTACGGCTATGAGATGCTTTCCCTTCTGCATGGGGCTTTCCCGGACACCCAAGAAAGCGCTATTTACGCGCTGCTCCGGGGTCTCTGCCGCTTGGGGGAAACGGAGAGCTATTACGGAGAGACGTCCGGCGGCCCCGCCCGTAAATATTACCGCCTAACGGAAAAAGGCAGGAATACCTATCAAGAGCTTTTAGCCCAATGGCACGCCTTAGTATCCGCTTTATCCGCCTTAGGGGTAGACTAACGAATACTTTTCTGGTATACTGAAGACCTTGGGGCGCCGTCCCAGACCCTACAGACCTTTTGTGAAAAGGCGAGGGCCCCACGACCTTAAAGTCCACACACCGAGGTGACCTCCCATGCTTTTTTCCAGCACAATTTTTTTGTTGGCGTTTTTGCCTTTTGTGACTGTTGTATATTATGGTGTCGTGAAACTTGATGGAGTGACATTTAAATAAGCGCCTTTTATGGGATATCGGTATTCAACATCTTTCATAAAAAGATCCACATCCGCAGTAAAAAATACTTGATAAGTTTTATTCGGTTTGAGATTTGTAATGGTCCACATAATATCCTCCATCCCGAAATGACACAGCTTCTTGG
>CANONE010000067.1 GCA_947567585.1 uncultured Clostridia bacterium | reverse complement strand
ATTATACCATGGATTTCGGTTTCTTGCAAGCCGGGGCTTGCATCCCGGCCCAAAATCCTTTATAATTTTCCAGGAAAGTATACCTTCCGAGAGGCGGCGGCTTGGCACGCTGCATCTCAAAAGGAAAAGGATGTATTCTGAAAGGAGCGCTATACTTTGGATCAACAGGATGTGCGCGGCATTTTGGAGGACGTCAGGACTGGCGCCCGCACGGTAGACCAAGCGGTGCTGGCTCTTAAAATGGAGCCCTTCAAAGATTTGGGCTTTGCCAAAATAGACCGCCACCGGGGACTGCGCCAAGGGGCGGCCGAGGTGATTTACGGCGCGGGGAAAACGCCGGAGCAGATCCGGGACATCGCCGCCTCCATGCGGAAAGACGGGGAGGCCGCTGTGCTGATTACCCGTATGAGCCGGGAGGCGGCGGAAGTGGTGGCAAAAACCCTGCCCCTGGAATATAACGAAACCGGCCGGGTGGGCATTGTGGGCGGTATGCCAGAGCCTACCGGGGCGGGGAAAATCGTGGTGGCTACCGGTGGCACCAGCGATATGCCCGTGGCGGAGGAAGCGGCGCTTACCGCCCAAGTGCTGGGCAACCAGGTAGTCCGGCTCTACGATGTGGGAGTAGCGGGGCTGCACCGGACTCTGGCGCATCTGGAGGATATTATGAGCGCCCGGGTGATCATTGCCATTGCCGGCATGGAAGGGGCCTTGGCCAGCGTCATAGGGGGGCTGGCAGACTGCCCGGTCATCGCCGTGCCCACCAGCGTGGGCTATGGCGCCTCTTTCGGCGGGCTTTCGGCGCTGCTTTCCATGCTGAATTCCTGTGCCAGCGGGGTTAGTGTGGTGAACATTGATAATGGCTTTGGAGCCGGTTATCTGGCCAGCATGATTAACCACCTGTGATATTTCTGACTTTTGCATAAAGGAGAGAATTAGTATGAGAACCTTATACATTGAGTGCAATATGGGGGCCGCCGGAGATATGATTACCGGCGCGCTGCTGGAATTGCACCCAGATCCTGAAGGATTTTTAAAGCGGCTGAACGCCCTGGGCCTGCCCGGCGTGAACGTCAGCGCCGCTCCGGCGGTGAAATGCGGCGTCCAAGGTACCCATGTAACCGTCACAGTCCATGGGGAAGAGGAGCACAGCCATGATGTGGAGCCCGGACGCGCCCATGAACATCATGAAACCCATCACAGCCACGGCCACACCCATGGGCATCATCATGCGGGGCTTCACGATATCCAGCACATCGTCTCCCATCTGGATTTGCCGGAAAAGGTGCGGGAAGACGTGCTGGCCGTCTATAACCTAATCGCCCAAGCGGAAAGCCATGCCCATGGGGTTCCCGTTATGGAGATCCACTTTCACGAGGTGGGGACCCTGGACGCTGTGGCCGACGTAACCGCCGCCTGTATGCTGATGCACGAGTTGGCGCCCCAGCAAGTGCTCTGCTCTCCGATTCATGTGGGCAGCGGGCAGGTGCGCTGCGCCCATGGGATCCTGCCGGTCCCGGCCCCGGCCACCGCCTTTATTCTTCAGGGCGCGCCTACCTATGGCGGCGAAGTTCGCGGGGAGCTGTGTACGCCTACCGGCGCGGCCATTTTAAAGCATTTTGCCTCCGGCTTTGGCCCCGCGCCGCTGATGCGGGTGGAAAAAACCGGCTATGGCATGGGCACAAAGGATTTCGAGGCAATGAACGCTGTACGGGCCGTGCTGGGGGACAGCGGCGGCGATGGCGGCAGGATAGCGGAGCTCTGCTGCAATCTGGACGATATGACTCCCGAAGCCGTGGCCTTTGCCATGGATATACTGCTGGAAGCCGGTGCGCTGGATGTTTTCACCACGCCGATCGGCATGAAAAAGGGGCGCCCCGGCGTTCTGCTTTCCTGCCTCTGCTCCCCGGAAAGCAAAGAGAAGATGGCCCGGCTGATGCTGGCGCATACTACCACGCTGGGCGTTCGGGAAACGCTGTGCAGCCGTTATGTTTTAGAGCGGAGCGAAATAACCGCCAGCACAAAATACGGCGATGTGCGTGTGAAGAAATCCCAGGGCTGGGGTGTGGTCCGGCAAAAGGCCGCCTATGAGGACCTGGCGCGGATTGCTAGGGAACAGGGGATCACGCTGGAAGAGGCCCGTGGGGCGGTGAAGCTGGTGTAACGGCCAAGCTGTTTATAAAAGAATAAAAAAGCGCGATAGAGCTCCGTTGATAAAGGAGGTTCTATCGCGCTTTTTTGGATGGTCAAGCGCTGCGCCGGACCGCGTCCAGCAGTATGGAAAAGCAGAACTTACCACCGGAGCGGCACATCCCGCAGACCGTAAAACCAGGCGCGCCTACTTTTTCGCCGTCACCGGCACATAGAGCCAGCAGCCGCTGATGCCGCCGTCCTCCGCGTGGCGGTAGTACTCCACAATAGGCAGCGGGCTGTCGCCGGTGGAGAAGCCCAGCTGGGGGCCCAGGGTATCGGTAACCCACTGAAAGGGCGGCACGCCGCCTGCCCAGGGCTCGGCCTCCAGAGCCTTGGCGGTCTGTTCGTTGATTTCCACTCGCAGAAACCGTCCGCCGGGAAGCCATAGAAGGTCGAAACCGTCAGGCTGCTTTCGGCTTTCCACCAAAAAGCCGAAGAAGATTCCGCTGGGGCGCTGGCGGGTCAGATAGTTGATGCTCAGGCATACGTCCCAGCCCTCTTCGGGATTGAAGGGTGAAGCGCCGCTGTCCCCCAAAGCCACAAACTCCCGCATCAAGCGCTCTACGTCCGGTTCGCCGGCATTGTCTTCGGCATAAAGGACCTTGCCGCACCAGAGGGTTTCCGTCCACTCCACCAGTTGGGCGCTGGCGCCATTCCAATCATATGTTTCCATTACCGTCTCTTGCCGGTGTAAGGATTCCATCCGTTAACCCCTCTTTCCAGGATACCGTTGGGTCCGTTCGTCTGTGATAATCCCGCTCCAATTCAGCCCAAAGCCGAAATCATAGCGGTGGCCAGACTGGTCGGTATAGGGCTCCATATCCAAGGGGACGTCCTCGCAGTGGCGTTCCACCGTCTCCATGTTGGCCGGCATCTGCACTGGCAGCAGGCCAAAGGGCTCCGCCTTGCCGCTGGCGATATCAAAAATGGCCTGGGCCTGCACGCCGAAGTCCACCAAAATAGCGTCGGCATAGGGTTCAAACTCGGCGGGGATTGTGGGCTTATGCATACGCAGCGCCACGATGACCGGCTTGCCGCCCATTCTTTTTTTGGCGTCAATGACCAAGTCTAGATCAGCCTCGTTGGCGGCAACGCCTGTCTTGCCCCGATAACCGCGATTGGTGAAGTCCTCCCGGAAATCGCCGCCCGCAATGCTTTCCTCCCGGGCATGAACAGCCGTATAAGGCCGGTACTGCAAGGAGATGGGCACATAACCGTTGCCCCCCGCGTCCCGGTCGGCCTGGGAATAGCCGTCGGAAAGAGGACTCTCCATGAATACCAAGGCAAAATCCGCGTCTTCCGGGGTGTCTACCCGGTCATAATACTTTTCTACCAGGGCGGTGCTTACCGGGTCAATGTCCTGAGCGGGCATGTCATTGCGGAAGAAGGCTTTCCTGGCGCCGATATGCCGGGTGGGGATATATACCTTTTTCCGCTCCTTCTGAGGGAGGACGCCCTGGTTTTTCACCATGACTACCGATTTCAGCTGGACCTGGTAACCCGCCTGGCAGAATTCCTCACAGCCGGCGATTTTCGCGCTTTCCGCCGGGTCCAGATAGGGATTTTCAAACAGGCCGCACCGGAAAATGTTTTTGAGCAGCCGCACCGCGGATTCCTCCATCCGCCGGCGCATGGCCGCTTCCCCGTGGCGCCCACAGCCAATTTTATACGCCTCCAAAATGGGGCCCATGGCGGAATTCCCGCCGAATTGGTCCACGCCGTTTTCGATGGCTAGAAGATGCCGCTCTGCTTCGGAAAGGTCCTCCACGCCGTAGCAGCGGCTGCTGAAGGAGTCGATCTCCGGCTCCGGGTTGGCGGTAATACCCCAGTCGGTGCAGACAATACCGTCATAGCCGTATTTTTCCCGTAAGAGGTCGTGGATAATGTAGCGGCTATAGGAATTACCCACATTCTTGCCATCCTTCTGATCAATGCCCCAGCTGACAGTGTAATAGGGCATAATGGCCGAGGTTTCCTTTGTGGGGCCATCCAGCTTGAAAACGCCCTCTAAAAAGGGCTTCAAGTGGCCGGCAAGGTTATTTCCCGGGTAAACGGCAAACTTCCCGAAGGGGTAGTGGGCGTCCCGGCCGCCTTCGCAGGGGCCGCCTCCTGGCCAGTGCTTGGACATGCCGCAAACGCTGTCTTTGCCCCAGCCGTCAGGAGAGCCCTGGGTGGTTTGCAGGCTGTCGCAGTATGCTTTACTAAACTCCGTTACCATGTCTGGATGGGCGCCAAAGGTGTCTTCAAAGCGCATCCAGCGGGGCTCAGTGGCCAGGTCTACCTGGGGGAACAGAGCCGTGGTGATGCCCATGGCCCGGCACTCTTTGGAGACCGCGTCTCCAAACTCCCGGCACAGCTCCGGAGAAAAGGTAGCCGCCATACCCAGCCCCTCCGGCCATTTGGACACGTCTCCGGCTCCGGACTTGTACTCGGCTCCGGCGCTGCTGGAGCCATGGCGGGGGTCGCTGGAAATATTCACCGGAATACCCCAGGGCAGGCTCTCCGCGAAGCTTTGCAGCTGGTTGCTCCATTGGGCGGCGGTTTCGGCGTTTTCAAGGGCCATAGCCAACACATGGCGCACGTGATCTTTTTCCACGAAATCCTTTTGCTGGTCTGTTAGGGCCCAGTGTTCGCTGCCGCTTTCCGCCAGGGTTTTGCCGCCGTAGGTGCCCGGGAAGGGCCCGCCCGGCATGGCGGGCACCATCTGGTGGGGGGAATACAGCATGAGTCCCGCGATCTCCTCAATGGAAAGCCGGGAGGCCAGGTCCTGGGCGCGCTCCTGAGGGCTGAGCCTCCAATCCTCATAGGGGAGAAGCTGGCCTGTGCCAGCCAGGTCCTTAAAGATAAGCCCGTCCACTTCTAACAGCTTAGCTCCGGCGGCGCCAATATCTGGTCCTTGCGGATTCTTAACGATCCGGTAGTCGATGCCGGTGGTTTTTTGCCTGTCCATAATGTGCCTCCTTTAGTCAAGAATGCTCTTGGAATGGGATAATTGCTGCTATAATTATATAGTGGCATTCATGTATTGTCAACATAAGTACAGGTATCATCATAGAAATCTTTATCATCAATCACAAAATAAATCCTAGGCTTTGCCTTGCGGAAACCTTTTGATGAGAGTATAATGAAGTCAATTCATTTGCGGGGGGAGCTTATCATGTATGGGGAGTGGAAGCGGAAATCCGCCTGGTTGGCAAAGCGGGGCGGACGATACATACTTGGCTTTTTAAAATGGGCGGCGGCGGCAGGGCTGCTAGGGGGGGCCTGCGGGGCCTTAGGCGCTGGATTCCACGGGGCGATTGACTGGGCGACTGGCTTCCGGCAGGCGCATCCGGGGATCATCTGGTTCCTGCCTGCGGCGGGTCTTTGCACGTTGCTGCTATACAAGCTCTGCCGGGTAAGCTTTGGCGCCGGCACAAACCTGATTATTCAGTCAGTAACGACCAATGTGCATGTGCCGTTTCTTTTGGCTCCCTTGGTGGCAGTGGGAACGGTGCTCTCTCATCTGTTCGGCGCGTCTGTGGGCCGGGAAGGGGCGGCTTTGCAGCTGGGAGGCAGCGTGGGCCATAACTTTGGAGAGCTGCTGCGTTTTGACGGGGAGGATGTGCGGGTCTTGTCCATGTGCGGCATGGCCGCCGTGTTTTCCGCTATGTTTGGCACGCCTCTGGCGGCCGCTGTGTTTGTTTTGGAGGTTATCCAAGTGGGGACCATCCACTACAATGCTTTCTTGCCCTGCGTGATCGCTTCCTATGCCTCTTTTTTGGTTAGCAGGCTTTTTGGCGCACAGCCTATGCGCTATTCTCTGGCGGGCGGTATCCCCGCTTTTTCTGCTGGCAGCGCCGGGCGGGTTGTTGTACTGGCGGCGCTGTGCGGAGTGGTTAGCATTGTCTTGTGCGTGTCTCTGCGGGCATCCGCCCAGTTCATGGTAAAGCTGCTTAAAAATCCTTTCCTGCGCATAGGAGCGGGGGGGCTTGTCTTGGCTATTTTAGCGGCGGTATTTCATTTATACGATTATGCCGGGGCAAGCGCGCAGCTGATAGACCAGGCCATTGCGGGGGAAGCGGCTTCCGGGGCTTTTCTGATAAAGATTGCCCTGACCGCCCTGTGCGTCGGAGCAGGCTTCCGAGGCGGAGAGATTGTGCCCACGCTGGTGATTGGCGCTACTTTCGGATGTGTGGTAGGGCCGCTGCTGGGTTTGGACCCTGGCTTTGCCGCGGCGGTGGGTATGATGTCCCTTTTTTGTTCGGTGGTCAATTGCCCCTTTGCCACGCTTTTCCTGGCGGCGGAGATGTTTTCCACCGGAGACTTGGGGCTGTTTGCCCTGGGCGCCGCCGCATCCTTTGTGCTCTCCGGCTACTTTGGGCTTTACAGCAGCCAGGAGTTTCTATATTCCAAGATCACTCGTGGAGAAAAGGAGGAACACTATCACGAAGGGGCTTAGAACATGACGGGAGCCCTTCAGCGGATATAACAAGATTTGCAAGGCAAAAGGAGGATTTGCAATGGATAGAGCCCTATTTAACCGTCCGCTTGACATTAAGAAAGTGATGATCACGGATTCATTTTGGTATACTGTGCAGGAGACCGTCCGCCGGGAAGTAATTCCCTACCAGTGGGAGGCTCTCAACGACCGGGTAGAGGGCGCGGAACCCAGCTGGTGCATGCACAATTTTAAGGCGGCCGCCCGCATGATGGCGGCTAAAAGAAAAGATCCCAATTTTAAGGAGCCCGCTTATAGCTTTCGAGGCTTTCAGGTTCTTCCAGAAGATCCTGCGGCGCCGGACCCGGACCGCTTCTACGGGTTTGTGTTTCAGGATTCGGATTTCTATAAGTGGATAGAGGCCGCGGCTTACTCTTTGGCCCAGCACCCAGACTCCGCGCTGGAAGCCACGGTGGACGAAGCCATTGACGTGATCTGCGCCGCCCAGCATGACAGCGGATACCTGGATACCTACTATATCCTAAACGGGATGGACGGCGCTTTCAGTAACCTAAAGGACCACCACGAGCTGTATTGCCTGGGCCATCTGGCAGAGGGCGCGGCGGCTTATTTTCAGGCGACAGGCAAGGATAAGCTCTTAAAGGCAGTCTGCCGGTACGCGGATTATGTGGCTCAGCATTTTGGACCTGAACCGGAGAAGGCGAAGGGGTATCCGGGACATGAGATTGCCGAAATGGCCATGGTGCGGCTGTATGAGGCAACGGGGGAGAAAAAGTATCTGGAGCTGGGCAAGTACTTTGTAGACCAGCGGGGAGCCTCGCCCAACTACTTTCTGCAAGAGGATGAAACGCGGGCGGCGCTGGCCGGCAAGGAGAAGCCAAAGCAAGACGCCTCCCCATACAGCTACTATCAGGCCCATAAGCCTGTGCGGGAGCAGAGCGAGGCCGTAGGACATGCGGTACGGGCGGGGTATCTGTACGCCGGTATGGCGGATGTAGCCCGGCTGACGGAGGATGAAGAGCTATTTGCCGCCTGCCAAAGGCTGTGGAAAAGCGTGGTCAACGAAAAGCTGTATATTACCGGAGGGGTGGGCGGAACTGTTCATGGAGAGGCGTTCTCCTATCCCTACGACTTGCCCAATGATTCCGCCTATTCCGAGACTTGCGCGGCGATCGCTCTGGCCTTTTTCGCCCGGCGGATGCTGGAGATAGATCCTAAATCCGAATATGCGGACGTGATGGAGCTGGCCATGTACAACACGGTTCTGGCGGGCATGGCTTTAGACGGCAAGAGCTTCTTCTATGTGAACCCGCTTGAGGTCAACCCGGCCGCGTGCAAGGTTGACCAGCGGCTTTCCCATGTTCAGCCGGTACGGCAAAAGTGGTTTGGCTGCGCGTGCTGCCCGCCCAACCTGGCGAGGATTGTCAGCTCTGCGGCCGCCTATGCCTTTACTGAAAATGAAAACACCCTCTGGGTTCACTTGTATGTGGGCAGCCAATTGGAACAAAGGGCAGGGGACGCCAGCCTGCGCTTTACGCTGGAAAGCCAGATCCCTTGGAAGGGGGAGGCTAAAATGCGGGTTTCCGCCAGCGCTCCTACCACATATACATTGGCTTTTCGGGTTCCAGGCTGGTGCCAAGTACCGCAGATTTCCGCCCCGGAGGGAATAGAGCGGAGGGACCGGGAGGGCTATGTCTATCTGACCGGCATGTGGCGGGATGGCGATGAGGTACGGCTAAGCTTTCCCATGGAGATCCGCTACAATTGCGCCAACCCCAGGGTGCGGGAAAATACCGGCAAAGCCGCGGTTACCCGGGGTCCCATCTGCTACTGTTTGGAGGAGGCGGATAACGGCGGTAATCTTCATCTGTGCCGGTTTGATGTCCGCGCCAGTGAGGGCACGCTGCGGACCCAAGAGATTGGCGGTCAGCCGATGGTTATAATGGAACTTCCGGGTTTCCGCCAAAAGCTTTTGGAATCTGAAGCGCCCCTATATACTGAATACAAACCGCCGGAGGAAACCCCTGTTACCCTCAAATTGATCCCCTATTATGCCTGGGCCAACCGGGGGGAAGGGGAAATGCGGGTTTGGCTGCGGGTATAGCCTTTGAGAGGGGGATCTGAGCCAGACGGAGCAATAAAAGAGAATGGCTGGTTTGGAGAGGCCGAAGCCGCTTTCATTTGAAAGTGATGTATGATTGGTTAATAGTTACCTAATCGCGCTGAAATTTCTGGGCGAAAGCGAAAAGTTTGCGAGACCTCTTGCAAATTTCCAGCTTTTTGTTATAATAAGATTATGAATATACCGAGCAATGGGCTGTGGGGCTATCGATTGGCCACGTCCTGCGCTAAGTTGGAGGTTAGCAAAAAATGGGAGCCAAAACAATAGCAGTATTAACCAGCGGGGGCGATGCCCCTGGAATGAACGCGGCTGTCCGGGCGGTTGTCCGCAGCGCAATTTCCTTTGGCATGACAGTCTACGGGGTCATGCGGGGCTATAACGGTCTCTTAAACGGAGACGTGAAAGAAATGAATATGCGCAGTGTCTCCGATATTATTCAACATGGCGGCACTTCGCTGTTCACCGCCCGCAGCCCGGAGTTCAATACGTCCGAGGGAGTAAAGAAGGCGGCGGATTTTTGCCGGGAAAAGGGCATTGAGGGCGTGGTGGTCATTGGCGGCGACGGATCCTTCCGGGGCGCCAGGGACCTGTGCGGCGAGGGCATCTCCTGCATCGGCGTACCGGGTACCATTGATAACGATATTGCCTGTACAGACTATACCATTGGCTATGACACAGCCTTGAATACAGCGATGGAGATGATTGACCGTATCCGCGACACCACCGAGTCGCATGACAGGTGCAGCGTGGTGGAGGTTATGGGCCGCCGCTGCGGCGATATCGCCTTACAGACCAGCATTGCCGTGGGCGCCATGGCTACTCTGGTGCCTGAGGTGCCCTATGACTTTGAGCGGGACATTGTGGAGCGCATGAAGCTGGCGCAAAGCACTGGAAAGCGCCATTACATAATTGTGGTGGCGGAGGGCGTAGGCCACACCCAAGAGCTCACAGAGCGCATCCAGGCCGCTACCGGAATTGAGACCCGGGCTACCGTTCTGGGCCATGTGCAGCGGGGAGGCTCTCCTACGCTTCGGGATCGGGTAGTGGCCAGCCGCATGGGCTATCACGCTGTGGAGCTGCTGCACAATGGCGCGTCTAACCGCGTGGTCGCGTTAAAAGGCGAACAAGTGGTGGACTTTGATATTACCGAAGCGCTGAATATGCCCAGGATTTTTGACGAAAACCTGTATCGCGTTTCCGCGAGGCTATCCATTTAAGTTTGCTGCTTATAAGTAGAAAAAAAGACCGCCTTAGGAATGCTCCAAGGCGGTCTTTTTTTAGTTATTGCGCCAGATCTTTCTTTCTGGTAGAGATGATGTCCTGAAGCTGGTCCAGAATATCAGGCGCGGTTACATCCTCAACCAAAGCGGAAAGAAGATTGGGAACGGAATTTTGGCTGAAAGCGGTGCTGTTGCGAATCTGCATGACAGCGTAGCTGTCCGCGGAAAGGCTGGGCGCAAATGTACGGGCATAGTTCTTGGTGGTCTGAACAAACCCGGCCACTTCAATGGCTTTTTTGTCCAGAAGAGAATTCAAGAGTATGTGGATGGAAGATGGCTTCCAGGTGCGCTCAGGAGTCAGGTCAATAATCTCAGAGCGGGAGAGCGTCG
>CANONE010000066.1 GCA_947567585.1 uncultured Clostridia bacterium | reverse complement strand
CGAAACATTTTTCCCCCGCAGGAACACGGCTCTAAATAATCTTCACCACCGTGCCTTCGTCCAACAGATATACCGCCGTCCCGTCTCTGGCAATCAGAAAGGTCGCCTCCGGGTATTTGACGCCTTCCTCCGATTCCCTATACGCAATAATCTTCATACATGGCAGATTATCTACCGGAATGGCCTTCTCGGAAGGATATACCTGGTACCGGTCCATGCTGTCCTCCGTGAGGCCCAGGTCCTTGGGGTCCAGGCTTTTAAAGTACTCCAGCGTTTCGTCTACCGTCATCATGTGCCGCTCTTCCTGACTCACTAAAGCGCCGGAGCTGACAGCGCCGCTGTTGACTGCCGGATCCGATCCCTCTGCCAAGGTCGCCATGGAAGAGGAGCTGGCCCCTCCCCCGCCGCAGGCGGACAGCGTAAGCGCTAATATGGCGGCAGCGCCGAGCAGAGGCAAGTTGAAATGCTTCATCTCTAATCCCATCTTTCTATTGTGCTTATCGAATTTCATCTCTGTATTGAATGGTAATCTGATCGTTGGGCCGCAGGATCTGGCTGAACTGTCCTTCCACGCCGTTTACCAGCAGATCCACCGGCCGGTCCAGGTTGGAAAAGTCAAGACCCGAGTGCTCCAGAAGATCCATTAAGAAGTATTCTCCATTCTCCGGTTTGGGAGGCAGGCGAAGGGGCGCGCCGTTGAGAACCACCCGAACGCCGCCCCTGCCAAAGGAAAGCTGCTCTGGCTCCATAGGGTCAGGCTCTTTCCCGGGCTCCGCCTTTGGAAATGCCACAGCTTCCTCCCTTCCCTTGTCAGGCTCCTTGCTGGGGGCCGATCCGGCTTTTGGGGGGACCTTTGCCGCAGACGGCGCCTGTTCCTCCGCCTTTTCCACCGCCACGGGCGCGGGCGGCGTTTCCGGCTCTTCCGGCAAAGGGGCAGCCTTTACAGCCTCAGGCGGGGAGGGAGCTTTCTCCGGAAGCAGGGCGGGCCCATCCGGCGCTGCGGTCCGGGGACGCTGGGGGACCTCCGCCCCTAGAACCTCTACCTGGTCCCCCTGGGCAATGACATACGCCAAGGGCTGCGGCGTCCCGTTCACTGTTACTTTTCCCGGGAAATGCCGGCCCAAACGCTGGGCCAGGGTTTCCCTTGCGGATACTCCGGGTACGGCCGGTGTAAAATCAATCCGGTCTCCCGCCTGGACCACCGCTGTCAGCTCCGCCTCTTGCCCATTAATGGCCATCTTAGCCGGAACCCCCGGCATCCCCCGCAGAAATTCCCGGCGGCCATTCAGGGTATAGGCCAAGTTAGCCCCCGTGCGGCCCATCATATCCGCATAGTGGTAACCGTTCATCAGCAACACGTCCCGCAGGTTCAGGGCCCCATTGCGGAAAAGCTTAGCCGGCAGGCCGTTTAAGCTCACCATATAGCTGTCGTTGATCATGCCCAATGCCGCGGACGCCCCGATTCCCAGAGGCGTTGCAAACTCCGGGTCGTTCAACTGGTAATCCTCGGAAAAGGCGCTCTGCTGAAAGTGGTTCCCCGCCAAGGCCACCCGGGCCTCGCTCATTTCCAGCTCCTCCGCCACCAGCTTGGCAAGGCCCAGAAGCTTGCTGCCGCCTCCCGCCAAAAATACAGCTGACGGCGCGCCGCCGTTTAGCTCCAGGATCTGTCCGGCTATCTCTTTGGCCAATCTCTCCGCCGCCGGACGCACCAGCTCCTGCAAATTCTCACCGCTGATGTCGTGCTTTACGCCCAAGATATCCGGGTATTGCACCGGTTCCATTGAGCCCATATTCATTTTTAGCCTCTCCGCTGTGGGAAAATCCACCAGAAGACTGCGCATCAGCAGCTCGGTGATCTCATCCCCGGCCACCGTAGCCATGGTATAGCCTACCACGCTGCCCTCCCGGCACACCGCGATATCCGAGGTTCCAGCGCCGATATCCACCAACACCAGGTTCAAAAGCCGAATGCCCTCCGGAATGGCGGCGTTCAAAGCCGCGATAGGCTCCAAAGTCAGACTGGATACCTCCAGTCCCAGCCTGCCGGTCACCGCGTATAGGCTCTCCACAACGCCGCTGGGCAAAAAGGTAGCCACTACGTCCGCCTCGAAAGTCTTTCCCCTATGATCCAAAAGGTTGGTCATGGGATATCCGTCCACAACATATTGCCTCGCCGTATATCCTACCATATAAAAGCGCCCCTGTCCCGCGCTCTCACCGGCAATCTGCTTTTCCGCCTCTGACACGGCTCCCGCTTCTAACTGCCCAATGACGTCGTCATCCGCCTTGCGTAAACTGTCAAATTCCAGGGAAAACCGGGCGCTTTGGGATTTCAAGGCGCGGCCCGCCGCCGCCACGCACACGCGGCGCAGTTTCACCTGGGCCTTTTCCTCCAGCCGGCGGATAACCTCCCCGGCTACTTGAGCCACCTGCTCGATCTCCACAATTTGGCCGTCCAACATGGCGCGGCGGCCATGCTCTTCCTTTTCTATGGCGATCACATGGAACTTGCCCTGCTGGGCTTGCCCCAATATACCGATTATGCTCCTGGTCCCAATATCCAGCGCGAATATCAAAGACGCGTCCTGCTCTCTCAATGCCTCCGGCAAAGCCATCACCTCACATTTTATGGATATTCTTTACTATTTTAACCGGAGCGGGCGTGTTTATGGATTCTTGCCCCGGCAGCCTGTGGCTGCGGCAGAGGTTTTTCAAATTTTTGCGCTTCTGGTGCTTTTGGGCGATCCAATCCCCCGGCTACCGAAAACCGGGCGGCCCATACGGATACGGGGCCGCCCGGCTCTGTTTTAAGACCTCTTTGAGATGAGGGGATTACCCCTTTCTCCCAACCGCGGCCTCATGATTTGTAACAAAGCTTCCGGCACTGCCAGACAAATTAATATTTGTCGTAACTAGAGCCTGTGAAGCTGTCTCCCGACTGCGCGCTGGTAGACACGGGAGCGGAAACATGGCTGCCGGAATAGTCCCGAAGCCGGAACTTGCTCATAAGCTGATCCATGATCTGAGCCTGAGAGGACAGCTCCTCACTGGCGGCGGCGCTCTCCTCACTGGTGGCAGAGTTGCTCTGTACCACAGCGGAAATCTGGCTAATGCCCTCACGGATCTGCTCAATAGACTCGGCCTGATGCTCGCTGGCGTCAGCTACGTCGCCCATCTTGGCAACGGCGCCATTGACCATGCCCACCGTCTTATCCAGCGCGTCCGACACATTAGACACATACTCGCTGCCCTTCTGCACAGCGATGATGGCATGCTCAATGCGCTCTTTAGTAGCCCGGGAAGCCTCGTCAGACTTAGAGGCCAGGGCCCGAACCTCATCAGCCACCACGGCAAAACCCTTGCCAGCGGTTCCGGCGCGAGCCGCCTCTACAGCGGCGTTGAGAGCCAAAATGTTGGTCTGGAAAGCAATATTGGAAATGGTATCGATAATGGAGCCCACCTCTTCCGCAGCCGCCTTGATGTCGTTCATAGCACCAACGGTGCTCTGCATCAGGTCGGAGCATACGGTAATCTGGGCGCTGGCGTCATTAGACAGCTGGCTGGAATCCCGGGCCAAAGTAACGCCCTCTTCAGCGCCCTGGGCAATTTCGGTAATGGTAGCGGAGAGCTCTTCCACCGCGCTGGCCTGCTGGGTAGCGCCCTGGGCCAATGTCTGCGCGCTGTTGGATACCTGGTCCGCGCCAGAGGAAACTTGATCGGAAGAAGACTGAATCTGACTGAGAGTCTCGCTCAGGTTCTGGTTAATACCCCGAATGGATACCAGCAGCTCGCTCAACGCGCCCACGTACTGCGCCTCCGCCTGCGTGCGGACGTCAAAGTTCCCGTCGGCCATGGCGCTAAGGAGCATATTTACATCGGCAATTACGTCGCTCAGCACGCCTTGGCTGGTACGCAGCGCCGCACACATCTCGCCCAGTTCGTTGGTGCTGTCAAACTCCACCGGAATATCCAGTTGGCCCTTGCTGTAACCCACCAAGGCCGTACGCACCTGCTCCACGGGAATGGTGATGCTCCGGATAATTTTCAACTCCAGAATCAAAACAATGACGGTAGCCAGCACCAGGGCCGCAATGATGGCGATAATAGAAATTGTCACCATATTCGCCTGTCTCTGGATCGTGTTGTCCTGATCGGCAATAATCTGGGACTGTAGCTCAGAGGCCGCCTGGTCCACCTGGGCCAAAGCGGGGGTGCATTCCTCTTGCAGCTGGCGAATCGCTTCGTCCAGCTTGCCGCCGGTGGCGTTGGCCAGAATGTCCGGCACCATCTTACCCCAAATCTCTACGGAGGATATGTAGTCGTTAAGAGCGGACTCATCCTCCAAAGTATGCAGCGCCCGCAGCTCGGGGATATCCGTTTCCAGTGAGCCCAGCTTCTCGCTGATGGCATTGGAGGCAGTAGTCACATAGTCAGAAGTGGGGTCCAGCGCCACATCACGCAGATTGCGGGCGGCAATGTTGACGTTTAAGCGGCAGGTCCTTACCAGCGTGCTGGCACGAACATTGGTGTCAATAATCTGTTGGTAGCTGGCAGACTGCACGTTCATGACTACCAACGAGGTAATCACGATGGCCAAACTCACCAGGAGTGTGACCGTGAACCCCATAATGAGGCTCATCTTGATTTTCATGTTTTTGAGCATGACTGCTCCTCCTTCTTTCTTGGTTCTATTTTTGGGCGCGCGGCGGGTCTTCGAGGTTTTCCCGCCGTCTCCCGCTCTTTCCCACATAAGCCGGCCGTCAACCTGCCATTGCGGAAGCCCGGGGCCTGACACGGGCCCAACCTACGCTTCCTCATTATAAGCGATTCAAAGCCGCTTGTCAATGACATCGGCTTATGCAACCGCATTTAATTTTACCCTGGCGTTCCTTGCTATTTATTATAACCCTCCCTTCCGGGATTGTCAATAAATAATCCCTCTGGGAAAACAGCCAATATGACAAATTTCAACCGCGCTCTTTTTCCCGTTACACAATGTCTCCAAAGCGGCCCTTGGCCACGTCCCCTACAATCTTGCCGTCCACAAGCGTCACCACCCGGCGGCGCATAATATTTACAAACTGCTTGGCGTGGGTGGCCATTAACACCGTGGTGCCCCGGCGGTTCATCTCTTCCAAAAGATGCATCATGTCCCAGATGCTGTCGTCGTCCATCCGGTCGGTAATCTTGTCGATGATGAGAATGGGCGGGCTATAAAGAATGGCCTTGGCTAAGTCAATGCGCCGACACTCCGACACAGTGAATTCGGCCGGGTACTTATCTTCGCAATCCGCCATGCCCACCAGCGCCAAGGCTTTGGATATCAGCGGCCCGTCGGTAATGGCTCCGCTCATCCGGCTGAAACGTCCGGGAGGGCAAAAATTTTCAAACACAGTCGCTTTCCTGTTCAAGGTGGACTCCTGGGGAACTTTTCCAAAGATATAGGGCAGCTTCTTCTCTTGGCGGCGGCTGAGCTTCGCCAGATTCACCTGGTCCAAATAGACCGCCCCGGTGTCCGGCTGCAGCGAGCCGGAAATTAAATTTAAAAGGGTGCTGCTGCCCGCCCCCCGGCTTCCCACCAAAAATACAAACTCCCCCTGCTGCACCTGCAAGCTGACATGAGAGAGCGTCTCGTATCTCTTGCTGTTTTTCTTGGGGCCCTTAAATATCTTGGAAACATTTTCCAGACGTATGGTTGGCATGATTCAACGCTCCTTATGCGTACGCATGGCCCTTTCCCTTTTGAAGAGCCGGCTTCTCCGGACAGAATCCGCTATCCGCGCACACAGGCTATGGGTACTAAAACGGCAGGCATAAAATTACAAAAAACGCGAACAGATCCCGCCTCTTTACAAAGCCTCTCTCTTTTGGTATAATCCTCAATAGGTCTACCCGCTCCGAATTCGAGACAACGGGCCTTGGAGGGAAGCTTGAAACACAAAATGATGACAGACAGCCGGGAACGATCCATAAAAAAGCGCAGGGTCCATGCCGCCATATGGTTCCTGCTTCTGGCGGTTCTGTGCCTGGGCGGTACAGAGTTAGCCTTTTGCCGGTACTTTTCCCCGGCGCTGTACAAAAAAATTACAGATCCCGTGGTCCGGCCCGCGGCGGCCGCCGCCGCAGCTGCCAAAGACGCCATGATCTCCGTAAAAGAAGCTATGGAAACCCGCGTCCGGATTTGGCAGGCCCTGCACCGCCGGGATAGCCTTACCAGCCAGATTTTAGCAGGGAGCCAGACATATCTGATCCCCGAGCCCGTTCCCCTGCCGGAGGTTCCCCAAGTGGCGGAGCTTTCCGAAGGTTTGACGGCTCCAGACCCCGCTGGATGGAAGGTCACCCGGTTCCGGGAGGAGGACGGCGCGGCTATTCTCACCGGCGGCGTTCCCTGCGTCTACTACAATCAGGGGGACGAGGCTTGGCGGGACAAACCCTATGGCAGCGATCCCATCGGCCCCTATGGGTGCGGCCCCACCGCGATGGCCATGGTGGTTTCCACTTTCACCGGCCAAACCGTAGACCCGGCCCAAATGGCGGCCTGGGCCGCCGGCGAGGGGTATTGGTGCCCTGGCAGCGGCTCCTACCCCGAGCTTATTGAGGACGCGGCCAAAGCCTATGGCCTGGAATGCGACGTTGCCTCCGATTGCGACGCCCGGGGCCTCTTCCGTCATCTAAGCGGCGGCGGCATGGCCGTGGCCCTGGTAGGGCCGGGGCACTTTACCAGCAGCGGCCACTTTATCGTGCTGCACGGGGTCACCCTGGGAGGGGAGGTACTGGTGGCCGACCCTAACAGCCGGGAAAACAGCTTGGCCACCTGGGACCCTCAGCTTATTCTAGACGAAGCGGCCGCCAGCGACGGAAACGGCGTCCGTCTATGGCTCATTTCTGTCAAAAGGCACTTGTAGCCGCTTTGTCTTTATTATACCACTCCGCCGGCCGGGCGGCAAGGCCAAACTTTGCCTATCCGAATCCTAAGAATCTGTACTTACAGGCTATTAAGCAAAACGCGGGATCCCTGAGTTCTTTATTTCCTTCCTTTTAAGGCGAATCTGAAACATTTCAATTGAGACCTCACCCCGCCGCCAGCACATACCACTGCTCGCAAAAAGGCCGCCTGGAATTCTCCGGGCGGCCCTTTTCTGGTTTTCAGTGTTTGCTTCCGGCCTACCTGTACTTAGCATAGAAGGACCTTTTTCCATCTACGCGGGAGCTTACCCGGCGGTCAAGCTCTAAGCATCGCTTCAGCAGCCGCTGGTTCTGGGAAATCTGGGCGCACAGCCTCGCTTCGTTGGGAGATTCCTGCGGGCTGCCTTCCAGTAGTTCCCTGCCCCGAATGGCGTCATCCTCCGGCAGCTCTAAGAGCCGCCTGTGCAGATACTGGTTGATCTCCTGCAGCTGGTTGGCCGGCTCTTCCCGCATATTGAGAAGCATCTGAACGGACACTTCGTCCCGGCGGTCTACCGCCTGGGCCAGCTGAATGGTAATGTCCTCAAATTCCGCCAGCTTCACATAAAGATGCCTTTCCTTTAAAAACAGCTCATCCAATACCTTACTGTCCATAGGAGCCTCCTTATGTCGCCTCAGTCTGCCGCTGCTTTTTCTCCATTTCTTCGGCGCAATTCTTTTCCGCAATCCGAAAGCTGTCCCGCAGGTCGCTGATCATCGGGCGCAGGTCATCCAGCACCTGCTTGTTCCGGCCGACCTTCACCCGCACCAGCTGGTAGATAAAATACTCATAGAGCCTGTGCAACTCCTGGCTGATGGGATACTGGTCGTCCAGCGTCTCATCCAGATACCGGATAATGTCCGTACACTTATCCGCCGCGGCCTCCATCTGCTGAAAATCCTTTTTATCCAGGGCCAAGTCGCAGCGCATCAGGTTTTTGACCAGCTCGTCGTAAAGCAGCAGCAGCAGCTCGCTGGGGGTCATGGTACTAATGGACTGCTCCTTATACTGCTGGATCGGGTTGTGTTCCATGGCTACCTCTTTCGCGGCTTTCACTTTCCGCCATTTTTTACATGCCGCCGGCCAGACCAGCAAGCATAGAACTCTGGGAGTTCATCTGATTGATCAACATCTCCAAATGAGTAAACTGGTTGGTGTAAAAGTCTACCCGGTCGCTCATACGGTCCTGCCACTTTTCAATTTCCTCCTGCATGGCGTTGATCTGATCGTTCAGCTGGTTGTTATTCAGCGAATAGGAGGAAAGCGTGGTGCCCGCTTTCTGCACCAGAATACCAGGGCTGCCAATGCTGGTGTTGCCATACTGCTGCAAAACGTCCCGAATATTGTGCATCAGTCCATTGGTCTCCGCGCCGCTGGAGGTGGTCTTTGTGAAAGCGTCCCGCACCTTGTCAGGGTCGCTCTCCAAAGTGCTGCGCAAAGCGTCCTCGTCCAGGCTCAGCGTGGAAAGGCCCTCGGAGTAGGTGATGTTCAGGCCAATGGAGCGCAAAGCCGCGCTGTCGGTGCCGCCCTGAATCGCGGAGGTCAGCTTGCTGTACAGGTTGGCAAGGTCGCTGTCGGCATAGAGCAAGCCTGTCTTCGCCTTATCTTCATAAGCTTTGATGGCGTCCTCGCTCATGTCTTTCTTATCATCGTCCGTCAGCGGCTGATAGTCTTCCTTCTTGGTGTTCTTCAAAGGCTCGGTGCGGTAAGCGGAGCGCAGGGCTGTGGCCAGCTCATTGTAATCCTTCACGAAGTCCTTGATAACGTCCACAATCTTGTCCGTGTCCGTGTTGGTCTGGAAGGTGATGGCCTCCGCCTCTACCTCATTCCCGGCTTTGTCGTAGCCAAAGGTATCTTTCAAGGTGACATTATAGCCGTCCAGTTCTACCTCATTGGAGGAACGGGAAAGCTCCATCTGCTTGCCGTTTACCGTTACCTGGAACACGGCGTCCTGGCCATTTTTCAACGCACCCTGGGTGGTATAGGCGGGGTCCGCCGTATTCATCTTGAAAAGGGCCTGGCCTAATTCCCCGGAAATGTTAATCTGAGACTCCGCGCCGGTCTCTTTGCCTGTTATGGAGAACTCGCCGGTCAGGGTGGAATACTTCACGTTCACCCCGGCGTCAGAGGAGTTGATCTTCTCCATCATGTTCTGGATGGTGTCGTCCTTATTGAGCTCGATATTTTTTCCATTGATTGTCAGGGTGGCCACTTGGGCGGCCTCGGCGGGATCGGTAACCTCTTCCCCGGCAGCGTTCAAATACTTGCCGACAATTACGTTGCCGTCCTCGTCCACCGCCTGCTTGGGCTGGAATTTATCCGCGCCCAGCACCCGTTCCAAAGTCCAGCCATTCTGCAGCACATTGCTGTAGCCGCCCTGGCCAAGGCCCAGGCCCTCGTTGACAGCGTCGTTGCCGCCCACTTTCAAAACAGAGCCCTGGTTCTTCGTGGCAAACTGCAAAGCCCCGCTGCTATCGCTGGAAACCTCGATCTTCCCGCTGCCGAAAGCCTCGTCGATCTTGCTTTGCAGCCCCCTGGCGAAAGCTTCCGCCGTTGCCGGGTTCTGATAAAACGGCTTCGCGTTGAACTTAAAGTCGCTGCTCTCCATGATGTCCTTGAGCTGAATGGTCTTGGTCTTGCCGTCCAAGGTCACGTTAATGCTCTGTTCAGCCAAAAACTCGTGGTTCTTGGTGGTCTCCACCAGATCGCTCTCCGTTACCGCAGCCTTAGAGGACAGCTTGTGATCCACAGCGGTTCCCTTTTCAAAAATCTCCGCCATGCCGCCGCTTACGCCGGTAATCTCAAAATAGTTGCCGCCTTTGTCCTCCAGCGTCACCTTGCCGTCGGCGTCTACCGAAGCCTTGATCTTCTCGCTGGCCTTCTTATCCCCAATGGTGATATTTTCCAGCTGGGCATTAATGGCCTTGGCCAGGTCGTCCGCGCTATGGAAAACCTCGTCTTCCGAAAAACGCAGGTTGATCCGGGTTCCCTTGCTGGAATCCGCCGCGCCGCCGTACTGGATGCTGATGGTACCGCTCACCTTGCTGGATTCAATATCCTTGTTCCAGTCAACCGCCGTGGTCTTTGCGCCGTTTGCCGCCAAATCTCCGGCCTCTACCGCGTATGTTGCCGCCTGGGCCAGCTGCTTGATGCGGTCGATCTGCACATTGCTGCTGCCCTTGCCGGACACCGTTACCTTAGACGCGTTGGCCCCGTTGGCCACTGTGCTTACCGCCTTGCTGAAGAAGGAGGAGCTTAAAAGGTTGGTGCTGCTGGTATAGGAGGCGTACTTGTTCACAATGTTGTTCATCTGGGTGATCAGGCTCCGGTAAGCGTCCTGCTTCCACTGAAGCTTGGTCATCTTTTGCTGCAGGCCGGTAATCTTGGTCTTGTACCCGGAGATGCTGTTTTCAATCATCGCCTCGGTATCCATACCGCTGGCCAGACCGCTGATGATGTTCCGGTTGCCATACAAACTGCTGGTACTGCTGCTGCTGTTCAT
>CANONE010000065.1 GCA_947567585.1 uncultured Clostridia bacterium | reverse complement strand
CACTGGGTACGGACAGCGTATGGCGTCAGCGGTGATATGGCATATCAAGAGAAGATCATGGGAATGCGTGGATACGCTTGATATGGATTTTCTTTATTGGAAACCGTTGACAAATGCCTACAGCTATATTATAATCAGCGCCAAAATGGGCTGGCGTTATTTTGCAGGCTCACTTTGGATGCGTCCGTTTCTCTTCACCAAGTATTGAACGAAAGGATTTTTTGTTATGAAATCACCTTTTTCCCGTATTCTTTACGGCGGCGACTACAACCCCAACCAATGGCCCCGGGAAATCTGGGACCAGGACATGGACCTGTTCCGCAAGGCCGGCATCAATTCCGCAACCGTCAATGTCTTTTCCTGGGCCAAAATTCAGCCCGATGAGGAGACCTACGATTTCTCCCAGCTGGACGAGATCATTGACATGCTGAGCCGGGAAGACTATGACATCGTGCTGGCAACCTCCACCGGTGCCATGCCAGCCTGGCTGGTTAAGCGTTATCCGGAAGTCACCCGGGTAGAGTTCGACGGGCGGCGGCGGAAGTTCGGCCAGCGGCACAACCACTGTCCCAATAGCCCGGTCTATCAGAAATTTGCCCAGAGGCTGGCCCGGGAACTGGCCAAGCGCTACGGCGGAAATCCCCATGTGGCCTGCTGGCATATTAACAATGAGTACAACACCGGCTGCTACTGCGAAAACTGCGAGAAAGCCTTCCGGGTCTGGCTGCGGAAAAAGTACGGGTGCATAGAGGCGGTAAACGCCGCCTGGAACACAGAGTTTTGGGGGCATACCTTCTATGACTGGGACGAAATCGTAGCGCCCAATAACCTCTCTGAGGGAATGGGAAACGGCTGGGCCCGGAAGACCGCCTTTGCCGGCATTTCTATTGACTATGACCGTTTCCTTTCCGACAGCCTTTTGGAAAACTATAAGCTGGAACGGGACGTCATCCGGGAATTCGACAAGGAGACCCCCATTACCACGAACCTGATGGGCACTTATAAGGGGCTGGATTACTTTAAGTGGGCCAAGGAAATGGATATTGTGTCCTGGGATAATTACCCCGCCTATAATACGCCATGGAGCGAAACCGCCATGTGCCATGACCTGATGCGGGGCCTAAAGGGCCGGCCTTTCATGCTGATGGAGCAAACCCCCAGCCAGCAGAACTGGCAGGCATATAATTCCCTGAAAAAGCCTGGCCAGATGCGGGCCCAATCCTATCAGACCATAGCCCATGGGGCGGACACCATCCAGTTCTTCCAGCTAAGAAGGTCAAAAGGAGCTTGTGAAAAGTTCCATGGAGCGGTCATCAGCCATTCCGGAAGCGAAGACACCCGGGTGTTCAAGGAGGTCTCTCAGCTGGGAGCGGAGCTGAGGGCTTTGGGCGGCGGGATTTTAGGGGCGGACAATCCTGCGGAGGTTGGCATCATCTTTGACTGGGACAACTACTGGGCCTTAGAGTATACCAGCGGCCCTACAGTCGATCTACAATATTGCGGCCAGATCCATCAGTACTACCAGTATTTCTATGATCGGCATATTCCGGTGGATATGATTCCCATTGACGGAGATTTCAGCAAATACAAGGCTGTGGCAGCCCCGGCGCTGTACATGGTCAAGGAGGGGGTAGCCCAAGCCTTGGAAAAATACGTGGAGAACGGCGGAACCCTTATCACAGGCTTTATGAGCGGCATTGTAGATCAATCCGACAATGTACATCTGGGCGGCTACCCTGGGCCTTTGCGGAAGCTCTGCGGCATTTGGGCCGAGGAGATTGACGCCTTGGCGCCGGAACAGTCCAACACCCTGCGGTTTGTAGGCGGAGGCGAAAGCAAGTGCGGCCTGCTGTGTGACTTGATCCGGCTGGAGGGCGCGGAGGCTATCGCCAGCTATGGTGAGGATTTTTACGCGGGAATGCCGGCTGTTACCAAAAATCAGTTCGGCGGGGGTACCGTATACTATGTGGGGACCCAGCCTGAAAAAGAGGGATTATTCAGAATCCTGGACGGGCTTGTGGAAACGGCGGGCGTCAAGCCCCTGATCGCGGAACAAACTTCCCTGGAGATTGTCCGGCGCAGGGCGGAGGACTGGGAATACTGGTTCATTTTGAATCTGACAGGCGAGCCCCAGCCATCTCCCGCCACGTTCGCAGGGGAGACGGACATGCTGGCCGGCGGCAAGATAGGCGAAGGCGAGCTAAAGCCCTTTGACGTGCTGCTGGTGCGGCGGCAGGTTAATCGCTAGCGACTGCCTGTCTGGACAAATTTGTAACGGGATGAAGCGAACCAGGGGGAGAGAGGGCATATGCTTTCTCTCCCCCTGGTTCTTATTGCCCGGATCATGCCCAGAAGGCCATACTTATTTTGAAACAGCCTTGCTTATTTTTCCCTGCGGCCTTATAATATTCTTAAATGAAGAACACCACCACGGAAAGGAACTTTTCAATGCGTAAGATCATACCGCTTAACCGGGGCTGGAAATTCCTGCGGGAAGACGCCGGCCTGCCGACGGCTTTCCCTACCGCCTGGCAGGATGTGAACCTGCCCCATACCTGGAACGCTGTGGATGGCCACGATGGAACAGGGAATTACTACCGGGGCGGCTGCTGGTACGCCAAGGAGTTTGAAACCTCGGTTCAGCCCTTGGGCGGGGGCCGGGTATATGTGGAGGTGCTGGCTGCGGGCCAGCAGGCCAGCGTTTATGTTAACGGCCAAGAGGCCGCGTACCATGAGGGCGGCTACTCGATTTTCCGGGCCGATGTGACAGAGCTCTGCCGGACGGACGGCCCCAATCTGCTGGCTATCCGTTGCTCCAATGAGCACAAGGACAGCGTCTATCCCCAGACGGCGGACTTCACCTTTTACGGCGGCCTCTACCGGGGCGTGAATCTGATCTCTGTGCCGGACACCCGTTTCGATCTGGACTTTGCCGGGGGATGGGGATTCGACGTCATCTCCACGCCTTGTGAGAAGTGCGGAGGGGCCCGTTTTGAGCTGAAAAGCTTTATCACCAATCCTGGGCCGGACTATACCGTTCTCTATTCTATCCGGGATAAGGACGGCAATTTGGCCGCTGGAGGCACGCGGCCCTCGGAGGACCCCAACATGGTGCTTTCCGTGCCCCGGGCCCATCTTTGGAGCCCGGACGACCCCTACCTGTACACGGTTACCGCCACACTCCAGCGCCGGAATGAGGCTGTGGATGAGGTTTCCTTCCAGGCTGGCGTGCGCAGCTTCTCTGTGGACCCTGAAAAGGGGTTTATTCTAAACGGCAAGCCCCTTCCCCTGCGGGGGGTAAGCCGTCATCAGGACCGGCTCTACCAGGGAAACGCCCTGACCCGGGAAGACCACTTTGAAGACGCGAAAATCATCAAGGAGCTGGGAGCCAACACCATCCGGCTGGCTCATTACCAGCATTCCCAGGATTTTTACGACGCCTGCGACCAGCTGGGTTTTATTGTCTGGGCGGAGATTCCCTTTATCAGCGTGTTCAACCCGGACCCCGGCGCCCATGAGAACTGCAAATCCCAGCTGACGGAGCTGATCGTCCAAAACTTTAACCACCCTTCCATCTGCTTTTGGGGGCTCTCCAACGAGATTCTCATTGGCGGTATTACGCAGCAGCTGGTAGACAACCACATAGAGCTGAACCAGTTAGCCCATGACCTGGATCCCACCCGGCTTACCACCATTGCCCATATCAGCATGACGCCGGAGAATTCCCCGCTTCATGAAATAGCCGACGTGGAAAGCTACAACCACTATTTCGGCTGGTACGGGGGAAAGATGGAGGACAACGGCCCCTGGCTGGACAACTACCATGCCAGCCATCCGGACCGCTGTCTGGGAGTGTCCGAGTACGGCTGTGAGGGAATCCTCACCTATCACAGCGCGAATCCCGCCTGTAGGGACTACAGTGAGGAGTATCAGGCCCTCTATCACGAGCACATGGCCAAGATCATCGCGGAGCGCCCCTGGTTATGGAGCACCCATGTGTGGAATATGTTCGACTTTGGCTGCGCCATGCGCAACGAGGGCGGCGTCCGGGGAAGAAACAACAAGGGGCTTGTGACCATGGACCGGAAAACCCGTAAGGACAGCTTCTATGTATACCAGGCATATTGGAGCCGGACGCCCATGGTCCACATTGCCGGGCGGCGCTACGCCCAGCGGGCGGGGGAGACAACGGAAATACGGGTCTACTCCAACCAGCCCCGGGTTTCCCTGTATATCAACGGGCAGCTGGCGGAAGAGCAGGCCGGCGGCAGGGTATTTGTGTTTAGGGCCGCTTTGGCGGAGGGCCTCAATACCATTGCGGCAAAGGCGGGGCCTGCCAGCGATTCCATCACCCTGGAAAAGGTGGAAAGAGAGCCGGAGATTTACGTCCTGCCCCAGGATAATTCCCACGCGGAGGGCGCGGCCAACTGGTTTAAGCTGGCGGGGGACCTGGACCTGAAAGCGCCTATGGAATTCCCGGCGGGAAAATTCAGCGTAAAGAACACGCTGGAAGAAATCGCCCAGTCTCCGGAAGCTCTGGAGACAGTGAACAAGGCCATGAGCATGACTACCGGGAATGAATTAAAGCCTGGCGAGGGCATGTGGGGTATGCTCAAAAGCATGAGCCTGGAAACCATGATCCAAATGGGCGGGGCCCAGATGCCCAAGGGACTGACGGAAGCCCTAAACGCACAGCTGATAAAGATTAGCCTGATCCAATGAGAGGGCGGGAAGGGACTGCATCATATGAATCGTATTCACACTATTTTAGAACAGACCGGCATTGTGCCGGTTATCAAACTGGATAACCCGGAGCGGGACGCGGCCAACCTGGCCCAAGCTCTCTGCCGGGGAGAGGTCCCTGTAGCGGAGGTGACCTTTCGGGCGCCTGGGGCCGCCAAGGCTATTGGCCTGATGAGGGATGCCTGCCCGGACATGCTGGTAGGCGCGGGAACCGTCACGACCCGGGAGCAGATTGACGAGGCTTTAGAGGCTGGCGGCGCGTTCATTGTCTCTCCTGGCTTGGACCCAGACCTGGTGCTTTACTGCCAGGAAAGATCCGTGCCGGTATTCCCCGGCTGCACCACCGCCAGCGAGTATCACAGCGCTCTCAAGCTGGGGTTGGAGCTCATTAAGTTTTTCCCAGCGGAGCAGTCCGGCGGCCTTTCCAAAATTAAGGCCCTGGCCGCCCCCTTCCCCCAGTTCCGGGTGATGCCTACAGGGGGGATCAGCCTGCAAAACCTGGAAAGCTACATCTCCTGCCCGGTGATCGCCGCCTGCGGAGGCTCCTACATGGTTACGCCGGAGCTGATTGAGTCCCAGAATTGGCCGGAAGTCACCCGCTTGTGCCAGGAATCCCGGCAAATCATCAAGAAATACCGCTAAGCCCTTACAACCTGAAACACACCAGGAGGAATGAAAAATGAAAAGCTCGTTTCGTTGGTATGGAGACAGCGACCCGGTTACCCTGGCGCAGATCCGGCAGATTCCCGGTATGAGCTCCATCGTCTCCGCGGTTTACGATGTGGCTCCGGGAGAGGTCTGGCCCAGGGAAAGCCTGCGGCATATAGCGGACCAGTGCGCCGCCCATGGACTGGTTTTCGACGTGGTGGAGTCCATCCCCGTGACAGAGGATATCAAGCTGGGGACCGGCGAATGCCAGCGGCACATTGAGAATTACTGTGAGAACATCCGGCGCTGCGCCGGGGCGGGCGTGCGCTGCGTCACCTACAATTTCATGCCCGTTTTTGACTGGACCCGCACACAGCTGGACCGCCCCGCCCCGGACGGCTCCACTAGCCTGGTAATGTACTGGGACCAGCTGAAGGGTCTGGACCCCCTGCGGGACGACATCCATCTTCCCGGCTGGGACCAGAGCTATAGTCAGGAGGAGGTCCGGCAGCTGATTCGTGCTTACAGCGAGCTGGGGGAAGAGGGGCTGTGGAGGAATATTGAAGCCTTCCTAAAGCAGGTGATTCCCGTGGCGGAGGAATGCGGCGTCGTCATGGCGCTGCACCCCGACGACCCGCCTTACCCCATTTTTGGCCTGCCCCGGGTGGTTACCTGCGAGGCCAACCTGGACCGTTACCTCTCTTTGGTGGACAGCCCAGCAAACGCCTTGTGCCTGTGTACCGGCTCCCTGGGCTGCTCATCCAAGAATGATATCCCGGCCCTGGTACGCAAGTATTCCGCCCAAAAGCGCATTGGCTTTATGCACCTGCGGAATGTGAAGATTTTAGAGGATGGAAGCTTTGAAGAGTGCGGGCACTGGTCCCAGGCGGGATCTCTTGACATGAACGCCATTGTGAAGGCCCTGGTGGATACCGGCTTTGAGGGCTGGTTCCGGCCGGATCACGGCAGGATGATCTGGGGAGAAACCGGCAAGCCGGGGTATGGGCTGTATGACCGGGCCCTGGGCGCGGCCTATCTCAATGGGCTTATCGAAGCCAACGGCGGACAGATTGAAGGATAGAGCCAAGCAAATATATTTTTTAGCAAAGGAGTTTGAAAAATGGAACTTCCCCTTTTGATTGATTTTTCCGGCAAGGTTGTGGTTGTCACCGGAGCCGGCGGGGTACTGTGCAAGGAGATGGCCCGGGCCTTTGCCCAGGCTGGGGCCAAGGTTGCGGCGCTGGACCTGAACGGCGGGGCCGTAGAAAAGCTGGCGGAGGAATGCCGCCAGGAAGGACTCGCCTGCCGGGGGTATACCGCCAATGTGCTGGACAAGGAGGCGCTGGAGGCCGTTCACCAACAGGTACTGGAAGAGCTGGGCCCCTGCGATATCCTCATTAACGGCGCGGGGGGAAATAACCCCCGGGCTACCACAGACAACGAATACAACCATGAGGCTGTTCCCGGCGGCAAAAGCTTTTTCGACCTGGAGCCTGCGGGCATTGATTTTGTCTTCCAGCTGAACTTTCAAGGCACTCTGCTGCCCACCCAGGTTTTCGCAAAGGATATGGCCCAGCGGAAGTCCGGCTGCATTTTAAATATTTCCTCCATGAACGCCTTTGTTCCCCTAACGAAAATTCCCGCCTATTCCGGGGCAAAGGCCGCTGTCAGCAATTTTACCCAGTGGCTGGCCACCCACTTTGCCGGTACGGGAATCCGCTGCAATGCCATTGCGCCGGGGTTTTTGGTCTCCAACCAAAACCGTGGGCTGCTTTTTAACCCGGACGGAACCCCTACCGCCCGCTCGCAAAAAATATTAGGCGGAACGCCCATGGGCCGCTTTGTGGACAGCCGGGAGCTGTTGGGCGCGGTCTTCTTCCTGTGCGACCAAAAGGCCGCCAGCGCTATCACCGGCGTAGTCCTGCCCATTGACGGCGGCTATTCGGCCTATTCCGGCGTTTGATGGATCTGGAAAGCGGGCCGTCCCGCCAACTTAAGGAGGTCTTCCATGAAGAAAAAAACCGTAGTTTTAGGGGTCAGCGGAGGTATCGCCTGCTACAAATCCGCCGCTTTGGCCTCTAAGCTTACCCAGCGGGGGTACGATGTGGAGGTGGTGCTGACGAAAAACGCCACGGAGTTTATCGGCCCCCACACCTTTGAATCACTGACCCACAACAGGGCTATGGTGGATACCTTTGACCGGAATTTTCAGAGCCATGTGGAGCATGTAGCTTTGGCCGACAAGGCGGACGTCTTGCTGGTGGCCCCGGCTACCGCCAACATCATTGCCAAGGCCGCTCACGGCATTGCCGACGACATGCTTTCCACCACGATCTTGGCCTGCGGCTGCCCTAAGCTCATTGCCCCGGCTATGAACACCCGGATGTATGAAAACCCTGTTACCCAAGATAATTTGCAGACCCTGCGAAAATATGGCTGGCATGTTATTGAGCCCGCCACCGGCCGCCTGGCCTGCGGGGCCGTAGGGGCCGGAAAGATGCCGGAGCCCGAGGATCTGTTGGAAGCGGTAGACCATGCTGTCCGCTATGATAAAGACCTGGAGGGCCTCCGGGTTCTGGTAACAGCGGGCCCCACCCAGGAGGCGTTGGACCCTGTCCGCTTTCTCAGCAACCACTCCACTGGAAAGATGGGCTATGAAATTGCCCGGGCCGCCGCTGCCCGGGGGGCGATGGTGACGCTGGTAAGCGGCCCCACCGCATTGAAAAAGCCCGCCTACGTGGAAGCTGTAGATGTAGTCAGCGCCAAGGATATGTTTGAGGCGGTTACCCAGCGGGCCGGAGAGCAGGATATTATCATCAAGGCCGCGGCAGTGGCGGACTACCGCCCGCAGACGGTTTCAACTTCCAAGATTAAAAAGGCGGAGGGAGAAACTCCTATTTTGGACCTGGAACGCACCGACGACATTCTCCTGTGGCTGGGAAAGCACAAGAAACCAGGGCAGTTTTTATGCGGATTCAGCATGGAGACGGAAAACCTGCTGGAAAACAGCCGCAAAAAGCTCCAAAAGAAAAACCTCGATATGGTTGCTGCCAATTCCTTGGCCCAGCCGGGGGCGGGCTTTGGGGGCTCTACCAATGTACTGGCGATTATTACTTCGCGGGATGTAGAACAGCTGCCCCTGCTGTCCAAAGAGGAGGCCGCCCACCGCCTGCTGGACCAAATCCTCTCCCACCGTTCTTAACGCATACGGGGGGGACTTTACTCCCGTCCGGTCATCAGTTTTGGTACTTCTCCCACCACCAGAGTTTCCGCCAGTACGGTGGAACTGTCTACAGCTACGGCGGTCTCGAACCGTTTAGATTGAGAATAGGCTTGGGCATGTACGGTCAGTACCAGCCGGTGGCAGGTTTGGTTTACCCCAGCGCTGATAAAATCTGTAGAGAGCTCCGCCACCGCCGAGCCCTCCAACCCCAAGCTGATTGGCACCGGAAAGCCCCTGCCGTTCAGAAGGCCGACGCCGGTTAAGCTGCCGGCCGGGATGTATACGGTGGCTCGCCCCCGCAGGGACTTTGCCAGCCTTTCCAGTACCCCGGCCTTTAGGCGGTTTAGGCGTTCCGGGTCTGCCTGGACCATGACCACCTGGCCGCTTTGGTCGCGGTCAATGGTAACAAAAGGCTCTGGTTCCTCCGCCAGCTGCTGCTCCACCGCTTGCGTGATGCAGTCCAGCACATAGCCCCGGGCCGCTTCTTGGGTAAGCTCCGGAGAGATCCCTCCCAAGCTCAGCTCCGCAAAGAGGGCCAGGAGCAGAACAGCCAGCAGGGAGACAGCGGCTGCGGTCCGCCGCTTGCCCCGTCCAGGCCGGTATGGGCGAAAAAATCGCCGGCGTTTTCGTATGTACAAAAAATCACCCCCTTTGTTATTGTACGCAGGGGGTGATTTTTTGTTATTTCCACTTTGAGGGGCAGCTACAGCATTTCCCGGAGCTGCCGCAAGGTCTCCGCTACAGGGAGGCCCACAATATTGGGGTAATCGCCGGCGATTTCCTTTACCAGCATGACGCCGATCCCTTCAATACCGTACCCTCCGGCCCGGCCAGTTGATTCGCCCATGGCCACATATTCCGCAATCTCTTCCTTGGTGAGGGCATAGAAGGTCACGGCGGTCGTCCGGTGAAAAACCCGCTCCTGTTTGTTGGCTATGAGGCAGACTCCTGTAAAGAGCTGGTGGGTTCTGCCGGAGAGCCGCCCCAGGGTGGCCCGGGCAGCTTGGTCATCTGCGGGCTTGCCGATGATCATGCCGTCAATGCTCACCACAGAGTCCGCCGCGATAATGGGGCTATCCGGCCGCAGGGCCGCTATGGCCTGGGCCTTTCTCTGGGCCAGCGTCTCCACCGTCTGGGCGGGGGTAAAGCTTTCGGGCACATCCTCGTCTACGCCGGAGACCACCACTTCAATGTCCGCGCCCGCCTGCTCCAAAAGCATTTTCCGGCTGGGAGACTGGGAGGCCAGAATAATCTTTTTCTCAATCTTCAAAGCCATTGGGGTTCATCCTCTGCCAACGGAGCGTATCCGCGCACATATCGTCCACATTCTTTTTGGCTTCCCATCCCAGCTCGGTCTTGGCCAGGGAGCAGTCGGCGTAGCAGGTGGGAATGTCGCCCGGACGGCGGGGACCAATGACATAGGGGATCTCTTTCCCCGCAGCCTTGGAGAAAGCGGCGATCATTTCCAGCACCGAGCAGCCCCTGCCGGTACCCAGGTTGTAAATTTTCAGGCCGCAGGGTCCCTTCTCAAAGAGCTGTAGGGCGGCCGCGTGGCCTTCGGCCAGATCCACCACATGGATGTAGTCTCGAACCCCGGTGCCGTCGGGGGTGGGGTAGTCGTTTCCATGGACATGGACCTTTGAAAGCTTTCCCACCACTGTCTGGGCAATGTAGGGCGCCAGATTGTTGGGGATGCCGTTGGGATCTTCTCCGATCAGGCCGCTTTCATGGGCGCCGACCGGATTAAAGTAGCGCAGCAGTACCGCGCTGAACTCCTTGTGAGCATGGACATAGTCGGTAAGGATGTGCTCGATCATCAGCTTGGTGTTGCCATAGGGGCAGGCGGCGGAGGCGGGGAGAGGGAAGTCTTCCTTGATGGGCACAGTGGCGGGTTCGCCGTACACAGTAGCGGAAGAGCTGAAAATAATGTTGTTCACGCCCAGCTCCTTCATCACTTTCAAAAGCACCAAGGTGGAATAGAGGTTGTTTTCATAGTACATCAGAGGTTTCTCCACGGATTCTCCCACCGCTTTGAGTCCGGCAAAGTGTATAACCGCCTCCGGCTTCTCTTTTTGGAAGATATCCCGCAGCTTCTCCTCGTCCCGAACGTCGCAGAGGTAAA
>CANONE010000064.1 GCA_947567585.1 uncultured Clostridia bacterium | reverse complement strand
TGAATGGTAAACAAAGTCTTAATGCCGCCATACCACTCGTTATTGGCATAGAACAGGCGGTAATAAACCGGCACCAAAGCGGTCTGCCAGTCGTTGGCGTGAATAACGTCGGGTTTGTAGTCGATGTAAGGCAGCATCTCCAAAATAGCCCGGGAGAAGAACGCAAAACGCTCGGCATCGTCAAAGTGGCCATAGAGAGTGCTGCGCTTAAAGTAGTACTGGTTGTCGATGAGATAGTAGGTTACGGAGCCGATCTTTGCCTCAAAGATGCCGCAATACTGCCGCCGCCAAGCCACCGGCACCGAAATGCTGGTGATAAACTTCATCTTGTCCCGCAGCTCTTGGGACACATTGTCATAAAGAGGCACCACTACCCGGCAGCCGATCATCCGGGCGCGCAGGGCCTGAGGCAGGGAACCGGCCACATCGGCCAGACCGCCAGTGGCTGAGAAGGGAAGGGCCTCGCTGGCACAAAACAAAATCTTCATTGGTAAAATCCTTTCCGCTTCGGGTTTTGTGGGGAAGACCACGAGGCGCTGCCTCGCGCTCCGCCACTTTTGAAAAATCGGCCAAAACCTTTACTCCGGGGGACTAGGAGGGCACAATGGATAGGTGGGCGGCGCAGAAGGTTTGCTGGGGGATAACGCCTGCATTGGCGGGGCTTTCTCCTCAGGCTATGCCTCCAGATTTCTCGCTTTCCACGGAATGGGGGTTTTGTCCGCTGTTGGCTTTTTTAGACTCTGCTGCCTTTGCCTACGTAAACGGGGTAGCTCTGGTATCCGGCCATCTTCCGGCCCGCATCGAAAATCACGTTTTTATCTGCAACCACATAGTCCAGGCGGCAGTCTTCGCCAATGACGCAGTCCTGCATGACCACGCAGTTTTTCAGCTTCGCGCCCTTCTTTACGTTGACGCCTCTAAAGAGGATGCAGTTTTCCACCTCGCCGTCGATGACGCAGCCGTCCGCCACAATGGAGTTGGTTACATCCGAACCCAAACCATATTTGGCCGGCATGTCGTCCCGGACCTTGGTGTACACCGGGCGGTCCGGCAGGAACAGCTGGCTGCGGATCTTGGGATCCATCAAGGCCATATTGGCCTCGAAATAGCTGCCAAAGGAGGTGATGGTGTACGCCGCGCTGGTGCATTCATAGGCGTATACCTTCAGATCCTTCAGGTTCCGCTGAATGACGTCCCGGTCAAAGTCGTAGAGGTTGCGGCTCATGCAGTCTTCTACCATATCCATCAGCATCTGGCGGCGCATGATGCACTTGCCAAAGCCATAGTTGCAGTTGGCCTCGCCCCCCCGCTTAATCAGCATCTCCCGCACAAAGCCCTCGGGATCTACCGTGTAGACAACATTCTTATCCGTATCCGGAGAGGTTCCATGGCGGTAGATCACGGTAATGTCCGCGTTCTTCTCCGTGTGGAAGTTAAAGACCTCCCGGTAGTCAATATTGGAGACCGTGTCGCAGTTGGAAAGCAACACATACTCCTCTTTGGAATTCTTCAAAAACCGGTGGATGGACGCAAGGCTTGCCACCATGCCGTCGGTACGGGAGGTATCCGCGCCAAAGGGGGGCAGCAGGTACAGCCCTTCCCTCTTCCGGGACAGGTCCCAGGACTTGCCGGAGCCCAGGTGGTCCATAAGGGACTGGTAGTTCTGCTCCGTGATTACGCCCACCTTGTTAATGCCGGAGTTTACCAGATTCGAGAGGGCAAAGTCCACCAGGCGGTAACGCCCGCCAAAGGGTATGGATGCCATCACCCGGTTTTCCGTCAGTTCTCTTACACGCTCCTCATGCACATAGGCAAAGAGGATACCAATCACGTCGTTGCCGCGCATCATATCGACCATCTCCCTTTCGTATCTGTTATTTGCCTGGTTTCTCTCTGGCTAAACCGTTTCATAAAGCTTAGCCCTCCTGTGCCGAAAGCATCTCCTGAGGAGCCACACAGCCGCCAGGGGCCAGCTTGGCCTTGGGGCCGACCACGGCTACGCCCCACTTGTCCTTATCCTCCATGTCCTCGGGCCGGGTGCCCACCACCGCGCCTGCGCCGACTACCGCGTCCTCGGCCACAATGGCGTACTGCACCTTGGCGCCCTCTTCAATCCGCGCGCCGGGCATGATAATTGATGAGGTTACCTCCGCGCCTGGGGCCACGTACACGCCGGCAAAGAGAATGGAGAATTCCAGCTCGCCGTACACGTTGCAACCTTCGGCAATCAGGGAGTTCTGCACATGGGCGCCTTTGGCCACATAGTGGGGGGGCATAACAGGGTTCCGGGAATAAATGCGCCAATCCGGGTCGCTGAGGTCCAGCGGGATATTGGGGTCCAGCAGGTCCATGTTGGACTCCCACAGGCTGTCAATGGTTCCCACGTCCTTCCAGTACCCGTCAAACCGGTAGGCAAACATCTTCTCTCCCGCGTTCAGCATAGCGGGCAGCACGTTTTTACCAAAGTCGTTTTCACTGTTGGGGTCCGCTTCGTCCGCCAAAAGGAACTTCCGCAGCTTCTCCCAGGTGAACACATAAATACCCATGTTGGCCAAGTCGTTCTTGGGCTGCTTGGGCTTCTCGTCAAACTCGTAGATGGAGTCGTCCTCGTTGGTATTGAGGATGCCGAACCGGCTGGCCTCCGCCATGGGCACCTGCTGCACGGCGATGGTTACGGCGGCGTCCTTCTCCTTGTGGAAAGCGATCATCTTGGAATAGTCCATCTTATAGATGTGGTCGCCGGAAAGCACCACTACATAGTCCGGATTATACCTCTCAATAAAGGGGATGTTCTGGGTAATGGCATTGGCCGTGCCCTTGTACCAGTCAGAGCCCTGGCTCTTCTGGTAAGGGGGCAGTACATGTACGCCGGCATCCATGCTGTCCAGATCCCAGGGCTGGCCGGAGCCAATGTACTCATTGAGCTCCAGGGGCTGATACTGGGTAAGCACGCCTACCGTCTCAATGCCGGAGTTGACGCAGTTGGAAAGGGGAAAGTCAATAATGCGGTACTTTCCTCCAAAGGGCACGGCAGGCTTTGCCAGGTTCCTGGTCAATACGCCCAGCCTGCTGCCCTGGCCGCCCGCGAGCAGCATAGCTACGACCTCTTGTTTGGGTAACATCGTTTGTCCTCCTATATCTTGTGTTTTTATTGCGCCGGAAGGGCTCTTTAAGGCCGTAGGGCTCTGCCCTACAACCCGCAACCTTTGAAAAGGTTGACGAAACTTTTTTCCCGGGGTTTGTCGATTCCGCACCGTTAGCTTGCTGCGCGGCGCAGATAGCTTTCTGGCTGCGCTTTGGACACTTTCGGGAACCATCGCCCTTTAGAAAAGGCGGGCGAAACTTTTGCGCCGCTTTTGCGGGCCCTCTCCGGAAGCTGAGTTGGAACTTTTGGGTTAGTGGCGCTGTCTTTCCTTTTTGCTGATTTTTTTACCGGGCAGCGCTGGGGGGCGAGGTGGTTTTTTTCGGCTCCGCCGGCGCTTTGGGCAGGGGCATGGCGGTCTCTTGGGGCTTGGGCTTCTCCGAGGGCTTCACGCATTCCAGGAAGAATACGGAACAGCCGGGCAGGGTTAGGGAGACGCTCTGCTCACAACCGTGCATGGGCTCGTCCAAGGTAAGGATGCTCTTGCCATTGGTAACGCCCTTTCCGCCGAACTCCTTGCCGTCGGAGGTGAACACTTCGGCCCAAGTACCCCAGTAGGGTACGCCAATCTTATAATCCTCCCGCTGTACCGGCACGAAGTTGCATACGCACACCAGCTCCTTGCCGCTCTTGGCCTTGCGGCGGAAGGCGATGACGCTCTGGGTGTAATCGTCGTTGCTGATCCACTCAAAGCCGCCCCAGTCAAAGTCGATCTCCCAGAGCTCCGGGCGGCTCAGGTAAAATTTGTTTACCGCCTTAAAGAAGTTCTGAGCGTCCTTGTGCTCCTTATACTGCAATAGACCCCATTCCAGTTCCTTTTCAAAATTCCACTCGTTCTTCTGGGCAAACTCCGTACCCATAAACTGCAGCTTTTTGCCGGGGTGTCCCATCATATAGGCGACGAAAGCCCGCATCTGGGCGGCCTTCATCTCATCGTCTCCAGGCATTTTATTAATCAGCGAACCCTTCCCATATACCACCTCGTCGTGGGAGATGGGCAGAATGAAGTTTTCAGAGAAAGCATAGAAGAACGAGAACGTCAGCGAATTGTGGTTGCCGCTGCGGAACAGGGGGTCCATGGACATGTACCGGAGCATATCGTTCATCCAGCCCATATTCCACTTGAAATTAAACCCGAGCCCGCCCATGTAGGTGGGCTTTGACACCATAGGCCAAGCTGTGGACTCCTCCGCGATCATCATTGGCTCCTTCACCTCGGCGAAGACCGCCTCGTTCAGCGCCTGTAGGAAAGCGATGGCTTCCAGGTTTTCCTTGCCGCCGTCCTTATTGGGGACCCATTCCCCGTCCCGGCGGTTGTAGTCAAGATACAGCATAGAGGCTACCGCGTCCACCCGCAGGCCGTCCACATGGTACTCCCGCAGCCAGAACACCGCGCTGGAAATCAGGAAGCTCTGCACCTCCGGGCTATCAAAGTCAAACACCAGGGTGCCCCACTCCTTGTGCTCGCCCTTTCTGGGGTCCGCATACTCGTAGCAGGGGGTGCCGTCGAACTTGGCAAGCCCGGCCGCGTCCTTGGGAAAATGTCCGGGGACCCAGTCCATAATCACGCCAATGCCCGCCTGATGGCAGCGGTCCACAAAACGCATTAGGTCCTTGGGCTGGCCGTAGCGGGAGGTAGGGGCGAAATAGCCCATCACCTGATAGCCCCAAGAGCCGTCGTAAGGGTACTCCGTCAAGGGCATAAACTCAATATGCGTGAATCCCATTTCCTTCACATAGGGAATCAGCTCGTCTCCCAGCTTGTCGTATGAAAAGACGCTGCCGTCCGCATACTTCCGCCAGGATCCGGCGTGGACCTCATAGATATTTACCGGCTGAGAATAGGGCGGGTCCTTCTCCTTCTTCTCCTGCCAAGCCTTGTCCTGCCAGGAATAGTCCTCCAGCTCATACCAGCGGGAAGCCGTGCCGGGGCGGGTCTCGGTATGGCGGGCAAAGGGGTCAGCTTTATAGCTGTCCTCCCCGTCGGCCGTCTTGATATAGAACTTATACATCTCGAAGGGGTTGAACTCGAAGTCGGTGTAGCCCTCCCAGACACTGTCGTCTATCTTTTTCAAAGGATACTTGGCGCTGTCCCAGTTGCAGAAGTTTCCCACCAGAGACACCGCCCTGGCATGAGGCGCCCATACCCGGGCCACCATGCAGCTTTTGCCGCCGCGTACAGCCTTGTGTACGCCTAAGTACTCATACGCCCGCCGATTCTTGCCTCTGTGAAACAAGTCCCGGGGGACTGCGCCTGGGTCTGCAACGTCCCCGGGGCCGGCTTTTTGGGAAAGCCCCAGGCCGGTTTTTTTGGTAATCATGGCTATCGATCTCCTTGTCCTGGTTTTTTCAGAAATTACCACTACTATCATACCATATCCTAGAAAAATTTCAAGTAGCTTTTAGTAATTTATTTTAAGAATCTCAAATTATTTCTTGAAACTTTGTCGCTTCTAACAAGAATCGACCCCATTCTCTGTGTAATACCGCCGATTCTCGAATTTCGCTCCAACTCCACACAGCAAAAAAGACAGGGGGTCTCCCTGTCTTTCACACGCCGCGGAGGCCGCGGGGCGTTGCCTGCAAACTTTTGTAAAAGTTTGATGAAAACTTCTTTGCCGGATCCTGTCAAGGCTGCACAGCCGGCCTGGCAGGCGTGGCCGGTGGCGGAGACCCAAAGCTCCGCGGCTTATCCTCCCCACACAGGGGAAGGATATTTTCCCCCATCCGTCAGCCTTTGCAGGGCTTCCACCACGGTGGCTTTATCTACGTGGTAGGTTACGCCGTACCACTTGTCGCTGGTCTCCAGCACCCGAACCCCCGCCCGGCCGTCCTCCACCAAAGCGTTCACGCCAAAGGGCAGGTAGAACTCGCCCTTCAGCGGGTTCCCCGGCAGGTCCTCTTGGAAAAATCGGGCAAATTCCCTTTCCAGCTCCGCCGTAAATCCTGGGGTAAAGCCCCAAAACTGCATGGATACCGGCGTCTCCGGCTCCAGAATGGTCCAAGTCTCTCCCTCGTCCTCGGTGTAGCCAATCCGGCCGTCCTCCAGCCTGGAGATCTTCGTGCGCTCCACCACTCTGGCCAGCATCCCGTTCTCTACCTGACACACGCCGCGGGAAACCGTCCCATTCTCCGAGATGGTATTTTTCACCTGATAGCTTACCATGCACAGGTCCAGCTTCTCTCCATCCTCGGCATTTTTTAAATATTGGTAGATTTTTTCGTAAGCTTCCCGGCCATAAAAATCGTCGGCGTTAATCACCGCGAAGGGCGCGCCTCCGGTAGCTCTGGCGCCAATGAGCGCCGCATGGCCTGTTCCCCAAGGCTTTTCCCGGCCTGCGGGAATAGCCGCCCCTTCAGGAATTTGGCTAAGGTCCTGGAACACGCATTCAGCCTCCATGTAGGGCAGCACCGGGGCTAGGATTTCCCGGCGGAAATCCTCCTCCATCTCCTTCTTAATGACACAGATCACCTTGCGGAAGCCCGCCCGCCATGCGTCGTACATAGAATAGTCAATGATTCTCTCTCCACAAGGGCCCACCGGGTCCACCTGCTTCACGCCGCCTCCGCCGTACCTGCTGCCCATACCCGCTGCCATAATCACCAATACCGGCTCTGACATAAAATCACTCCCAATAAAATATTCCATACAGAAAGCCTGGACCTATCCTCCAAAAAGAAAGCTGTGCAGCCTTTGCACCGCCAAGTCCGAGTCGTACCGAACCACGGCAAGGCCCTCTTCGTTTTCATCGTCATAAGCCCCATCCTCTTCCCCTGGCACTGTGGTGCTCTCCATCTCCATGCCTCCCAGGGCAAAAGGCAGCAGCCCCATAGCGTCCAAAAAGTCCAGGGACGTTTCACAGTTGGGCGCCACGCCGTGGGCAATGCCCGGCCAAGCCAAAGGGCCCCGGCTTTTCAGCCGGTCTTTCAGGCCCATCAGGACCTGCTGCTGCCGGCCGGCCCGGTAGCTGTCCCCGTCCAAATAGCGGATGCGGGCATAGGCCACCGCCTGGTTGCCGGTAAGCAGGGCCTTCCCTCCCGCATATTCTCCGTCTATGGCGTTATGGGTGCCGTCCAGGGCCGTAAAATAGTCCTTCCCGGTAATGCCCGAGGCCAGGCCCTCCTGCTCCGCCTCTTTGTTCAGGTCCCAAAGAATGCGGTTTACTTCCCGCATTTCATCTCCGGATACCTCCAGCTCCACACCTCCAAAGGCGTCCACAATCTTTGCCATCTCATAAAAGTTTACGGTGACATAGTCCTCAATATCCATAGAAAAATTTTCGTTCAAGGTCCGCACCGCCAGCTCCGGCCCGCCGTAGGCATAGGCATGCGTCAGCTTATCGTAGCCATAATCCTCTATATACACCTCTGAATCCCGCATAAAGGAGGCGATTTTCAGCTTATGCTCCCGGCTGTTCAGCGAAAGGACCATAATCGCGTCTGAGCGCCCCCAGCCGCTGTTGTCCCGGCTGTCCAGACCAAAGAGGGCGATATTCTTTACCCCCGCCTGGCCCACGGAGCGGTTTACCGAAATCTCCCCCTCCAGCCTGTGGACCGTAAGCCCTCCCAGCATATACCAGCCCAGTCCTATCAGTACTAAAAAAAGCAGCGCTATGCTCAAACACAGCTTTTTTCCCAGCCCCATTTTCCGGCGGGGGGATCTTGGCGGTTTCGCGGGCCGTTTCAGCTGCCGCCTATCCGCGCTCCGGCGGCTTTCTGAAGAATAGCTGGAAATATCCTCAAATTCCGCCCTCTCCCCCCGCTGTCCATAGGGCTCCTGATAGTAGTAATGATCACGAAGCGGCTCCCGGCGGGCCCGGGAGCCGGGTTCTTCCTTTTTTCGCCGGGAAGGCCGCCTCCCATTGGGAGAGGCTCTATGCCGTCCGGCGGGCTGTTCATGTTTTCCCATTGATATCCCTTTGCTATAGGCAGCGCCGCACAAAGCCCTACCTGCGGGCTTCGCGCACCATTTGCTGTCATCCTTTCCATGACGGCACACAATTCTGCGCGATACCGTCTATTCTCTCAGCCTTTGCTTTTCTACTTTTTTACGAATCCCCCACGCTCTCGCAGGCTATCGCTTACTCCCCGCCCTCTTCCGGAGCGGGGGTGGAGCCATAGAACTCATTGTAGAAGGGCGAGCTCTCCTCATAGATGAAGGTGCTGATGCGCTTAGCCGCCCCTTCCAGCCCATATACCAGATCATATTTTACATCGTGCAGGTCCGTCTCAAAGTTGGCGTCAGGCACGGTGATGGTCTCAATGCTCATGTCCGTACCCAGGATAGGCAGCATGGAGATGATGTCGTCCAGCTCCAGGCTGGTCTCGCAATAGGGCATCAGCTTTTTGACCATATTGGGGTAATCCATCACACTCAGTTTCTTAATCTGGCTAATGAGCCCAGCCAATACCTTTTGTTGGCGCTCCACCCGGCCATAGTCGTCGCCGATGTTGCGGATCCGGCCATAGGATACCGCCTGATTGCCGTTTAACTGATAGGTGGCTACGTCCGCGGTGGCGTGCATATAGTCCGTGTCCAGGACAATGGGGTAATTGCGCTCTTCGTAGGTGCCGTTTGCCATGTCCTCCTCTTTCTTCTGCTCTACCTCCCACACCAGGTTCCGCAGGTTGGTATTGATCTCCTCAATCTCCGCGGCGGTTACCTCCATTTCCACGCCGTTCACCGCGTCGATAATGGAAGCCATATTCACAAAGTTGATGGCTACATAGTCTTCAATGCGCAAGGGCGACTCCCGCAGGCTGTAGCTCCGGTTCAGAGTACGGATGGCCAGCTCCGGCCCGCCCACGGAATAGGCGGCGTTCAGCTTGGTGGTCCAGTCGATGTAGCCGAACTCCGGATAGCCGTCTCCCTCAATGTGTACGGAACTGTCCCGCAGGATAGAGGTCATCTTAATGGAGCCGTGGCGGTTGTCCACCGTCAAAATCATATTTACGTCCGACTGCCCCCGGAATTCGCTGTTGCGGCTATCCAGGCCAAACAGGGCGATATTGATAATTCTGTCGTCCACCACCTGGTCTTCCTCGTGGAAGCCCAGGGCCGCCGGATCCTTGGTAATAGCGTTGGTGGTCAGCTCGCCCAGCAGGTCCGTAGAAACATAGATCATCCCAGCGCCCAATAGAATCAGCAGCACGCATAAAAAGGCCGCTATGGATTGCAGCGCCACCCGGCCCTTACGGTTTTTCTTGCGCTTATTATACTCCTTTGAGGAGGAATAGCTGGAGACATCCTCAAAGCCTTGTCCTCTGTCCTTTTTTCGAGCCATAAATTGACTTCCCTCCATAAGTTGTGTATAAAGACCGCCCTGCAGCCCGCAGGCTTTGTCCGGTGCCGCGCTTGCTAGAGCCTATTTCTTTTTAAAGACAAAGAGCTTACTAAAAATATAGTTGGCGATGACTACCAGGACGCTGGAGAAGATTTTCATAGCCTTATCGCCGATATGCAGCATGTCCACGCCCACATACATGCAGGCCATGTCCAGCACCAGGGATACTCCCCGGGCCCCAAAAAATTTCACCATTTCCAGGGCAATCCCCCGGAATCCCCGAACCTGGCTGTGGAAAACCCACGTACGGTTGGTGGCATAGGCAAACAGAATGGAGAGCACCTGGGCCACAAAGGCGGATACCAAATAGTCTATATGACATAGGTCCGTCAAAACCCAGTAGGCCGCCCAATTCACCAGGGTTGTCAGAACGCCAAAGAAAATATACACTATCAGTTCCCGGTATTTCTTAAAAAGCGGCATGTTTTGGCCTCCACAAAAAAGTCTTGGAAATAGTATAACGCAAAATGGGGCCAAATGCAAGGGCAGGGAACCGGGAAGCTGAAAACTGTTTGTAAAATTTTTTTGCCACGCCCGCTACACGCAAAAAAGCGCGGCCCAAAATGGCGCCACGCTTGGATCCTGTTCACTTCTCCCCCCAGACCGCTATAAAAACCGCCTGGCCAGCCGGGGATATGGATTTTTCCGCTTAAAAAACTCATAAACAGAGCAGCCCTTGTCTACCAGCGTCACCACCGCTCCCTCCCGGTATTTAGGAGGACGGCGGGTCAAGGGAAACATGTGGGTCCGGATAATATCCGCTTCAATGCCGGTCAATTCCAGTTCCTTGGAAGCGTTTTGCCAGGCAATGTCCGGGTGGCGGGACCAGTGCCTGCGGTGGGCGGGATCGCCATCCTGGGCGTCGTAAAAAAAGTAGTCGTGAAATAAGGCTCCCCGGGCCATCTCCCGCATATGAAAGCCGCCGCCCAGAAAAGCCGCTACCCGGCAGCTATAATAAGCCACCGCCACACTGTGGAGCAACCGGCAGGTATTCCCGTGCTGGGGATACGCCGCCATCCTCTCCAGATTGGAAATTCCCGTGGACTCCTTATAGCAGCCCCAGAAAACCTCCGGATTCCATTTCATCAAACCAACCTCCAGCTCAAACGCCTAATTCATATACTATTATAATATAGATCGGCCCACTTTACAACCCCCAAATTGCCGCCAATTCCTGGCAAAACAAAAAGGCTTCCAAGCAGTATCCTGGAAGCCTCTTATTTCGATGAAATCTAAAACGGTCACTTAAAAATCATTCATAGCCCATTGGATTGATTTCCTTTTCCGGCACATCTATACCATTTTTCAAGCCGCTAAGATAATCCTATTGGATAAGCTTTCATAAGCCACATAAAGAGCGGTGGATAAAATAGGTCCATGCCTGCTTGGTCCAACAGATACGAATCTTTATATTCACCAAATCCCATACTGTGGTTATAACGACTTAAAAAATTAACA
>CANONE010000063.1 GCA_947567585.1 uncultured Clostridia bacterium | reverse complement strand
TAAAATCGGTATTTATCGATTTTAAAGCGCGTTTACTATTAAGAACGCAAATCACCATGAAAAGCGAGGATAAACCTATGAAACCAAAGAAAATGTTCCTATCGGTGCATTGCCTATGGAGGGAGAATATTTTGATTTGAAGGGTGAAAGAAGAGGAAGTCTTTATAATGCGCTTTTAAAAGCAAGGATGTGGGGGAACGCAGAAAGACAACACCCGGAAGAGTGCCGCCTTTCAACCTTGCTCCACATCTGGACACGGTGTCCAGATGCTCCAGAACAGAAAAACGCCCGCACAGCGCAAGGCTAATACGGACGCGTCGGGGCGACTAAATATTACAATTTTCGCCGATACAGGTGGGACTACCCTGTTTCGATTTGTGACACTGCTTTATGAGTAGCGCCTAATGGAACGCCCCTTTTTGCTTTCACCAAACCAGCGCGGGGCCATAGTATGGAATATCCCCGCCAAAAGCCGGTGGGGCAAGCCTTCTTTTGGGGACGCTGGGCCCCGTTTTTAAACCGCGTTCACTATACTAGGTCGTGCTCACATAAGGGACAGCAGCTTAGCGCGCTATCCCGCGAAAAGGTTATTTTTGAAAGGAAAGTGGTTGCTATGCGCGCTGCGTTTGGCTTGGTAGGCGGAGACCTGCGCCAAGTCTATTTGGCGAAAGCCTTAATGGCCGGCGGGCAAAGTGTTTTGGTCAGCTGTCTGGAGGGGGCCGCCGCCGGGCTGGCCCAGGCCAGCCTCAAACAGCTGAGCTCAGAGTGCCAGGTGATCCTGCTGCCCCTGCCCGCCACCCGGGACGGCCTTACCCTAAACGCTCCGTTTGCCCAAGAGGCGGTTCCCCTGGACCATCGCTTTGCCCGGCTATTTTCCGGCAAGCAGGTGTTTGGAGGAATGATGGAAAAGCTGATGGCCAGCTCCCCCTTGTGGCAGGCCGCCGACTGCCGGGATTACTACCTGCGGGAGGAGCTGGTAGCTGGCAACGCCTATCTTACCGCCGAAGACGCCGTAGGTTTAGCCATCGCGGAGTACCCAGGCGGTCTGGGGGGCTCCCACTGCCTGGTGACAGGCTACGGGCGCATTGGTAAAGCTCTGTGCGGGATGCTCCGGGGGCTGGGGGCCGGCGTCTCCTGCAGCGCCAGAAAGGCGGAGGACTTAACCTGCATCCGCGCCAGCGGCTGCCAGGCTCTGCGGTACCATGAGCTGGGACGGCCCTTTGACGTGATATTCAACACCGTGCCTGCCCCAGTACTGGGAGAGCAGGCCCTAAGCGCGCAGGCCCAGGACACGCTGATTATCGAGCTGGCCTCGCCTCCTGGAGGAGTAGACCTGGAGGCGGCGGGCAGGCACAGTGTCCGGGTGCTGCCCGCTCCGTCCCTGCCGGGAAAAATGTCGCCCAAAGCTTCCGGCGAGCTGATTAAAGAGGCTGTATACAACATTCTGGCAGAGGGATAGGAAATAGTTTCCATCCTGTCAGGTCCTGGGGCCGCCGTCTCGGTTTCCGGGCGCAAGAGCATTTTTAAGAAAGGAGATGGTTTACATGCAGACACTTGGATTTGCTATGTGCGGATCCTTCTGTACGCTGGATAAAGCCATGCGGCAGATGGCCGCGCTGGGCAAGCGCTATAAGCTTTTGCCAGTGATGTCAACCAATGTCTATGAAACAGACACCCGTTTTGGCAAGGCCCAGGATTTCATCGGCAGGGCCCAGGAAACCGCCGGCAGGCCGGTGATTCACAGTATTGTGGACGCGGAACCCATCGGCCCTCAACGCCTGGTGGACGCCATGCTGGTATGCCCCTGCACCGGGAACACCTTGTCCAAAATTGCGCTGGGCATAACGGATACGCCGGTGACCATGGCCGTCAAGTCCACTCTGCGGGTTGGCCTGCCGGTGGTGATCTGTTTGGCCAGCAACGACGCTCTGGCGGGCTCCGGGCAGAATGTCCTGCGGCTCATGAACACCAAAAACGTCTACTTTGTACCCCTTTGCCAAGACGACCCGGAGAAAAAGCCTTTTTCTTTGGTCGCGGATTTCACTCGCTTAGAGGAGACCGCCGCCGCCGCGCTGGCAGGCCGGCAGATCCAGCCTGTTTTCCCGGGCTAAGTTTTACCGCTCTGAGCCGCGCCAGTACGCGCGTATTATTGATTTGTAATCTGAAACCAGCAGAGCCGGTTAACCGCTGGGCAGCCTTGCCGTCTGACGCAAAAATATGAAAACAGGAATGAAAAGGTGGGGGAAAATGGCTGAAATACCGCCATCTTCCCCCACCTTTGAAGATACGATGCCAAAGGCCCAGCCATGCTAAGCCTTTATGAAAACCCCTGGCTTTAGAGCCCGTTCAGCATTTATCAGCACGCATCCTGCGTGCAAGTCTTCCGCCACAGCACACAGCCTTCGCCCACCAGCCGCGAAATTGCCCGCGCGCAACAGGTTCTTAGGCCATCTGCCGCCGGACCAGCTCGGGCACCGCGGCCAAAGCCTCGTCCAGCTTGGTTTGGTCCTTTGCGCCCGCCATTGCGAAATCAGGCTTGCCGCCGCCGTTGCCGCCGGTGATTTGGGCCACGGCCTTTACCAGAAGCCCAGCCTTTAGCCCCTTTTCCTGGGCAGCCTTATTGCAGGCCGCGCAGAGAGCCGCTTTTCCGTCATTGACCCCGGCAAAAACGGCCACAATGGGCTCCGGCAGCTCCTTAGCCTTATCGCCTAAAGCCCGCAGCGCGTCGCTGCCTGTACCGGAAAGCAAAGCGTAGACCACCTTTACGCCCTCTACTTCCTGGGCGTTCTGGAAGACCCCCTGCAGGTTGGCGGAAGCCACCTTGGCGTTCAGTGTCTCAATGGTACGGTCCTTTTCCTTGAGCTCCGTCATCATCTGGCGGGCCCGGGCGGGCAGGTCCATAGGATTCATCACCTTCATGGCCTGGGCCGTCTCCTGAAGGGCATCCAGATGCTGGGCCAGCTGGCCCAATACCCCGGCCCCGGTAACGCCCTCAATACGCCGGACGCCTGCCGCCACAGAGGATTCGGACACAATTTTAAACAGTCCCAGTCGGGCGGTGTTGTCCATATGGGTTCCGCCGCAGAGCTCCCGGGAGAAACCGTCTGTGACGCTGACCACACGGACCACGTCGCCGTACTTTTCTCCAAACAGGGCCATGGCCCCCAGCTTTCTGGCCTCGGCCAGGGGCATTTCCTGAACCTCCACAGGCACGGACTTCAAAATCTCCCCATTCACCAGCATTTCTACCTGCTGAAGCTCCTCTGGCGTGACGGCGGAAAAATGCGTGAAGTCAAAGCGCACATGGTTCTCGTTCACCAGCTGCCCGGCCTGCTCCACATGGTCTCCCAGCACCTTTCTAAGGGCGGCCTGTAACAAATGGGCGGCGGTGTGGTTTCGCATAATGGCCAGACGGCGGGCCCGGTCCACCTGGGCGGCGAGACTGTCCCCTACGCTGACAGAGCCCTGGTTCACAATGGCCCGGTGCAGGAAAACCCCTTCGTGCCGGGTGGTGTCTACCACGTCAATAGAAAGCTCCTGCGCCTCCAGTACGCCGCTGTCGCCTACCTGGCCGCCGCTTTCCCCATAGAAGGGAGTGCTATCCAGCACAATGGAGACCTCATCCCCCTCGGCGGCGGAATCCACCCGCCGGCCCTCCTTCACAATGGCCAGCACCTTCCCTTGGGCGGACAGCTCCTCATATCCTGCAAACTCCGTGGCGGGCAGGCCGGACACAGCGCCGCCCTCCCCCTTCCAGGCGTCGGCCCCCGCGTCCTTTCGGGCGCTGCGGGCCCTTTCCTTTTGCTGGCGCATCAGCTCCCGGAAGCGCTCCTCGTCCACCTCCATGCCCCGCTCGGCCAGGATTTCCCGGGTCAGGTCCAGCGGGAAGCCGAAGGTGTCATTGAGGGTAAAGGCGCTTTCGCCGGAGAAAATCTTGGTGTCCGCCTTGTCAATGAACGCGGTGAGCATGGCCATGCCCTGGTCAATAGTGCGCCCGAAGCTTTCCTCCTCATATGCCACCACCTTGCGAATGGTTTCCCGCTTTTCCCGCAGCTCGGGGTACGCGCCGCCGTTTTCCTCTATCACGGTATCCACAATGTCTTTGAGGAAGGCTTCGTGCATTCCCAGCAGCCGGCCGTGGCGGGCCGCCCGGCGCAGCAGCCGGCGCAGCACATAGCCCCGGCCCTCGTTGGAGGGCAGCACGCCGTCGCCGATCATAAAGACCGTACTGCGCATGTGGTCGGTGATGACCCGCAGGGAGACGTCGGACTTTTTGTCCGCTCCATACTCCACGCCGGTTAGCTCGCTGATCTTCTTCATAATGTTCTGCACCGTGTCCACCAAAAACAGGTTGTCCACGCCCTGCATTACACAGGCCAAGCGCTCCAGCCCCATGCCGGTGTCAATATTCTCCCGGCCCAGAGGGGCGTAGTTGCCTTGGCCGTCGCTGTTAAACTGGGTAAATACCAGGTTCCAGATCTCAACATAACGGTCGCAGTCGCAGCCAACGCTGCAATCGGGTTTGCCGCAGCCATGCTCGGGGCCCCGGTCAAAGAATATCTCCGAGCTGGGCCCGCAGGGGCCGGAGCCGTGCTCCCAGAAGTTGTCCTCCCGGCCCAGGCGCTTCATGTGGCTTTCCGGCACGCCGATTTCCTTGGTCCAGATATTCCAGGCGTCGTCGTCCGTTTCAAACACCGTCACATACAGTTTTTCCTCCGGGATTTCCAGCACCTTTGTAAAAAACTCCCAGGCCCAGGAGATAGCCTCCCGCTTGAAATAGTCGTTGAAGCTGAAATTGCCCAGCATCTCAAAGAAGGTGCCGTGGCGGTCGGTAATGCCCACGCTGTCGATGTCCGGGGTGCGAATGCATTTTTGACAAGTGGTCACCCGAAGGCGGGGGGGCTCTACCTCGCCGGTAAAGTACTTTTTCATGGGCGCCATACCCGCGCCGATGAGCAGGAGGCTGTTGTCTCCTTGGGGAATCAGCGAGAAGCTGGGCAGCCGCAGGTGCCCCTTTGTCTCAAAAAAGCTTAGATATTTCTCTCTCAGTTCATTTAGTCCGGTCCATTGCATGACGATCGTCTCCTTGTTGTTTTATATTCGGATTCTTTCTGTTCCAGCTTCCAGTCTACCTCATAGCTTTTGTCAATCAGAATGTATTCCAGCCCCTTTTCCTGGCAGCGCCTTTGGTTTTCCTGGTTTTCCCGGATCAGCGCCTGGCGGTCCAGGCTTTCCTCCCCCCGCTGCTCCACGACGCTGGCATAGCTGCCAATGTCCTCCCAGTGCGTCAGGATATAATTCCGAGTCATCACCAGGCACACATACCGCATCTCACGGAGATACCGGGCATCTAAGCCCTCCTGCCAGTCAAAGGGGATATAGCACCCCTCCACAATCAGGCTCTGGCGGTTTTCAATGGCGGTCTTGCACATTTCCCGCACAATGGGCCACAGATATTCGGTCAGCTGCGGGCCGTCCTCCGGGGTCAGGCTGGTCTGCCCGCTGCGGATCAGCCCCATCTTTAGATGGTCCATGGAAAGATGCGGGTAGTGATGCCTTTCCAGCAGGCGTTGGGCCAAAGCGGTTTTGCCTGTGTGGGTGGCTCCGGCAATCAGCAGAATCATCGGCTTTCCCTCCTTGTTAAGCCCCGCGCACATGCCGGCGGCCGACCCCACGCCGCGGAATTCCCAAAACCTTTTTCACCAAATAGACCCCTCCTCAAAATAAAATAAGCCTGTCCGTCCACCTATGGGACGGGCAAGCCCGCGGTACCACCCATATTGCAAAGGGAAAGCAAGCCGTTCGCCAGATCCAACCCTTTACCAGCTTTTACCCGTTAACGCCGGTATGCGCCGCCGTTCCTCACGGCGGGGCGTGGGGTTCCCCGCCTTGGGGAGCCTCTGCGGAGCGGCCCGTCCTCTTGCCCCAGGCGGCTTGCACCACCCGCCGCCTCTCTGCGCTGGGGCCCGGAGAACGTCTTCTCCACGCCATTTTTTCATCTACCCGGTAGTATAGCGCATTTGCGCTTATTTGTCAACTTTTTTCCCATCCAGCATTTTCCCCAGTCCCTCGCCAATCTTCCGGAAAACCCGGGCGGTCGCGCCGCCATCGCTGACGGCGGACTCTCTGAGCACCGTTATACAGTACCGGGGTCCGGTTTCATCGCTGATGAAGCCGCAATACCAAAAATGGGAGATTTCCTCCCCGTTTTCATACCGGCCGGTTTGGGCTGTGCCGGTTTTGACGCCGCAGACGACGCCCTCCGGCGCGCCGGAAGCCCCGGTACCCTTTTGGGCGGCGTTGATAAGAGACGCCTGCAGGGAGGCGGCGGTGGCGGGGCTCATGGCGTCTATGGTCTGCTCGGTAATGGGACGCTGGGGGGTAATCTTGCCGGCGGCGTCCACCAGTCCCTCCACCAGCTTGGGGCTGCTGTAAATTCCGCCGCTGGCAATGGCGTTCATCATGCCGCAGAGCTGTACCGGGGTAACGGAGACGTCTCCCTGCCCAAAGGAAAAGTTTGCCAGGGCCCGGGCATTGGCAAGGGCGCTGCCCGCAGGCAGATTCCCGGCGGCGCAGGACAGCCCCCGGCCGAATTCCTGCCCTACCCCCAGCCCTAGATTATAGGCCATGCTTAGCACCTGCTGCCCCCCCAAAGCTCTGGCGGCGCTGATAAAGTAGCAGTTACAGGACTTTTCAATGGCGCCGTTTAGGTCTAAAGGGCCGTGGGGGTTGCCGTCGTAGCAGTGAAAAAGCATTCCGCCGGCATTAAGGGCCCCGGTGCATTCAAAAGGAGCGTTGGCCTGGCCGCTTTCCAGCTGGGCGGCGGCGGTGGCCAGCTTGAAGACCGAGCCCGGCGGGTAGGCGCAGAAGGCCCGGTTTAAAAGAGGGGACCGTTCATCCCCGGCAGCGGCCCCAATGTCGTTGGGCTCATAATCCGGCAGGCTGGCCAAGGCCCGGATTTGACAGCCGGGAACCTCCGTCACCACCACCGCTCCCTGGCCCAGCTCCCGGGACGCCTCCTGGACCAGACGCTGAATCTCCGCGTCAATGGTAACGGCCACCCCGCCGGAGGCGTCTTCCAGGGTATTCACCACCAGCCTGTCCGCCCCGGCGATGACCCGCCCCAAAGCGTCTACCCGGTAGTAGACGGAGATTTCCCCATCATACCGGCTCAGCGCGTCGTCCATGGCCAGCTCTATCCCGGCCACGCCCTTACCCTGGCTATCTAGATACCCCAATACATGCGGGGCCAGCCGTTCCTTGCCGTAGCGCAGGGGGATGTTGAACAGATCCACGCAGTCGTTTTGGATAAAGCGGTCCACTGCCAAGGCAAAGGGCTTGCCGTCCTCCAGAGCCAGGGCCAGCCGTTCTCTATAGCGGCCCTGGGTGGCGGACTCCACCGCTCCAATGGCTTCTATGCTGGGGGCTACCGCCGCCACCCGCCGGGAAACCTGGTCCGTAAGAGGTTCCAGGTTGCAGTCATAGATTGTCCCTCTGGCTTTGGTCAATTCCAGCTTGTAAATGCTCTGCTGCCCCGCCGCCGCCACATATTCGGCATTGCCGGAAATATGCGATAGGGAATATCCCGCCGCGCACAGCAGCCCCAAAAGCAGCGCCAAAGAAAAGTACGCTTTCACCTTTGTCTTCATAACGACCTCCCGAAACTCTATAAAGCCATTATGCGAACTTTTTCCCGGTTAATTCACCTCTCCACGGGAAAACTACTAATCCGCCGCCAAACCCTATCAGTACAGGTTTTAACGCCAGCACAAAGAATTTTGATGAAACCTTTTCAAAACTTTGCAGGGGTGTGGGGACAGCGTCCCCGCGGCCTGAAAGGAGGCTCCCATGAAGCAAAAAGGAAAATATCTGATAACCGGCGCGCTGGCCGGCGCTGCCAACGGGCTTTTCGGCGCGGGCGGCGGGCTGTTTTTGGTGCCGCTCTTAGCCGGGTGGGCAAAAGTGGAGCAGAAGAAAGCGTTTGCCAGCTCAGTGGCGGTGATTCTAGCCCTATCGGCCGTATCGGCGGCGGTCTACTGGATGAAAGGCGCTATGGATTTTACCCTGGCCTGGCCCTACCTGCTGGGCGGCTTTTCCGGCGGGCTGGTCTCCGGAAGGATCTTTAAAAAAGTGCCGGTGCTGTGGCTGCGCCGGGGGTTCGGGCTGCTGATTGTCTATGGCGGAATCAAGGGGGTGCTGGGGCTGTGAGCCAGATCCTTGGAGCGGCCATTGGGCTGCTGACCGGTATACTCTCCGGCTTCGGCGTAGGCGGCGGCACGCTGCTGATTCTCTGGCTGACCATCATCCAGCAGATGGAGCAGCTCAAGGCAGGGGGCGTCAACCTGCTTTACTTTATCAGCTGCGCCCTGCCCGCCTTATACGGCCACATAAAAAACGGCCTGGTAGAAGTCCAGGCCGTTCTCTTCTGTATAGCCGCCGGCGTCCCCGCCTGCGTTCTAGGCTCCCTGCTGGCTTCCGGCATGGATACCGGCCTCCTGCGCCGGGGCTTTGGCGTGTTTTTGCTGGCGGTGGGCCTGCGGGAGCTCTTCGCCAAGGAGAGGACGTAGGGCTTTGGGTCTCGTCTGCCGGCTCGGCCGATTCGCGGCTTGTCTCCCACTGAGAGACGCTCACCCCTACAACCCACAAACTTTTTGAAAAAAGGTGAGGGTCCCCGGTGGGGACCATACCGAACCGACCGAATCGGCAGATGAGAAGATCAAAAACTTTTATGCCGGCTTTTTGCTGTTGTTAACAGAGAGCCGCTGCCTCGGGGCCGAAAGTTCCGGCTGTCACTCACCTTTAGGGATTTACATCCTGCTGGCGGGTTGGCAGAGCCGCCCCTCGCCCTTTCTCAGTACGCCGCCGCTTTCCGTGCAGGCTTGCGGCGCCCCCAAGGTCCTAAAAGGCTAGCGGTCCCGGTACACGCGGTCGGCGATGATGGTGTTGACAAGGGTGTTTACGCCGTCGAAGACAAAGCCCAGGCCGATGAATATAACCAGGGTTTCTACCGCCTTGAAAGGACGGAATATCATGACTACGCCGAAAATGGCCAGAACCAGGGCGGCCGCCAGGGAGGCCCACCACTTTTCATAGCCCAGCGCCTTCATGTCCAGGGCTTTTTTGACGGCGGATACGCTGTCCGCCAAAATGTATACCCCCAGCGTCACCGGGATAATGGATACCAGCACCTGGGGCGTCACCAGCAGGAAAATGCCCAAGAGCCCCAGCAGAACCCCAAAGAACAGGTCAAAGCGCTGGTTGTAGGCCCCGCCGCCCTTCCAGTAGGCCAGCAGTTTCACCGCGGCGTACCAGAGGGTCACAAGGCCAATCAGCCCGCAGGCCAGCTTCAGGGCCGAGCCGGGCATGAGAATCATCACCACGCCCAACAAAATGTACAGGACCGAGGTCAGCATCAGGCTGTTGCGTATTGTTTTCATTATGAAAGACCACTCCTTAAAGGAATTTTACCATCATATACTCGTCCGCGTAAGTACCATCCGGATATTTCAGCGCCCTGGGCCGGACGCCGGTGGATTCAAAGCCAAAGCGTTTGTACATACCCATGGCCCGTTCATTTCCCGATACAACCTCCAGCTCCACCTGCTCGCAGCCCCGCTCTTGGCACCAGGCAAGGCAGTTCTCCATAAGCCTGCCGCCAATACCCAGCCCCCAAAACTCTTTCAGTATCACAAAGCCAACCTGTGCCCTGTGCAGGCATCTTTGCCGGCCGGCGTTTACCAGCCCCGCCGAGCTCTGCCCCACCAGCCTGCCCTGATAAAACGCCGTGTACCACTGCAAATCCGGGTTTTCCCGCACCGACTGGATAAACGCCGCTTCCTGTTCCACGGAAAAGCCAAATTCTCCAGGATTGCGAATCAGAAAGCGGCTCTCCCGGTCAGCGGCGTGGAATAGGTCCACCATCCCCTGGGCATCCTCCGGCACAGGCGGACGGATGGTAACGGTTTCTCCGTTTTTGAGCCGGTAATCCATAAATGTCAACTCCTTTCTGTTATTGCTATACCGCCAGTTTCCGAATCATCATGTACTCATTCCGCAGGCTCCCGTCCTTTAGGCGAAAGGCGTCCGGCCTCACGCCGGTAATGCGAAAGCCCATCTTTTCATACAGGGCCCTGGCCCTGCTGTTGCCTTCTACAAACTCCAGCTCCATCTGGATAACGCCCTCCCAGCCTTCCGCAATGTGGATGAGCTCCTGGAACATGGCCGTGCCGATGCCCAGCCCCCAGAATTCGTGAAGCAGGGCGATGGCCACCGCGGCCCTGTGGAGGGTCTTCTGGTTTACCCTCCGGCTGATATCGCAGTTCCCGGCTATTCTGCCGTCCACCTCGCAGACCAGCACCGCCGCGCTTTCCGAGGCGTTCATGCTCTCAACCCACCTCAGCTCGCTCTCGGGCGTGTATTTGCCGCATTCCTCGGGGGTGCGCAGGATGAATTCCGACTCCCCGGCGGACTTCACCAGGTAGTCCAGCAGCCCGGAGACATCTTCTTTTCTGGGGCTGCGTAGCAGGGCCCTGCGGCCGTCTTTCAGCACAAAGGGTACTTCTCTTGTCAGCATGGGGCATCCTTCCTTTCACAGGATCTAAGGCGGGCTACTTGTTCTCATCCCGCAGCTCCACCCGGCGGATTTTGCCGCTGATGGTTTTGGGCAGCTCCTTGCGGAACTCCACAATGCGGGGATACTTATAGGGGGCGGTGTGCTTCTTTACATAGGTCTGAATTTCCTTTTTAAGCTCGTCGGTACCCTGGGTGCCACGGGTCAGCACAATGTCCGCCTTGACCACCTGGCCCCGGATGGGGTCCGGCGCGGCGGTAATGGCGCATTCCAGCACATAGGGCAGCTCCATAATCACACTTTCAATCTCAAAGGGCCCAATCCGGTAGCCGGAGGACTTGATTACGTCGTCCGTGCGGCCCACGTACCAGAAAAAGCCGTCCTCATCCCGCCAGGCGGTGTCGCCGGTGTGGTACAGGCCGTCGTGCCAGGAAGCCTTGGTGTTGGCCTCGTCCTGATAATATCCCCGGAACAGTCCGCAGGGGACCTTTTTATCCGTGCGGATGACGATCTCCCCAGTCTCCCCCACCGGGGCGCTGGAGCCGTCCGGAAGGACTACGTCTACATCATATAGGGGGCTGGGCACACCCATAGACCCTACCTTGGGGATGGTGCCCACCGGATTGTAAATAACGCAGGTGGTCTCCGTCTGGCCAAAGCCCTCCATCAGCATCAAGCCCGTGGCGCGCTTCCACTGCTCATAGACCTCCGGGTTCAGGGCTTCCCCGGCGGTGGTGGAGTACTCTATGCCGGAAAGGTCGTACTTGCTAAGGTCCTCCTTGATAAAAAACCGGTACATGGTGGGCGGCGCGCAGAAGGTGGTAATGTGGTATTTTGCGAACATAGGCAGAATATCGTGGGCGTCGAACTTGTCAAAGTCATAGGTAAAGATGGCCGCCTCGCACATCCACTGGCCATAGTACTTGCCCCACATGGCCTTGCCCCAGCCGGTGTCGGAGATGGT
>CANONE010000062.1 GCA_947567585.1 uncultured Clostridia bacterium | reverse complement strand
CGAGAAGTATGCTTCGCAGGATGTATGAAAAGGAGAAAGGCGCATGATGCTGGTCCTCTTTGTTATTATTGTGTATCCCCTGATGTTCATTCTCAGCGCGTCCATCAGCGAACCGGACGTCATTAACATGGGAGAGATGCTGCTTATCCCAAAGCAGATTACGTTTGAAGGATATGCCAGGGTCTTCAAAAACGGGGAAATCTGGATCGGATACCGCAACACCATCTTATATACGTTTTTTGGCACCTTACTGAATCTGGCCGTTACTATACCTGCCGCCTACGCCCTGGCCCACGCCGACCTGTTGGGCAACCGGTACATTACGCTGGTATTTATCTTCACCATGTTTTTTAACGGCGGCCTGATTCCCAATTACCTATTGATGAAGAACCTGCACCTTTTGGATACCGTTTGGGTTATGCTCCTGCCTGGAGCTGTGTCTGCCTACAACCTTTTTATCTCCAGGTCGTTTTTCTCCAACCCGGATTTTCGGGAGTTAGAATCTGCCGCCGCCATTGACGGCTGTGGGCAGATCGGCGTCTTCGTCAAAATCATCCTGCCTTTGGCGACTCCCATTATCGCCGTCATGGCCTTATTCTATGGGATCGGCCACTGGAACAGCTATTTTAACGCAATGATATACTTAAATAACCGCGACATCTTTCCTTTGCAGGTCTTTCTGCGGGAGATCCTGATCATGTCCGACGTCAGCGACTACCTGACAGTTACCGCCGAGGAGATGGATTTCATCGCCCAGCAAGCCAGAATTTCTGAGCTGGTGAAATATGTTTTAATGATCATTTCAACTATACCCGTACTGATCATCTATTTGAGCATGAATATTTGCGCCTCCACCTGGATTGCCCCTTTGAGCTGTCGCAAAGCCGGAAAGACTGCCTGATTCTTTCCCCGCAGCGTTCCTCCTTTGTGCTGTCCGGCGCGCTGTCCTTTGTCTCGTTTAACAAGGCCGGCGAAATTTTTCAAAAGGAATTGGCGGGAAACAGTTTTCAAAGCCTGTGGACCCGGGCAAAGGAAATCTGGAACCGCCAGCTAGGGCTCGTCCGCGTTACCGGAGGCCGCGAGGGGCAGCTTCGCACCTTCTATACCGCATTATACCGGTCCTTTCAGCGTATGGTGAACTATGGAGAATACGGGGAATATTTCAGCGCCTATGATAACCGGGTCCACAAAGGCAGTTTCTTTTATACCAACGACCATATATGGGATACATTCCGCTGTATGCATCCCCTTCAGCTTTTGCTGGAGCCCGGCCGGCAGCAGGACATTTTGGAAAGCTATAATCTCATGTACCGCCAAAGCGGGCTCATGCCCTCCTGCCCCAACGTCGGAGGCGATCTCCCGGTGATGATCGGCTTTCACGCCGCGGCGGTATTTGCCGACGCCTATGCGAAAGGGCTGCAAGCGGACTATGCCACCGCCTATGAAGGCATTCGCAAAAACGCAATGGAGCAAAGCATGCTGCCCTGGGTATGTGGAGCCGGCTTGACAGAGCTGGAAACATGCTACCAGGAAAGGGGATTCTTCCCCGCCCTGCATCCAGGACAGAAAGAATGGATTGATCTGGTACACCAGCGGGAGCGCAGACAGTCCGTGTCCGTTACACTGGAGCACAGCTATGACGACTGGTGCGCCGCCCAGCTTGCGGCGGCGCTGGGAAAAAAGGAGGACCAGGCTCTGTTCCTGCGCCGGGCGGATTATTGGAAGAACGTATATAACCCGGATACCAGGTTTATGGCTCCCAGAGATCAGAATGGGGAATGGATCCCGTTTGATCCCATGTGGAGCGGCGGCAAAGGCGGCCGGGACTATTTTACGGAAAACAACACCTACGTGTATACCTGGTCGGTGTTTCACGATGTGGAGGGGCTCAAAAACCTGCTTGGAGGGGACCAAGCCATGGAGGACCGCCTGGACCGGCTCTTTACCGAGGGCGTGCGGGTAAACGGAAGGAATGTGCATAAATACGGATATTTCAACCAGTATGCCGACGCTACCGGGCTTATGGGCCAGTTTGCCATGGGAAACGAGCCTTCCTTTCATATCCCGTATCTATACAACTATTGCAAAAAGCCCTGGAAAGCGCAAAAGCGCCTGCGGGATTTAATGGATATTTGGTTTAGCGATTCTCCCACCGGCATCTGCGGGGATGAGGACGGGGGGGCCATGTCCAGCTTCTTCGTGTTCTCCGCCATGGGCTTTTACCCTGTATGCCCCGGCAAACCTGAGTACGCTTTAGGGACCCCGCTTTTTGATCAAATCGAAATCCCGGCGTCCGGCGGGTCCCGCTTCACCATAAAAGCCCCAGGCGCCGCAGAGGGCCTTCGGTACATCCAGGAGGCCCGGCTGAACGGTGAAAAACTCACACGGCCGTTTCTTTCCCACCAGGAAATTACAAGGGGCGGAACATTGGAACTGCAAATGGGCAAACGGCCTCGGGACTGGTGACGCCGTCGCGGGGAATACCAGCCCGCCGCATGTCCTTAGCGCCTATCAAACCCGCGCTTTATCACCAAAATGCATGAATTTCAACCGCGCTGCCGGGAGACCTCTTTTCCTTCCCGCAAGGTCCGGCGGCATAGTGGAAAGGAGCGGCTGCGTAATATGACGGAATACATTTTAGAGCAAGGAGACTATCTTTTGCGGGTGCTGGGCGTCGCCCTGTGCGGACTGCTCATTGGATATGAACGCGAGGCCAGAATGAAGCTGGCAGGCATACGCACCCACACCATCGTTGCCATGGCCGCCGCTTTAATGGTAGTCATCTCAAAATACGGTTTCTTCGACGTAACCGCTAGGGAAAGCGTCTCAGTGGACGCCTCTCGTGTGGCGGCAAGCGTTGTCACAGGCATTGGATTCCTGGAGGCGGGCATTATCCTGAACCGAAAAAACAGCATCAGCGGCGTTACTACTTCCGCCGGCATATGGGCCACTTTGGGCATCGGCATGGCGATAGGCGCGGGAATGTGGTGGCTGGGGGCCGGCTGCACTGTAATATTGCTGGGCGCCCAGTACCTCTTTCACAGAAATCTGAAAATACGGAGCTTGAACAGCGGGGGCCGGGTCCGCTTTCGGCTAAAAGAAGAGGCGGACCCTGGAAAACGGATAGCGAAAATCCTGTCCGGCATAGACGCGCGGGTAACAACCATGCATTTTAAGCTGGAAAGAAGCGGCGATTTGGTGGCCACGCTCTATGTAGTATTTTCCAAGGACTGCCGGCTGGAGGAATTACTGGTATGGATGGCGGAGAACCCAGAAATCATATCCATCGATTAGGGCTTGTTTGAAAAATCGAAAGGCCAGTCTGGCAAAGAGTCAGGCTGGCCTTCTCTTGTAAAGCTTCTGCCGCGCTCAATCCTCGAACCCACCCAGGCTTTCGTTTGCCGCCCGCCCTTCTTCACACGCGTTTCCGAAGTGGTCCCTCACAATTGCCCGCAGCTGCGCCGCGATTTGCGGGAATTCACAGTTCAGGTCCAGCGTCTTTACGGTAATCTGGTTCCCGCTCATCTGATAAACGCAGTCCGGCTGGACCGCTTCCTCTGTGGCGGCATACAGGAGCATACCTGAAACCCGGTGGGGCCGGCTCCCAAAATCCCTGTCTTTATTTTTGACATAAGTAAAAATCTGATACAGGTTTCCGGAGTGGAGGGTATGAACATCATACCGCGCCTGCGTGGTGCGCGTGTAATACTTGGCGTCTATAATAAGGACCTGGTCCCCCCTAGACAGCGTAATGTCGCTTTGCATCACCGGCAGCATGGCGCCGGCGCCGTCATCCAGAGCCCAGGGGATCTGCGAGGCTGCGGCGGTTACCTGGGGGCACTCCTTGACATAATATTCGAGGATGAACTTTTCATATAGGCGGTCCATGCGCTGGCTGTCTATAAAGGAGGCCAGCCGGTATTCTCCACGATCCGTGGTCAGCAGCATCCCCTCCACAATCAGCTGGCACAGGCTGACCAGCATACGGTAGGCGTTGTTGTTCCTATGAAACCCAACGGACCGCCACGGGATGGCGTTGGGGTCCAGAACGTCCACGCCGGAGAAAAAGAGCATCTCCTTTTTCAGTTCGCTTTTACTCTCTTGGTCCACATCCCCATGCCGGAGCAAAAGCAGAACCGTTGTTTTCAGAATCTGGTTTAATAGATTGTTTTCAGAGAGTTCGCCGTATTCACACGCTACCATCCGCTTTCTTGCCAGGGCATGGCGCATGGCGCCCGGCATATCGATTTTGCCCCGAACCACGGCGGCGTCCTCTTTCCGGGTCTGATACTCCCTATATAGACCCTGCTTTAGCTGGCGGCCGATGCCCTTAGCAAGAATCGCGGCAAAAAGATTGTGTATGTTCTGGAATTCTTCGGTCAGAACATCCTCATACCCTCCTTGATCCAGCGCGGAAAAGGCATAGGAGAGCATATAATATATATTCTTTATAAAGATGCTCTTATCCTTAGTCATTGAAATACACCCTGCAATATATTCTCCCAGCGCCGGAGTTTCGCCGCGTCGTCAAACCAATACTCGCCCAACATGGGGAGAATATCGTAGTCCACAATGGAATGCAGCCATTCCGCCGTGCAGGTATCCTGGCCGCAGAAATAGCTGTGCCCAATGCAGAATCCCTTGCCCAGCGCCTTGTCCAGCGAGATCTCGCGGTTTAGGTCCTTGATTTTTGAAATCAGCTCGTTCAGCGTTTCGCTGTTCAGGCTGTCCTGATACCGCATAAAACCCTGGGAGTCAAAACCAGGCTCCATCTCAAAGAAGCTGAACCGGCGGCGCAGGGCATAGTCGATCATGGCAAGGCTGCGGTCGGCCGTGTTCATCATGCCGATGATATAGAGGTTTTTGGGCACGGAGAAAGCAAGGCCGTTATAGGCCAGCGTTGCCTTTTGGCCTCTATAGTCCTTTTCAATGAGCATCAGCAGCTCTCCGAAGATTTTGCTGAGATTGCCCCGGTTGATTTCATCAATGATAAAGAAAAAATCCCGATCCGGCTGGTTGGCGGCTTTCTGGCAAAAGCGGTAGAAAATGCCATATTTCAGCTGAAAGCCATCCTCAACCGGCTTATATCCCATGATGAAGTCTTCATAGGAGTAGCTCTGGTGGAACTGTACAAGCTCCACCCGGCTATCGTCCTGTTCGCCCATCATGGCCCATGCCAGCCGTCTGGCCGCAAAGGTTTTGCCGACGCCGGGAGCTCCTTGAAGAATGAGGTTTTTCTTGTTCCGGAGAACCGCCGTAAGGTTTTCGTAGCTCCTCCCCGTCATATAGACTTCCTTGAGAAAGTCTTCCTTTGTATAGGCTCTGGCACAAGCCTGGGGCGGCTCCTCCTGGCTGGAGGCTGCCTGGGCATCCGGCATTTCGTCCGGCCATTTCACGGGCCCGGCGGCCGCATCCTTCTGTAAAAGGTACCGGTTGATATAGAATCCAATATCCATGGCCAGGGTTTTTCTTTCCGGGTCGGGATAGCAGGCTTCCGTCAGCTGCGACTGAAACAGGCTCACAAGTCCGGGGTCTTCTTTGACCGCCTCGCAGATTTCATCATATAGGAGCAAGAAGCTGCGGATATTTTCCGCATAAGCGCCCCTTTTAAACTGGCATTCCTCATCCAGCACGCTGGCTACCGCCCTTGCTTCGGCAAATCTGTAGATATAGTACTTGTCCGGATACCGCAGCCAGAGATAGGTGCTGACCGCGTTTTCGTTCTGGTAATGCTGCGCGGCCCCGTTGCCATACTTTTCCAATAAAACCGAGGCCCGCATTTTAAAGGCGCTCATGCGTTGAAACAGGTCCTCGCCTTCATTGAATAAGGCAAGGAACATGGCGCGAACCTCCTCCGGAGCGGATCTGGCGAGCCCCACAATCATTCCTTTCGGAAAATGGTTGGCGGACGCCAGCAAGTTGAATGTTCTGTCTAAGGAGCGGTTTAGCATTTCCGGAAAATCCGGCGCATTCACGTCCCAGTGGTCCTGAAACCATTTCACCGCTTCCCATTTGTACTTCTCGTTTTCCCACTGCGTAGAAACAAAGTCCCGCTTATATGCCGCCGCTATCTCTTTGAACCGCGCTATATCAAACATAAATGATCTCCTATCATTCCGTAATCCGCCTGCCCTATTATAATACTACGCTCTATTCGCCTTTGCAAGACAGTTCGCCTATTTCACAGGGCAGCCCGCGCTTTTCATCTTGTCTTTTTTGAAAAATAAGGATATAATAGAAATGTAACGATTTCAAAAAACAGAGGTGGCTTCTTATGTTGATCTCTCCTGTTTCCCATGCGTCTATGGCAAGCCCTGCCTATGGCGTGTATGCCAGCTACGGGCTGCGGCTTTCCTCCGGCGCGGTTCGCGGGGCCATGCCCGAGGCCCCGGTGGAGCCGGTGCGGCCCGCCCCCAGCATCCGCATTTTTGAGCCCCGCCGGGCCGATCTGGCCGCCCCGCTGTGGAGGAACGCCGCAGCTGCCGAGCAGGCTGCCCGGTCCCGGGTACAGTACGTCCAGCCCTTCCCCTCGGGGAACCGGCAGACTGGCCGCACCCAAGAGCTGGCGGAAGGCTTTGCCCGGCTGGACTGGGACAACCTGCCGGAAGACCCGGCCGGCCTGGCCGTACGCATGAGAATCCGCTATCCTGGGGACGCCTCCTCCGAGGCCCCCGCCGCCGCGGAGGACCTTGGAGCCCAGGGCGTGCAGAAAGCCGCCAGCGAGGGCCGCTGTGAAACCTGTGAAAAGCGGAAATATCAAGATGGCTCTGACGACAGCAGCGTATCCTATCAAACGCCTACCGAGATTGATCCGGACGCGGCCCCCGCCGCTGTGCGCGGACACGAAATGGAGCATGTCTACCACCAACAAGCCGAGGCCCGGCGGGAAGGCCGGAAGGTGGTCAGCCAAACCGTAACCCTGCATACCGACATTTGCCCGGAATGCGGCCGCAGCTATATATCCGGCGGGACAACCCGCACGGTGACCAAAGAAATTTCCAAGCCGGAAGATCCCCTGCTTCCCGAAGAAGACTCGCGGGAATAGTGCCGTTCCCCGTCCGGCGGGTATCGCAGACAAAAAGAGCCAGCCCCTTTCTATAAAGGAGCCGGCTCTTTTTATACCTTTTTAGTTGGACGCCTTCTCTTTCCGCCGGCCAAAGCGTTCCGGGTCCTTACTCCACAGGTACAAGTAGACGGAGGAAGGAATCAGCCCTAGCACCCAGCCAATGGGCGCCGCTACCCAGATGCCTACATACCCGAAAGCTATGGGCAAAAATACGGAAAACCCTATTTTAGATACCAGCTCCACTATGCTGGACAGCAGCGTTACCTTTACGATGCCCATGCCCCGCAGAGCGGAATTGACCGTCCAAATGGCTCCCAAGGCTATATAAAAAGCGGACTCAATACGAATCATGCTGATGGACGCGTCCAACACATAGCTGGAGGGCTGTTCCATGAAAATAAGGGCCAGCGGACGGGCAAACAGCTGCATCACCGCCGTAGAAACCAAGGAAAGCCCGCCTACGATCAGAATGCCCTTTTGCAGGCCGTCTTGAATACGGGCATACTTTTTGGCTCCAAAGTTCTGCCCCGCATATACCGAGAAGGAGAAAGCCACATTGGAAAAGGATACCGTGGCCAACTGTTCCACCTTGCCGCCTACGGTATATGCCGCCACAATGTCGGAACCAAAGGAATTGATAACAGCCGTGATGACAAACATCCCCACGCAAAGCACCATGCTCTGGGCGCACATAGGCAAGCCGATGCGCAGGTATTCCCGAAGCATGGCCCCGTCAAACCGCCAAGCGTCCCGGTCCGGCTTTAGGCGGGGATGCTTTTTTAACATGTAGACGATGCAGAGCACCGCCGAAACGGCCTGGGAGAGCACCGTAGCCACCGCCACGCCGGCCACGCCCCCTTGAAAAGCCAAAACAAACAAAAGATCCAGCGCCACATTGAGAAGGGAGCTGAGAATGAGGAAGTAGAGCGGGGTCTTAGAGTCGCCGATGGCCCGGAGCACGGCGGTAACGCCGTTATATGTAAGCAAAACAATGGTAAGCCCGCAGGTAATCTGGATATACGTCACCGACTGGTTGATGATGTTGTCCGGGGTGCCCAGCAGAAGCATCAGCGGCCGCGCCCCGAAAAACGCCAAAAGCCCCAGAAACGCCCCGCTTGCCAGCACCAGGTAAGCGGCGTGGGTAACCGCCCGCTTCAGGCGCTCCTCCTGCTTGGCTCCCTCAGCCTGGGAGACGATGACCGAGACGCCGTTGGTCAGGCCGTTGCCCATCTGCATAAAGAACATAAACGTGGTAGACGCCGCCCCAATGGCCGCCAGGGAGTCAATTCCCACAAAGCGGCCCACCACAATGGTATCCACCATGTTGTACATCAGCTGGAAAATGCCGCCGATGAGCATGGGAATGGCAAAGGTAATCAGCAGCCTGGCAGGCGAGCCTTGCGTCATGTCTAGATTGGCCGAACGTGTAGTTTTCATCTTTTTCCCTCAATTTCTCCTTGATCTAACGAAATCCCGTACACCGGCGCCGGCTTTAATTGAAAAAAATCCATGCGCGCTTCAATTAAAGTATACCACATTTTTGGTTGCCGGCGCAATGATTCCCGGCAATTTTTTACAGGCCCCGCAGATCCTCTACCAGCAGGCGGATATGCTCCACATGGGCGGCCGAAAGGCCCGTAGCGTCGATCAGCGCGCCCGGCTGGGGGCTGGGGGCAGGACGCCCCAGAAGAAAGTCCGTGCTCACATGGAACAGGTCCGCAATTTTGCAGAGCATCTCAACCGAGGGCATGATATTGTCGTTCTCCCAATTGCTTACACTCTGTTTGGTCACCCCCAGCTTCTCGGCCAGCTGCACCTGTGTAAACCCTGCCCCCCGCCGGAGCAAGCCCAGCTGTTTGGCCAACATGCCTCCACCTCTTTCCCGTTTTGATTCTCCACAAAAGTATGGCTTATTTTAGAGAAAATACGAAATACTAGTATTGCAATATTTTACTTTTCGTGATACAATTTTGCTGGCTGAAATATGTCGTCCCATTGCTTTCATTGGCGGGGGCTTCTTGCGCCCTCCCCCATGACAAATGGAACAAGTGATAAAACCCAAAATAAGATTTTGTTCTATTTTTATTCTATTTTTTTTGAAAAACCACTACAAATCTGTAACGGTATATGCTATAATCATTTTGGAAAAATCTGCCAGCATGCGGACTTAGCTGGCAAGGAGGTGGATAGCGGCCGCTGTAAATCACAGAAATTAATTATTATATAATAATTATGGTGGGCAGAAGACCTTCGTCTTCTGCCCGGGCGAACGACCTATACAATACTACAATCCTTCCTATTTGTTTCATTGTTTCTGCCCTATATCATGGATTTTCCGCCGCAAGCCCTAGCCTGCGGCGAAGATGGAAAAGAGAGGAGTGTGCTGAATGAAGAGAGAGGCGGTTCCGCCATGGGCGCGCCCTGCCGTCATGAGCCTTGTTGGCGGCGGGGGGAGGAGGTAAGGCGTTTTGGCAAACCGCCGGAAACGGCGGGACGCAAAGCCAAGGGACTACAGCGGCGCGGACTTGCCGTGCCGCCAGGTCAGCCGGTTGCTGAATGAACTCAGCAAACCGTTGGAAACGACGGGACGCAAAGCTATGGGGGCTAATGCTGGCCCAACCCTTCGGGCAAGGGGTTCCCGGAGAAGAGGGCGCGGGAGAGCCGGCTGGAACACAGCGGGCTCTGTCACGGCGATGCCAGCCCGGCCGCCGGATTCTTTGCATCCGTATGAACGCAAAAGGGAGGATTAACCTTATGAGAAAACACACAAGAGGTCTGTGCAGGCGGGCCCTGGCGTTGTTGCTGGTATGCACGCTGAGCTTTAGTATGCTGCAGATCACGGCTTTCGCTGACGAGACGGAAACCCCCGCCCCCAGCGAAGACCCCACATTCGCGGCGTAATCGGCGATCCGGACTGGATCGGCGCCGAGAACCCCGTTGACCAAGCCCAGGATCAGGTTGACAGCTTCGACGCCGCCAACAATGGCGGTGAGGGCAGCCCCAAGAACCCTCCGGTCAACGACCCCCAGGTTACCACAGAGCCCATGGGCGCTGAGGAACTGGAAAACGGCGGGGAGAAGACCACCGAGAAGGAAACCATCACCTGGGATAACACGCCCAAGCCTCCGGCTCCTGATGAGCCTAATCCTGATGATTCTAATCCTGATAAGCCGCCGTACGAGTCCCCTGTAACGGTACCGCTGCCCGAGGACAACACGATCTCTGTCAGCGGCAAGCAGGAAACCACTACTACCACCACCACTGACTCCCAGGACCGCGTAACCGGCGAGGACGTCCAGGTGGAGGGCCAGGAAAAGGTGGAGACGGATACCGTCGAGAAAACCGAAAGCTCCGAGAAGCTGTCCGCGGAGAAGGTTGATGACAAGTACATCACACCTACGGAGAATGGCGCCACTGTCCAACTGACTCCGGCTCCTAACGGTACCGCGACTGGTACAGCCACCATCGGCAAGGTGGACATGGATAAGCTGGTTGGCGACAAGGCTGACGAAGCGGCTAAAGACGCTGATAAAGCTCTCAATGGTACACCGGCCGATCCTGATACAGACACGGAAGCTGTCACCGGCAGCGCCGAACAGGCAAGGATCGACGCCGAGAAAGCCCGGGTGGAAGAGCTGAAAAAGGCCGGCTATGTTGAGCAGGGTGACGGCATCTACGTCAAAACCGAGTACCAGCTGGACGAAGAGGGCAAGCCTGTAACGGACAGCGAGGGCAACCCCATTGTCATCGGCACGCTGACCGCCAAGCTTGGCGTTGAGAACATCCCGGATGGGACCAGCACGAATACCATGGTCACTTATCCGGACGGCATCGTCAAGAAGGACGGTCAGTTCTATAATGTGCTGGGCAATGAGATACCGGATCCCGAACTCGACCCCACCGGCTACGTCACGGAGACCAAGATCACCACCACCACCACCGAGCACACCGAGGGCTTCCGCCAGCCTGGCGACAAGCCTGTGTTCCCCGAGAGTGGCAAGGGCACGGCCTATCTCAAGGACAGCACCGGCCGCGAGGTCCTGGACGAGAACGGCAACCGCATTCCCATCGGCGAGAGCCACTGGTCCCAGAGCGCCGACAGCTCCACCATCACCACCCAGGAGCTCATCCCTGTCTACTCCGGCGGCTTTGATGAAAACGGCAACCCTGTTGGCGAGCTTATCGGCTACCAGCACACCACCGTTGTCACCGTCACCGCCGAAGACGGCTCCACCACCCGCACCACCACCGTTGAAACCGTCCACGGCGAAAAGGTCACCATCGACACCACCACCACCCAGGTGAAGGTGAAGACGGAGACTACGGAGGTGAAGCAGTCTACACAGCAGCCGGACCGTGAAGTGACTGTTACGCTGACGATGGGTCAAGACAACAGCTCATACGATAATACAGGATGGCATTATGTAGGACCTGATGCGAACTTTACCGCAACTGAAACTGACAGTACAGATCTTACAGGTTCAAAATCTTCTATTGATGCCCCTACAGCTGGCAATGACCCACTTCCCGATAATAAGTACTGGTATTCAGGCACTTGGTATACAAGTGAACTGGGTATTTCTACTAAACTTAC
>CANONE010000061.1 GCA_947567585.1 uncultured Clostridia bacterium | reverse complement strand
GGTCTTCTCCAAGCGGGTTTATATATAATATAGATGGAACGCCGGATATAGTTTACAAGGGGGAACGCGGTATGGCCCGTGTTCCCCTTCTCAGGAGAGTAGGGCCCGGCCTGCGTGGCCGGCGAGAGGAAGGATATTTATGATGATGCTGTGTACAAGATGCCACAAGAGGCCGGCTACGGTGTTCGTGTCCCAGTCGGCGGACAGCAAGGATATAAGGGGCTACTGCTTCGTGTGCGCCAAGGAACTGGGTATTAAGCCGGTGAACGATTTAATGAACAACATGATGGACACCCTGAAGCGCCAGACCGGCATGACCGAAGAGGAGTTTCAGGAAGCTACGGAGCAGATGACCCAAATGATGCAGCTGGATGCCCAGGAGGCGGAGGAGGAAGAGGGCTTTTCCCCAGGTGGGGCGGCGACTCTGCCTACCGATATGCTGCTGGGCGGCGGGCCGGGAGAGAACGGGGGCTATAGCGGCTACGGGCCGGGCATCCGGGACAGAAGGGAGAGCTTCCACAAAAAGAAGCGCAAGCATATTGAGAACTACTGCACAGACCTTACCGCCCGGGCTCGCCGGGGAGAGCTGGACGATATCATTGGCCGGGAAAAGGAGATGGAGCGCACCATTCAGATTTTGTCCCGGCGCACCAAGAACAACCCCTGCCTCATCGGCGAGCCCGGCGTGGGCAAAACCGCTGTAGCGGAGGGGCTGGCTTTGCGGATTGCCAGGGGGCAGGTGCCTGTTAAGCTCAAGGACAAGGAGATCCAGCTTTTGGACCTGACCGCCCTGGTGGCGGGCACCCAGTTCCGGGGACAGTTTGAGAGCCGGATTAAGGGATTGATTGAGGAGGTAAAGGCGGACGGCAATGTGATCCTCTTTATCGACGAGGTCCACAACCTGGTGGGCTCCGGCGACGCCGAGGGCAGCATGAACGCCGCCAATATTCTAAAGCCCGCCCTGTCCCGGGGGGAGATTCAGGTCATTGGGGCCACTACCTTTAATGAATACCGGAAATACATTGAAAAGGACGCGGCCCTGGAGCGCCGGTTCCAGCCGGTAACGGTGGGCGAGCCCTCTATTGAGGACGCGGTGGAGGTGATTCTGGGGATCAAGGAGTACTACCAGGACTACCACCGGGTGACGGTATCCCCGGAGGTGGCCAGGAAAATCGTGGTGCTGGCCGAACGCTATATCAACGACCGGTATCTCCCGGATAAGGCCATCGACCTTTTGGACGAAGCCTGCGCCTGCGCGGCTCTTCGCAACAAGCGGCTGGAGGAATACGACGAGATGGAGCTGAGCCTGGACCGGGAAAAGGTCCGGGAGCAGGACCTTTCCAACCCTGGCAGCCACACGGTGGATTACGAGGAATTGGCCAAGACCCACTACCGTATCGCCACTTTGGAGGAAGGGCTGGACCGGCTGCGCAGCGAGGGCGTGTTTTCCCCGGTAGAGGAGAAGGACCTGGCCTATGTCATTGAGCTGTGGACGGGGATTCCGGCGGCCAAGATCGAGTCAGGGGATCTGGAAAAGCTGGCGGGGCTGGAGAGGGCGCTTTCCCAGCGCATTATTGGGCAGGACGAGGCGGTGAAAGCCGTATCCGCCGCCGTGCGCCGCAGCCGGGTGCAGATCAGCCCCCGGAGAAGGCCGGCCTCCTTTATCTTCGTGGGGCCCACCGGCACTGGGAAAACAGAGCTGGTGCGGGTGCTGTCCCAGGAGCTTTTCGACACGCCGGAAACCATGATCCGGCTGGATATGTCGGAGTTTATGGAAAAGCACTCGGTATCTAAAATTATCGGCTCTCCCCCCGGCTATGTGGGCTATGACGAGGCTGGGCAGCTGACGGAGAAGGTCCGCCGCAGGCCCTATTCCGTGCTGTTGTTCGATGAGATCGAGAAGGCGCATCCGGATGTGATGAACATCCTTTTGCAGATCCTGGACGAGGGCCGCATTACCGACGCCCACGGTCGGACGGTAAACTTTGAGAACACAGTGATCGTCATGACCTCTAACGCGGGCAGCGATAAAAAGGAAGGGGCTCTGGGCTTTGCCAAGACCGCCGACCAACTCAGCCGGGAGAAGGCGCAGAAGGCTTTAAGCGAGTTCCTGCGTCCGGAGTTTCTCAGCCGGATCGACGAGGTGGTAATCTTCCGCCAGCTGGATTTGGACGATTACCAGAAAATCGCCGCTTTGATGCTGGACGAATATGTCGGCTCTCTCAAGGAGAAGGGCCTGTGTTTCCGCTATTCAGAGGACGCCTGCCGGCTGTTGGCGGAGAAATCCATTGGCGGCAAGTCCGGGGCCAGGGATATCCGCAACCATATCCGCCGGGATGTGGAGGACAAAATCGCCAACCTCCTGGTAGAGAAGGGCGGCGGGGAGAATGGAAGCGTCAGCGCTTTGGCTTTGTCCGCCAGAGACCAAGAGCTGGTGGTGGAGGGCTTTTGATGGAACTGAGAAAAGCGCGCCCGGGGGACGCCCCGGCCATTGCCGCCCTATATGACGAGGCCCGGGCCGCCCTAAAAGCCGCCGGGATCGATCAGTGGCAGGACGGCTACCCCAATTTGGAGGACGCACAGGCGGACATTGCCGCCGGAACCGCTTTTGTGCTGGAGGAAGCGGGGCGGGTGGCAGCGGCGGCCTGCCTGGGATTTGGCATAGAGCCTACCTACAATGTGATAGAAAAGGGGCGCTGGCTGGGGGAGGGGGAGTATGGATACCTCCACCGGGTGGCGGTATCCGGCTGGGCCAAGGGCCAAGGCGCGGCGGGCCTCTTTTTCGACGAACTAAAACGCCAAGCCAGGGCCCGGGGCGTCGCCGTTATTCGTGGAGACACCCACCGGGACAACCGCCCCATGCAGAGGGTCATGGAAAAAAACGGCCTGTGCTACCGGGGCGTCATCCATGTGGAGGACGGTACGGAAAGACTGGCCTACGAGATGCTTCTAAGCCATGGGCACATAAACTGAGTATAAGGGCTTTTGAGCAAGTCCTTGTCAGATTCAAGGCACAAATCCTATCGGTACAGGTTTTCTTATAGCGGGGAAGATGGCAGAGCCTGCCAGAGGGACGCACAGGAACGCTTATGCGAACGCTGCCCGGTATAGCCGGAGGCGCTGTGGAGCAGTGCCGACCCGCTGGGAATACAAGCTTAAACTGAATGGCGGCGTACGCGCGGGATATAGTAGATCGTGAAAAGGAGGAAAGCCGCCGGTTTTGCGGGGGCTTCCTCTTTTATTCCTTTTGTCATCATTGCGCTATTGGGCGTGGGCGTTGCGGAGCGCCTTGGGAGCCTGCGAGAGGGAAGCGGATAGCGGGCGCATCCCGCTTCAAAAATGGACTTGACAAATCAATGCATAGGGCGTATAATCTTTAACGTGGAAAACAAAGCGGCTGGTTTCGTCATGGCGTAAATCAGGCCCACCCGTGCCGCGACAGGCGGTACAGGTCAATATGGCGTAGCCCCAAGGGGCTTTCGCGTGTTGATTGAGCGGGCGGGTTTTCCGGCTGCTTTTTAGTTTTTGGAACCTGTATTTCAAAGTCGGGGAAAGCTGGCTGAGCCAGGACCGTTCTTGGCAGACAAGAGGATTTTCCACAGGCGGGCCGCCGCTCCATAAGGAAAACGGATGCGGTATGGCGGGGAATGGACCCCTCGCACGGCTTTTGGCGGCTGGGAATACAGGTTCAGGTAGGTTTGAGGATATCTCTTGATGGAGGTGCTGAAGATTAGCAGTAAGGAGCTACAGATCAACGAACAGATCCGTGATAAAGAGGTCCGCGTAGTGGGTTCCGACGGTTCCCAGCTAGGCGTTATGCCGGTGCGTAAGGCCATGGAGCTGGCGGAGCAAAAAAATCTGGATCTGGTGAAGATCGCCCCCCAAGCGACTCCTCCGGTCTGCAAGATTATTGATTACGGAAAATTCCGGTTCGAGCAGAGCAAGCGGGAGAAGGAGCAGCGGAAAAACCAGAGGGTGGTGGAGATCAAGGAGGTACGCCTTTCCCTGAACATCGACACCCATGACTTTGAGACCAAGAAAAACCACGCTTCCCGGTTCATTGGCGAGGGGAACAAGGTAAAGGTTTCCATTCGGTTCCGGGGCAGAGAGATGGGGCATCCGGAGCTGGGTCAGGAGATTATGCGGCAGTTTTCCGAGGCCATGGCCGAGGTGGCCAATGTTGAGCGCCAGCCGAAGCTGGAAGGCCGGACCATGCTGATGTTCCTGGCCCCCAAGCCGGTAAAGTAGGTTTCCGCTGGAAACGGCCGCCAATGGGAAAGGACCCGGGAGTTTGGCCGAAGAGGCGTAAGGCAGCGCGAGGCGGTCAGAGGGAAAACCGGTTGTCATGTCCAGGGCCTGCGGTATAAAGCCGGCAGGTTTGGAGAAAAGGGTTTCGAGAATTTATGAAATGAAGCCTTCGCGCGAGGCGGCGCTTCCCAGTGGGAAGCGGTCTGGGCCGGCCGGGTTGGCAGACTGGCTGGGCGGGAAGCGTCTCGCGGCCTTAAGGCAATATCACATTCAAGGAGGAATAAAAATGCCGAAGCTAAAGACACACAGCGGCGCAAAAAAGCGCTTCAAGCTTTCAAAAAATGGAAAGGTGATTCGCGCCCACGCTTTCACCAGCCATCTGTTTAACGGACATGGCAAGACCCCGAAGGTCAAGCGCCACGCCAGAGGAACCACGGTTACCGACAAGACCAACGCCGCCGCCGTTAAGCGGATGCTGCCCTATAAATAAGGATACCCGCCCGATAGGGGAGGGAAAAGAAAATGCCGGCGGGAGCCGGGAAAGGATTGAAGAGAAATGGCTAGAGTAAAGGGCGCGATGATGACGCGCAAAAGAAGAAAAAAGGTACTAAAGCTGGCTAAGGGCTATTGGGGTTCCAAGAGCCGCCACTTTAAAATGGCCAAACAGGCGGTTATGAAGTCCGGCAATTACGCATACATCGGCCGCAAGCAGCGCAAGCGGGACTTCCGCCGCCTGTGGATCACCCGTATTTCCGCCGCCTGCCATATGAACGGCGTAAACTACTCCACCTTTATGAACGGCCTGAAAAAGGCCGGGGTTACCCTAAACCGCAAGATGCTCTCCGAGATTGCCATCGCCGACCCCCAGAGCTTCACCGCCCTGGTTGAGAAAGCCAAGGCCGCTCTGTAAAAAATTCTCCATCCATCTGGCAAGCCGACTGCTGCGCCCCAAAGCTGCCGGTACGGAAGTAGGGAAAATCCGGCGAAGAGGTTTTGCGGCTTCCCGTAGCGGACGTTATCTCTTTCTACAAACGTGGCGAGGGCTTGGGGGGCGCCGGTCCTCAGTGGGGACCGTTAAGCGCTGGCCGTACCGGCAGACGGGACCCGGAGACCCGAAGGTCTTAGGCTGTAGGCAGCCGGATGATTTAGCAGGAAACACGCCTGAGGCAGATGCCTTGGGCGTTTGCGTTGCTGGGAACAAATGGACAAGGAAGGGGGGAGCGGCGTGGAGCATTTACGGATTACCAGCCGCAGGAACCCGGTGGCCCGGGCGGCGGCGGCTTTGGCGGCCTCCTCGCGGGAGCGGCGGGAACGGGACGCCTTTCTCTGCGAGGGCGCCCGCTTGTGCCGGGACGCGGCGCTTTCCGGGGTAGAGGTGCCGGTCTGCTTTTATACAGATGAAGCGGCGGTAAAATACCAGGAATATTTGGAGCCGCTGTGGCGGGTGTGCGGGGAAGCCTTTGTTATAGATCCGCCGGTAGCCCAGCTGCTGTCTTCCACCAAAACCCCCCAGGGAGTCTTTTGCGTGTGCCGGAGAGCCGGGGCGGTAGCAGAGGGCGTCGTGGGCTTTCAGCCCCGGCGGCCCTGTCTGATTTTGGAGAATATCCAGGACCCGGGCAATTTAGGCGCCATTTTGCGCACCGCCGAGGCGCTGGGTGGCTTTCGCGTGTTCCTGCTGGGGGACTGCTGCGACCCGCTGTCCCCTAAGGCGCTGCGGGCGTCCATGGGGGCGGTGTTCCGGATAGAGCTGGCGCTGGAGCCGTCTCCGCAGCAGCTTTTTGCTACGCTGGCCAGAATGGGCTATGCCTGCCACGGCGCTGTGCCGGACTGTAAGGCGCGGCCGGTAGACGCGATGGATTTCGCCCAGGGCCTGCACGCGGTGGCCATCGGCAACGAGGGCGGCGGGTTGACAAAAGCCGCTGTGAGCCTGTGTACGGATCTGGTCACGATCCCCATGGGCGGCCGGGCGGAGTCCTTAAACGCGGCGGCCGCGGCCACCATCCTACTCTGGGAAATGGCCCGCAAGCAGGAAAGATAACGCCAATCCCCCTATCCGCCAAGCCAACGGGAGAAAAAAGGAAGACAGCAAAAGCTTCGTCCGCCTTTTCAAAGGCGGCGGGTTGTAGGGTAAAGCCTATTGGCACAGGTTCTAAATCCCTTAGCCAGCTAAGAAAGGAACGTGGTCATGCGATGACGGATAACAGCGTCTATTGGGTGTGGCTTCAGCAGGCGTTCGGGGAGGGGAGCGCCATCCCGAAGCTCATCTATGAGGAATTTCCCGGCGGCGTGGAGGCGTTTTACCGGGCGGGGCCGGTGCGGTGGAACGCCCTGCCCTACGTAAGCGAGAGCCAGGCCGCCGCTCTCTCGGAATTCACGCTGAGCAAGGCGCGGTTCCGGCTGGAATATGCCGCCAACATGGGCTGGGAGACCCTGACGCCGGAGTGTGAGAAATATCCCGAGGCACTGAGGAATATTTCTGACCCTCCTGCGGTACTGTATATAAAAGGCCAGCTGCCGGACTTTTCCAGCGCCCCGGCAGTAGGCGTGGCGGGAGCCAGAGAGGCGGTTCAGGAAAGCCAAGAGGCCGCTATGCGCATTGGCTACCAGCTGGCGGCCGGAGGCGCGATCGTTGTCAGCGGGGGCGCGGTGGGCGTGGACCGCTGCGTCATTACTGGGGCCCTCAGCGCCATGGGGCAGGTGGTCAGCGTGCTGCCGGTGGATCTTTCCAGCACCTATCTCACGGATAACGCCGACCTGCGCCGGAGAATTGTGGAACAGGGCGGGGCTTTAGTCAGCGAGTACTTTTCCCAGCGGTCTCCCAGCCGGGGCGCTTTTCACTGTAGGAACCGGATTATCAGCGGCCTGTGTTTTGGGGTGGCGCTGATTCAGGCCAAGGTGAAAAGCGGCACCATGATCTATGCCCGCCACGCCGCCCAGCAAGGCCGGGAGGTGTATGTGTACCCCGGCCCGCCCATGTCTTCGGCATTTGCGGGGAGCCGCCAGCTGATTGACGATGGGGCAAAGCCTGTGATAGACGGCGAGGACATCCTTTCGGACTGCCCGGAATTCTACTGGGGCGGCCCGAGGCCAAGCCCTGCCTACGCCCCGCCCAAGCGCCGGGAAAAACCCCGGACAAGGGAAGAGGCCCCGCCGGCGTATGAGGAACCAGCCCGGGCTCTGGCAGACTCCGGCCCGGCGCTGCCGGGACAGCGGGAGGTCCTCCAAGCGCTGGCTGAGGGCGGCGAGAAAAGCCTGGGCCAGCTGGAAGAAAAAACCGGTCTGCCCGCCGGAAAGCTTATGGCCCTGCTCACCCGGTTAGAATTGGCCGGCCTGGTCAAATCCAGCCCCGGCAAACGCTACCGTCTGGGATAAAGAGCGCAGGAGAAAAGCCGGGCGGGGTTTGGAGCAGAGCCCCAAAGTCTTGCCGGCCCTTGCGAAAGTCACAACCTGAAAGGAAAGAAAAGCATGTCTAAATTGGTGATCGTGGAGTCGCCTTCCAAGGCGAAGACGATACAGAAATATCTTGGCCCCGGCTACAAGGTGGTAGCCTCCATGGGGCATGTGCGGGACTTGCCCAAAGCCCGCCTGTGCGTGGATGTGAAGGATCACTTTAAGCCAAAGTACACCATCATTAAAGGAAAAGAACAGTTGGTAAAGGATCTGAAGGCCGCCGCCGCCAAGTCGGACGGCGTGCTGCTGGCCACCGACCCGGACCGGGAGGGAGAGGCTATCTCCTGGCACCTGGCCTACATCCTTGATCTGGACGAGAATGCCCAGGACCGGGTGACCTTCAACGAGATTACCAAAACCGGCGTGGCGGAGGGCATGGCCAATCCCCGGACTATTGATATGGACCTGGTCAACGCCCAGCAGGCCCGGCGCATACTGGACAGGCTGGTGGGCTATACTTTGAGCCCCTTTTTGGTAAAGACCATCCGCAAGGGGCTCTCGGCGGGCCGGGTGCAGTCGGTGGCGGTGCGGATGATTGTGGACCGGGAAGAGGAGATCCGCGCCTTTGTGCCCAAGGAGTATTGGAGCCTGGACGCCAAGCTCACCGCGCCGCCCTCCAGGACCCAGTTCCCCGCCGCCTTTTATGGGGACAGGAACGGGGAGATTGAGATCGGCAGCCAGGAGGAAGCGGATCAGATTCTGGCCCAGCTGGAACAGGCGGAGTTTGTAGTAGGGCCGGTCAAGAAGGGTAAGCGCAGCCGCCAGCCGGCCCCGCCCTTTATCACGTCCACCTTGCAGCAGGAGGCGTCCCGGAAGCTGGGGTTTCAGGCTTACCGTACCATGCGGGCCGCCCAGGAGCTTTATGAGGGCGTGGAGATTGAGGGGCAGGGAGCCATTGGCCTGATTACCTATATGCGTACCGATTCCCTGCGGGTGTCCGAGGACGCTATTCGGGAGGCGGCGGAGTATATTGAGGGCCGCTGGGGCGGGAAGTATCTGCCGCCAAAGCCTCGGCACTTTAAGTCCCGGGCCAACGCCCAGGACGGCCACGAGGCCATTCGGCCCTCCACCATCTCTTTGAGCCCGGAGCGGGTGAAGGATTCCTTGACGCCGGACCAGTATAAGCTCTACAAGCTGATCTGGGAGCGCTTTTTGTCCAGCCAGATGGCCAACTGCGTGCTGAACACTACCCAGGCCAATATTTTGGCTGGGGAATATATCTTTAAGGCCAGCGGGTTTAACGTGGCCTTCGAGGGCTTTACCGCCCTCTACGAGGAGAGCCGCGACGAGGAGGAGAAGGCTGGAAAGGATCTGCCGCCCTTGGAAGAGGGGATGAAGCTGAAGGTCCGGGAGCTCAAGGGCAACCAGCATTTCACCCAGCCGCCGCCCCGGTTTACAGAGGCTTCCCTTATTAAGAGCCTGGAAGAAAACGGCATTGGGCGGCCTTCCACCTATGCGGCCACTATCTCCACCATTACCATGCGGGAGTACGTTACCCGGGAGGGCAAGGCGTTTAAGCCCACGGAGCTGGGGGAGGTGATCACCCAGCTGATGAAGGAGCAGTTTCCCAAAATCGTCAATGTGCGGTTCACCGCCCAGGTGGAGGACAATCTGGACGCGGTGCAGCGGGGGGACGAGGAATGGGTAGACACCCTGCAGAGCTTCTACGACGACTTCGACAAGACCGTGCAAAAGGCAAAAAAGGCTATGGACGGGGTGAAAATCCACCTAAAAGAGGACGAAACCGACGAAATCTGCGACAAATGCGGCCGGCCTATGGTGGTTAAGCACGGGCGCTTTGGCAAATTCATCGCCTGCTCGGGCTATCCGGAGTGCCAGAACATCAAGAAGATTGTAAAAACCACTGGCGCAGAGTGCCCCAAATGCGGTGGGAATATCATTGAGCGCAAGTCCAAAAAGGGCCGGGTCTTCTATGGTTGCGACCGCTACCCCGAGTGTGATTTCGTTTCCTGGGACCCGCCCACCAAGGAGAAATGCCCTGTCTGCGGCAAGACCCTGATGCAGAAAAAGACCAAAGACAAGCGCATTTACTGCATGACAGAAGGCTGCACCTTCCCTGGGAAGGTCCCGAAAGACTGAGCCGGATCCCGGCAGCGGCAGATCAAAAAATGAAAAACCCAGGGAATGCAGAATAGCCAAGGAAAAAGTTTTTGAAGGATGCGGGGGAACTTTTTTCAAAGATGTTCCCGCAAGTTCGCAAACCGAACTTGACCGCCGGAGGCGACCTTAAGGAGGCCACATGGAAACAGTGACAGTAGTAGGCGCGGGCTTGGCCGGATGCGAGGCCGCGTGGCAGATTGCCAAGGCCGGGATAAGGGTGGAGCTTATAGAGATGAAGCCTCAAAAATATTCTCCGGCCCACAAAAGCGCCGGCTTTGCGGAGCTCATTTGTTCTAATTCTCTAAAAGCCGCCAGGATCGAGAGCGCCGCGGGGCTCTTAAAGGAGGAAATGCGCCGGCTGGGCTCGCTGCTGATAGAATGTGCGGAAAAGTCCCAGGTGCCTGCCGGGGGCGCGCTGGCGGTGGACCGGGAGGAGTTCTCCCGCTTGGCCACCAAAGCCATTGAAGGCTGCCCGCTGATCCAGGTGCGCCGGGAAGAGCTGAAAGCCCTGCCGGAAGCCCCCGCCGTGATTGCCACCGGGCCGCTGACCGCCGAGGCCCTGTCTCAGGACATCCAGGGGCTGTGCGGAGGCGGGCTCAGCTTCTTTGACGCGGCGGCGCCCATTGTCAGCCGGGAGAGCATTCAAATGGACCGCTGTTTCACCGCCGACCGCTATGGCCGGGGCCAGGGCGGCGGAGATTACATCAATTGCCCCATGGACAGGGGGGAGTATGAAGCCTTTATAGAGGCTCTGCTGGGGGCGGAACGGGCCCCCCGGCATGATGTGGACGTGCGGAACCCCAAGGTCTATGAAGGCTGTATGCCCATTGAAGTGCTGGCCTCCCGGGGGCGGGACGCCGCTCGCTTTGGCCCTATGAAGCCGGTGGGGCTTGTGGACCCCAGAACCGGCCGCCGCCCCTGGGCGGTGGTGCAGCTGCGCACGGAAAACCGAGAGAATAGCTTATACAATCTGGTAGGCTTTCAGACCAACCTGAAATTTGGAGAGCAGCGCCGGGTTTTCGGGATGATACCAGGGCTCAGGAACGCGGAGTTCGTCCGGTATGGGGTCATGCACCGCAATACCTTTCTGGATTCCCCCCGGCTTTTGGACCCGGATTACTCCCTGCGGCAGCGGCCCGGACTATTTTTTGCCGGACAGATTACCGGGGTAGAGGGCTATATGGAGTCGGCTTCTTCAGGGATGCTGGCTGGAATCAACGCGGCGCGCCTGTTGCGGGGGCGGGCTCCGCTGGCGCTGCCTAAGACCACCATGATGGGAGCCCTGAGCCGCTATGCGGCGGGGTATGAGGGGAAGGATTTCCAGCCCATGGGGGCGAACTTCGGCATTTTGCCGCCCCTTGCGGAACAGGTGCGGGACAAGCGGGAGCGATATGGGCTGCTGGCCAAACGGGCGCTGGCGGACCTGGAGGAGGTTATAAAAGATGCGGATTATTGTTGACGGTTTTGGCGGGGACAACGCCCCAGGGGAAATTCTGGCGGGCTGTGCCCAGGCGCTGGAAGAGCTGGAAGTGGAAATCGCCGTGACAGGAGACAGGGACAAGCTGCTGGCCTGCGCCAGGGAGCGGGGCCTGGAGGAGCCTTTTCGGAAAATGGAGGTGCTGCACTGCCCGGACGTGCTGACCATGGAGGACGAGCCGGGAAGCATCCTGAAGGAGAAGTCCGAGAGTTCCATGGCCGTGGGGCTGCGGGCTGTGGCCCAGGGCCAGGGAGACGCCTTTGCCAGCGCCGGGAACAGCGGGGCTCTTACCGTGGGGGCGACCATGATCGTTAAGCGGATCAAAGGGATCAAGCGGGTGGCCTTTGCCCCAGTGCTGCCCAGTACAAAGGGGTTCTTTATGATTTCCGACGCGGGGGCCAACGTAGAGTGCCGCCCGGAGATGCTTTTACAGTTTGGCCTGATGGGCTCGGTGTACATGGAAAAGGTAATGGGGGTGGAAAATCCCCGGGTGGGCTTGGTTAACGTGGGGTCGGAGTCCCACAAAGGGGACCCCCTGCGGCAAAATGCCTACGGTCTGCTAAAGGAGTGCGGGGAGATCAATTTTATCGGCAATATTGAGCCCCGGGATATCCCCTATGGGCAGTGCGACGTTGTAGTAGCGGACGGCTTCACCGGCAACACGGTGTTAAAACTCTACGAGGGCACGGCCCTGGCCATGATGGGGATGGTGAAGGATATTTTTAAGAAGTCCGCGAAAAATAAGCTGGCAGCGGCCATGATCTATAAGGACTTACAGGGCCTAAAAAAGACAATGAACTACAACACCTATGGCGGCGCGGCCATCATCGGCGCGGCAAAGCCCGTATTCAAGATGCACGGCAACGCCCAAGCCCCCGCCGTCGCCAACGCCCTGCGCCTAGTGCGGGACTGCACCCACTCCGGCTTCGTTGAGCTGATAGCCGCCGCCGTAAGGCCGTAGGGCTCTGCCCGCCGGCGGCGGCGCCCGCCCAGCTTACGGCCCGGCCAAAACAAAATCCGGCATAAAAGTCTTTGAAGATTCTTAAGAAACTTTCTACAGAAAGTTTCTTAAGCCGCCGGAGGCGACCTTGACCTTAAAATCCTAACCAAA